>JAZQTZ010000056.1:0-15143 GCA_045631105.1 Acutalibacteraceae bacterium
CGTCCTCAGTTCTATTTCAGAACAACTGACGTTACAGGCGTAATCAGCCTTCCCGCTGGCACAGAAATGTGCATGCCCGGCGATAACGTTGACATGGATGTTGAACTCATCACTCCCATCGCTATCGAAAAGGGTCTCCGCTTCGCTATCCGTGAAGGTGGTAGAACAGTTGGTTCAGGTGTTGTTATCGAAATCAACGAATAATTAAAAAACTATTTTTTGGGAGCAACCTTCGGGTTGCTCCTTTTTTATAAGAAAACCGTTCATACTGTTTAATTTAAAACAGTGAGAACGGTTGTTTTTATATTCTGAATATCAAATTAAGCATCAATGCCCCGATAACACCGGGCAATCCGAGAATTATAAACGAAACAATGCTGTACCAATTAACAGCGATGGTTACACCCGTAACCATTCCTAAAAGATTTACCGCAAACATTCCTGCGAGTCCCTGAAAGGCAGATTTTATGAACGTTATTCCGCCTCTTTCATTTTTTATCATCCACCACAGAACGCATACCGTGCTGATTATTGCCGCAGAAATAAAAACGGAGTTCATAAACTGACCTCCCTGCCGAAAACAGAGATTTCCGCGCATTCAATGCCGCATTCCTTTGCTCTTTTTAAAAGATATCTGTAAAGCGCCTTAAGCGATTGTATTTCATAAATGATCGAATCAAGCAAATCTTCATTCAGTTCATTTTCAAAGCGACTGTATGCACTTTCAAGTTTCTGCGAAGTGTCTCTGATTTGCATTACAAGACTGTCATAGTTCGGTGAAATGGGTTTTCTTATAACATCATAGTAAAAAATCTTAGCGTTTTTAAAAATTTTTTCCATATTTTCATTCCTCCTGTAAATATCCTATGGAAATTGTTGGACAAATATGATAGAATAATACAGATAAGGCAAAAATTATTGTTTGGAGGAATTCAAAATGAACTTATATCCCATAAAACTCAATCCTTTTGTGTCAGAAACAATCTGGGGCGGAAAAAAGCTTATTGAAGAATACGGTGTTAAAACCGAAAAGAATAATGCAGCTGAAGGATGGATGCTTTCTTGTCATGAGGCTGGTTCAAGCGTTGTTGCAAACGGCGAATTCGCAGGAAAATCATTTGCAGATGTAGTAAAGGAAAATCCTGCTCTTTGCGGAAAGAATGCAGATAATTTTTCGGATTTCCCCATCCTCATAAAATTTATTGACGCTATGGACAATCTCTCCGTGCAGGTGCATCCCACTAAAGAATATTGTGAAAAAACAGGCAGAGGACAGAGCAAAACCGAATGCTGGTATATCATCGATGCAGAGGAAGATGCATATCTTATTCTCGGTTTTGAGGATAAAATTACTCCCGAAGAATTCAAGGCAGCAATCGAGAACAACACTTTGACCGATTATGTCAGCAAAGTGCCCGTTAAGAAGGGTGATTTCTTCTTCATTGAATCGGGAACACTTCATGCTATCTGTAAAGGTATATTACTTGCCGAGGTTCAGGAAAGCTCCAACACAACCTACCGTATTTATGACTATAACAGAGTCGGAAACGACGGAAAACCAAGAGAACTCCATGTTGAGGACGGCGCAGCAGTTACTAAACTTGAAAAATACTCACAGCCCGACTTTTGTAAAGGTGCAAACCTTGACACACCCGAGCGCAAGCTTCTTGCCGACTGCCCTCTTTTCAAGGTCTGGAAGCTCGATTTGAATGGTGAAATCAGCGGAGTTGCTGATGAAAATTCCTTTGTTTCTCTTCTTATCATGGACGGAAACGGTGCACTTGATGTCTGCGGTGAAACTGTTTCACTCACAAAGGGCGAAAGTATCTTCATTCCCGCAAATGCAGGCGAATATAAAATCAGCGGTAACATGGAAATAATTGAAACAAGAATCTAAATCAAATCTTAAGGATATAAAATGGCTATTGTAAGCATACAGAATTTAAAAGTTGACTTCGGCGGCAAAGTTCTGTTTGAAAATGTTTCGTTTGATGTAAATCAAGGCGATTTTGTCGGTCTTATCGGCGCAAACGGAACAGGCAAAACAACTCTTTTCAAGGTTATCCGAGGAGAACTTGAACCCACCGAAGGCGGAGCTTTTATTTCAAAAACAACTAAAATCGGCTATCTTGAACAGCATGCCTGTCAGGGCTCGGTGAGAACCGTTTATGATGAGGCTCTGAGCATTTTTGAACCTCTCATGGAAATTGAACGTGAGCTTGAAGATATCGCCGTTTCAATTGATGCGCATATCGGAAATACCGACGAACTGATTGAAAGGCAGAATAAACTCCATGAGCTGTTTCAGGAGCAGGAGGGTCTGACTTATAAAAGCAGAACCCGTGCCGCACTAATCGGTCTCGGATTTTCCGAAAGCGATTTCACATTAACCTGCGATAAACTCAGCGGAGGTCAACGTTCAAAGTTGAGCATGTGCAAGCTTCTTTTGAGCGGCTCAGAGGTTCTTCTTCTTGACGAACCGACAAACCACCTTGATATTGCAGGAACGGAATGGCTTGAAGACTTTCTTTCATCTTTCAGAGGAACGGTTATCGTTATCTCCCATGACCGTTATTTTTTGGATAAGGTGACAAATAAAACTGTTGAACTTTCTCATGGCAAATGCCATTATTCAAAGGGAAATTACTCAACTTATCTGAAACTCAAGGAAGAACGCCTTGAAAGCGAAAGACGCCAATATGAAAATCAGCTTGAAGAAATAAAACGCATTGAAGGAATTATTGAACAGCAACGTTCATTTGCAAGAGAGCGCAACTTTATTACCGCGGAAAGCAAACGAAAAATGCTTGAAAAAAAGAAGGCGGAATTGGTTGTTCCCGATCCACCGCTTTCAAAAATGCGAATGAAATTCACTCCTGTCTGCGAAACAGGTAATGATGTGCTGACTGTTAAAGGAATTTCAAAGTCTTTTGGCGAAAAATGTCTTTTCTCCGATGCTGATATGCAGGTTTTCAAGAATGACAGAGTTTTTATGCTCGGTGCAAACGGCTGCGGAAAAACAACTCTTCTGAGAATTCTGATCCGTCAGCAATCGGCAGATGCAGGAAGCTTTCTTTTCGGTGCGAATGTCAAAACGGGCTATTTCGACCAGAGTCTTGAAACTCTTCACAATGATAAAACCGTTATCGACGAAATATGGGATGAACACCGTTCATTTAACGAAACAACCGTTCGCAGTTATCTTGCCCTTTTCCTTTTCCGAGGCGACGATGTTTTCAAGAATGTCGGAACATTAAGCGGCGGTGAAAAAGCAAAGCTCTGCCTTCTGAAGCTTATGCTTTCAGGTTCAAATGTTTTGCTTCTGGACGAGCCGACAAACCATCTTGATATTCCGTCGAGAGAAGTTCTTGAAGCGGCGCTTTCTGATTTTGACGGAACAATAATCTGTATTTCGCATGACAGATATTTTATCAATAAGCTGTCAACCAAGATTTACCGCATGAACCAAAACGGTTTTGATAAGTTTGACGGTGACTATAATGATTATGCGGATGCCGTTCTTTCTCAGACGAAGGAAAAACCGAAAAAAGCCGAAGTAAAAGTTAATCTCTATAAGCTCCGCAAAGAGCGTGACAGCGAGATGAATAAGCTCAGAGGCAGAATCAGTCGACTTGAAGCGGATATTGACCGTCTTGACGGAGAAATTTCGGAATATAACGCTATTCTTTCATCGCCCGAAACTGCGGCGAACTATGAAAAAATAATCGAGTTTACAAATAAACTTGACGAGGCAACCGAAGCTCAGCTCATTCTGATGGATGAATGGGAAGAATGTAATTCCAGATATAACGAGCTTTCAGAAATGGAGGTATAAAATATGACAAGCAACGAACTTTTCAAGGGTGCAAAATGGATTGAATGCACAGGAAACGATGCTCCTCTTTTCAGAAAAGAATTCAATGCTGTAAAGGGTGAAAAAGCGGAGATTACAATCTGCGGTCTCGGTTTTTTCCATCTTTATATCAACGGCAAAAAGGTGAGCGAAGATTTGCTTACCCCCAATGCGACCAATTACAGCGAAAGAGACCTCAATTTGCTCAACTTTCCTCTTCCGAGCGAATTTTCCTACAGAATTTATGCCGTTAAGTATGACATAACCGATTATCTTCTTGACGGTGAAAACACCCTTGCCGTTATGCTCGGCAACGGTTATTATAATCAGAACAAGAGAATGGCAGAGGGAAATGTTGTTTTCGGAACGCCGAAGCTCTGCTATGTTATCGAAAAAGAAAGCGGAGATGTTCTTTGCGACGAAACAACTCTTGCACGCAAGGGTTATATTCTTGAAAACAATCTCTATATGGGTGAATATCACGATTATTCGCAGTATCCTCAAGGCTTTGATAAAAATGGTTACATCGGAGAGGATTTTTCGGAAAGCACAGTTATTTCCGCTCCTGAAAGCAATTTTCAGATTCAGTTTTCACCCTCCGATAAAGTTATCCGCACTCTCGAACCGAAGCTTATAAAGGATGAAGGCAAAACAAAGCTCTATGAGGTTGACGAAAACACTGTAGGTTATGCTGTTTTCAAATGCAACGAAAAAGGAAAGAAAATCGTTGTTAGCTATGCCGAGGAAATTTATGACGAAAGACCTTACTACGGAGTCAAGTTTGCAGACGGTTATCAGACAGATACATTTATAACCGACGGAACAGACCGTGAATATATTCCCGAATTTACATGGCACGGCTTCCGTTATTTCAGAGTTGAGGGCGATGTTGAACCAACCAGAGTTGATGTTGTTCATTCCGATTGCCCCGTTATATCGTCATTTGAAAGTGATAATGAAAATCTTAACTGGCTTTATGAAGCATACATAAAAACCCAGCTTTGCAATATGCACAGCGGTGTGCCCTCCGATTGTCCGCATCGTGAAAGACTCGGTTATACGGGTGACGGTCAGCTCTGCTGTGAAGCAGGTATGATGCTCCTCGACAGCCGTGAATTCTACAGAAAATGGCTCTATGATATTGCCGACTGTCAGTGCAAAAACTCGGGTCATATTCCCCACACAGCTCCCTGGATGGGTGGCGGCGGAGGCCCTTCGGGTTGGGGCGGCGCGGTAATCGAAGTGCCCTATAAATTCTATAAAGTTTACGGTGACAAAGAGCTTCTCAACGAATTCTTCCCGAAGATGCTCCATTTCCTCGATTATCTTGAAAGCAGAAGTGAAAACGGTTTTGTCTACCGTGAGGAAGAAAACGGCTGGTGTCTCGGAGACTGGTGTACTCCCGAAAAAATCAGAATCCCCGAGGTTTATGTCAACACCTGCCTTTATGTAAGATTTATGCAGCAGACCATTGAGGCTTCGGAAATTCTCGGCAGAGAATCAGAAGCAGCTCATCTTAACGAAAGAATCGAAAAAGTTAAAAGAGCAATCCATGTTGCTTACTACAGCCCCCATCAGAACACCTATTGCGGCGATATTCAGGGCGCATCATGCCTTGCATTGCAGACAGGTCTCGGAGATGAAAGAGCAAAGCAGGAAGTGTTTGATAAATATGAAAAACTCGGAATGTTCGATTCGGGCATTATCGTAACCGAAGCTTTGCCGAGATTCCTTTTTGAAAACGGTAAGGGTCAGATTGCTTTCGACCTTCTTTCAAGCGATAAGGATGTTTCATTTGCTTATATGAAGAGAAACGGCGCAACAACAATCTGGGAAAACTGGAGCGGTGCCGATTCAAGAAACCATCCGATGTTTGGCTCTGTAACAAAATATCTTTTCACTTATCTTCTCGGTATCCGTCAGCCTGAAAACGGTGCGGGATATAAGGATGTTATTATAACACCTTGCTTCGTTGAGGGCATGAACAGAGCGAAGGGTCATCTTGAAACTGCCAGCGGTGTTGTTTCCGTTGATTATATAAAGAACGGCAACAAAGCAACCGTTAAGGTTTATGCAGACCCCGATATTAATGCTGTTTTTGCTTACGGCGGAGAAACAAAATCATTCAGCGGCGAAGCGGAGTTTGAAGTGGAGGTTTAAGAATATGGTAGTTATAAAAAAATACGAACCCAAATATTTTGAAGATGTCCGTCAGGTGTGCGTAAACACAGGTCCTATGGATGCAAAAACCGACCCCAATGTGCGTGATTTTATTCTTTTCACTTTCTGCGATTATTATCTTGAGCAGGAACCCGAAAATGTTTTCATTCTTGTAAACGAAGAAACAGACACGGCAGAGGGCTATGTTTTCGGCGCAAGAGATTTCAAAACATATATAAAGAACATGAAGCCTTATCTTAAAAAGGTTAAGAAAACGGGTATGGCAAACTACCGTGACGCAATCGGCGAAATCATCGGTCATGCAATTTATTCGCTCAAATATCCCGCACATCTTCATATCGATATCAATAAGCCTTACAGAGGCAACGGCAACGGTAGCCGAATGATATCAACCCTCACAGAGCATATGAAGAAAATGCACGGCACAAAAGCGATTATGCTTATTGTCGGCACAAGCAACACAAGAGGCATCAATTTCTATAAAAAGAACGGCTTTAAAGTTCTTCACGCATTTAAAGACGGAACAGCCATGGCAAAGGAGCTTTGATTTATGCGCTACGGAGTAATCGGTACGGGCTGGATTGCAAAATCGTTTATTGACGGAGCAAGAATGCTCTGTGATTCCGATTTTACAGCCGTTTATTCCAGAACGGAAGAAAACGGCGGTAAATTTGCAAATGAAAATAATATTCCGACGGTTTATACCGATATCAATGAGTTCGCAAAGGGCGATTTTGAGGCTGTTTATATCGCAAGTCCCAATCGTCTTCACTATGAGCAGTCAAAGCTCATGCTCGAAAACGGTAAACACGTTATCTGCGAAAAACCGATAACGGTTGAACCCGAAGAGCTTGAAGAATTGCAGGCTCTCGCAAAGAAAAACGGTCTTGTTTATATCGAAGCGATAATGTATATGTTCAACCCCGCCAGGGAACTTTTGAAAGAAGCAATCGGAAAAATCGGCAGAATAACAAGCGTTCATTTTGATTTTTCACAGCTTTCATCAAAATATCCCGCATATCTCGAGGGCAAGCTTCCCAACATTTTCAATCCTGCCCTTGCAACGGGCTGCCTCATGGATTTGGGGATTTATTGTGTTTATCCCGCCCTTGACCTTTTCGGAATGCCCGAAAAAATAACCGCCTGCGCCTCTTTCATGGAAAGCGGTGCTGACGGAAGCGGTAATTCGGCTTTTTTATATCCCGACAAGCTTGTGAATTTAACCTATTCAAAGCTCGGTCAGGACAGACTCGGCTCGCAGATTTTCGGAGATAAGGGAACAATAACAATCGAATCGATATCGAAGCTCGTCAATATGAGTATTATTAATAATGATGGCAATAAGACCGAAATTATCGGCGATGTTCCGAAAGAAAAGCTCATGGGATATGAGGCAAAAGCGTTTGAAGAATTCATAGCAAATCCCAATGATGAGTATTATGCCGTAACGGGCGAAAGAGCTTTGCAGACGAGCAGAATTATGAAGGAAATCCGTAATCTTTCGGATATAAAATTCGGATAATATGAAATGTGAAATTTATAAAAATCTTCCCGATGAGGCGCATGAGATAAGAATAAAAGTTTTCATTGAGGAACAAGGCTTTGAAAATGAATTTGACAGCATTGATGCCGAAGCAGTTCATATCTTGATGAGGGATGATGACGGCGCACCTGTTGCAACCTGCAGAGTGTTTTGGGATAACAATATGAATTCCCATGTTCTCGGCAGACTTGCCGTTCTGAAAGAATGCAGAGGCAGGGGACTCGGTTCGGATGTTGTCAGAGAAGCGCTTGAATATGTGAAAAAATCAGGCGGTCAAAGACTTATGCTTCATTCTCAATGCCGTGCAGCGGTGTTTTATGAAAAACTCGGTTTCTATTCATTCGGAGAAGTTGAACTTGATGAGGGCTGTCCTCATATCTGGATGAAAAAAGAATTATAAAAATAAGGCGTGGTATTATCAAAATACCACGCCTTTGCTTTTAATAAAGTGTTTTTGAAAGATAATAGCAAACCCAGAGTGCAATAACAAAAGCAGATTCCGCAGGGATTGCAAGTTTTGTGTAGGGACATTTCCAGCCCTTATCAACGCAGAGGAAAATCGTTCTTGTCACAAGCACGGTTGTTGCAAAGAAAAGACCGCCGACGAGTGAATAAACGGGAGTTTTGAGTGCGAAAGTGAGATAAAGAAGAAATGCGCCGAGTGCAAAAGAAATTCCGCCGTAATAAACACGGATTTCTGTTTTGCCTGCATTGTCAACGGGTTTAACGGCGAAGCTTTCAGCGTTCTTTATCGGATTCGTGATAAAAACAATTGCCATTCCGAAAAAGTAAAGAACAAGACCGATTACCGCAATCCCCGCCGGCAAATTTGAAAAAAAGATTTCCTTAAGATTCATGTGTTTTCTCCTTAAATGAATTTTATTATATCATCAACCGTTTCCGCTATGAAATCAGCGCCTGCATTTTCAAGCTCATCTCTGCTTCCGTAGCCGAAAAGAACTCCGATTGAAGCAAGTTCGTTTTCTTTTGCGCCGAGAATATCGTGCATTTTGTCGCCGATCATAACTGCATTTTCGGATGAATAACCGCTTTCTTTGAGCGCATATGCGATAACATCGCCTTTTTCGACTCTTGAGCTGTCCATTGTTGCTCCTGCAACAAACTCGAAATATTTATCAAGGCTGAAATGCGAGAGGATTCTTTTGGCGAATTCTTCAGGTTTTGAGGTTGCAAGAATGATTTTTCTGCCCGAATTTTTGATTTCTTCTAATAAATTCGGAATTCCGTCATAAACCTCGTTTTCAAAAATCCCCGTATCACGGAAATATTCTCGGAAATATGAAACCGCCGTTTCGGCTTTTTCTTTCGAAAAACCGTAGTATTTCATGAAAGAATCATAAAGGGGAGGACCGATGAACTTATAAAGCTCCTTTTTATCCTCAACCTCAATTCCGAATTTTTTGAGAGAATATGCAACCGAATTTGTTATGCCTCTGCCGGGGTCGGTCAAAGTACCGTCAAGGTCAAAAAGCACGGTGTTAAACATAAAAACCACCTTGATTTTTTATTTTTGATAATTATATCATATGTGTTCTGATTTTTCCATAATAATTTCCTTTTGTACTTTACAAAGTGTAAATTTGAGATATAATTGAGTAAAAGTGAGGTGCTTTTAATGAACGATATTTTTCTTGCAGGTGCAGCAAAGGAGATAACAACTCCCGAGATCGGCGCTCTGCTTTACGGATACAGACCCGATCTTGTCAGCACTTGCGTGCACGATGATCTTTCGGTAACAGCGCTTGCCGTAAGTCAGAACGGAAAAACAGCTTTGCTCATTACAGCAGAAATCGGTGATATTCAGACCGCTCTCTGCGAAACGACAAGAGAAAAAATTGCCGCTGAATGCGGAGTTGAAAAGAGCAATATTCTCATTTCATCAACCCATACCCATACTGCGCCGAATTTATCGGGTACAGTCGGCTGGGGCGATATTGATACGGAATATTATAACAGCATTTTCCTGCCTGCAATTCTTAAAGCATCCAAAAGAGCGCTTGATTCCATGCAGAGTGCGGAAATTGCAGTCGGAGTTACCCATAGCGATGTCGGTGTTAACCGCCGTCAGCAGAATGAAAATGGCGAAATCTCTCTCGGACAGAATCCTCACGGTTGCTATGACCCCAATATGACTGTTGTTTCAATCCGTAATTCCGAAACAAAAGAGGGGATTCTCAATCTTATTCATTACGGTTGCCACGGAACAACCGCAAGCCTTTGCGAAGAAATTTCCCGTGACTGGTCGGGAATAATGATTGACCGTGTTGAAGCCGAAACTCAAACTCTGACAGCTTTCTGGAACGGCGCAATCGGCGATGTCGGTCCCCGTCTTACCAACGGACAGACCGTCGGAAACATTCATTATACCGAAGAACACGGCGGCGTTGCGGCAAACGACGCTATGCGTGCGTGGCGTTCAAAGGGCGGTTATCACAGCGGAAAGCTTGAAATTTTCAGCGATGCACTTCATCTTCCCCGCAAGGAAATGCCGTCGCTTGAAGAAGTTGAAAAGAAGCTTTCGGGATATGAAAATCCCGAAGAGCTTATCAATATTCAGCGCCTTGAATATGAGCATTATAAAGAACAGTATGAATATTTAACAAACGGCGGAAATCCCGTTCCCGAGGATTTCACTTTTGAACAGACAATCATTTCACTCGGCGACATAGTGTTCATTCCGTTCCCGTTTGAAATGTTTTCGGAAATAGTCATGCGTCTGCGTAGCTATTCTCCCTATCCCTATACCCTCTGCCTTTCCTGCACAAACGGCTACACCGTTTATCTTCCATCGGAAGACCAGCTTTGCAGAGGCGGTTACGAGGTCGGATGCTTTATGTACGGCAATCTTTTCCCCCTTGCCGATAACACCGACCAGAACATTATAAATGAAAATCTCCGTATTATCCGTGAAAATAAATAACAGCGAGGTAGTTTTATGTACAGAATTGGGAAAGAAGAAATTGATGCAGTTGCACGCGCAATAAATTCAAAGGATTTCTTTAAAATCAACGGCAGCGGCTGTGAAGTTCTTAATTTTGAAAAAGAATGGAAAGCATATGCCGAAGCTGATTATTGCCATCTTATGTCATCGGGATTCGGCGCAATAACATCGGCGCTTGTCGGTCTCGGAATAGGCCCCGGCGATGAAGTTATCGTTCCCGGTTATACTTATATTGCAACTGCGCTTGCGGTTACCGCAGTCGGTGCAATTCCCGTTATTGCCGATATCGACGAAACGCTGACTCTTGATGCGAACGAATTCGAAAAGAAGATTTCAAAGAACACAAAGGCTGTTATCCCCGTTCATATCATGGGATTCCCCTGCAATATGGATGAAATAAACGCTGTTGCCAAAAAACACGGAGTTGCCGTTGTTGAGGATGCATGTCAGGCAATCGGCGGAAGATATAACGGAAAATTTCTCGGCACTCTCGGTGACGCAGGTGCTTACAGCTTCAACTATTATAAGGTTCTCACCGCAGGCGAGGGCGGTGCGCTTGTGACAAATGACCGAAGAATTTATGAAAGAGCTTTGATTTATCACGATTCAAGTGCAGTTGCTTTCTTCGGTGACCAGCTTGACGGCATTAATGAGCCTTTGTTCGGCGGAACAGAATTCCGTGTTTCGGATATCACGGGCGCAATTCTCCGTGAACAGCTTAAAAAGCTTCCCGACATTATTGCAGACCTTCATAAGAATAAGTTTGCACTCATTGAAAAGCTTTGCGATGAGGCTGTTGTTGCCCCCTCACATGACAGCGAGGGTGACTGCGCAACAACTCTTGTGATCAGATTTGAAACTGCCGATGAATGCAATGAGTTCGCGAAGAAATGCGGCGAAAACGGTCTCGGAATAACAATTCCCATCAATACAGGCAAGCATATCTACACAAACTGGACTCAGATTATGGAAAAAAGAGGCGCTCATCATCCTGCGCTTGACCCCTATAAAATGGAGGCAAACAAGGATTTGCAGCATAATTATTCAATGGATATGTGTCCCAGAACCCTTGACTTGCTCGCAAGAACGGCTTATATTGCAATAGACCCTGACTGGACAGCTGAAAATATTGATTCGGTTGCAAAAACAATAAACAACGCTATATAAAATAAAGGATGTACCTTTTTCGGGTACATCCTTTTCTTTTAATAACTGATTTTGAGAGTCTTGATTTCAAAGGGTCTGAAAGAGAGTGAATTGCCTGAAAGCTCGGTTTCAACTTCTTCGAGCATATCTGTGATTTCAATCTTCTTTGCGCCTTCAAAGAATTTAACGGGGCAATTGGTGTAAGTTCCTTCAGTTTCATAAAGTCTTGCGATGAAAGCTTTTTCGTTGTCCTCACAGGGCTTTATTGCTTCAACGATGATGTTGTCTTTTTCGGGAACAACAAGCGCAATCGCTTCAAAGTCACCCTTGCCTGCAATAACGGGGATGTTAAGTTCATAAGCAGGCTTTACAACCGATTCGGCGCAGAATCCGCTGTCATGGGGAAGGAAAGAGTAAACCGTTTTATGAACGCCTTTATCTCCTTCGATGTCGGGTCTGTTGCCGCCTTTATGGAGTGAAAGACGGAGATTTCCGCCTTCAGCGCTTATACCGTATTTGCTGTCGTTGAGAACTGAAACGCCGAAACGAGTTTCCGAAAGGTCTGTATATTTGTGGTTAACAACCTCAAACTTTGCCTTTTCAACAGAATTGTTTCTTGTTGTGGGACGCATGATGCTGCCGTACTGAATTTCAAAGCGTGCAAAATCGTTGTGAACATTGGTGTCAAATGCCGCTTTGAGGAAGCGGTGGTTATCCTGCCAATCCATAACAGTATCAAATCTGATTTCCGCTGTATCTGCAAAATAGAATGCATCCTGGGTAACAGTTGATTTCTTGGTTATCTGATATTTGCTTCTGATAACAACTGCCACAGCACCGTGAGAAATGATTTCTCTGCTTAAAAGCACGGAATTATCGGCAAATTTGCATTCAAGGTCTGCATCAACATCCCAGTTATCATATGCTGAGGGCAAATCTTCTGCTGTGATAAGTGCGTTGAGGGGATATCCGTTTCCTCGGATTTCTCTGTCGGCACGTTTGTCAACGAGAGAGTCAATATAGCCTTTTTCGTCAAATCTGATGTTTGCAAAGGGAGTTGAAACGCAGTTTTCCGAAACTGTGATTTCGCTCTTGTTATCAGCAGTTCCCTTGATAAGATTGATTTTTACCGTTGAAAACGCAGGAATAACAAGACCGCTGATGATAAGAATATTCTTGCCGTCAAGGTTTTTATATGTCTGTTGTCTGCATTCGCAGTCTGCAATATATCCTTCCTCGCATTCAAGGAAAATCGGGTCGTTTCTGTCAAATGAAAGTGTGTTTGTAACCGTCACATATTCACCCTCGCCTGTAACGGATTCCTTGATAAGGGTGTTTGCTGTTTCAAGAAGCTTGTTTGTCTGCTCGAGAGCAAGTTTGTGAGCGGAATTGATACATGTGCCGGGAAGAATATCGTGGAATTGGTTGAGAAGCAAATCTTTATAAAGAGGATGAATTTTCTCGTCGCTTGCAACTTCACCGTTCTTAACGGCGTTGCTTACTGTCAGAAATTCAAGATCACGAAGAGCGAATTCCGCTTTTCTGTTGTTATGCTTTATGTTGTGCTGATTGGTGAGTGTGCCTCTGTGAAGTTCAAGGTAAAGCTCGCCTGTGTAAGTGTTGGGATTTTTTGCTTCGGATTCGAGCTCCTGCATGAAATCGCCGACCTTCATATACTCAGCCTTTGCGCAGCCGTTGAGGTCTTTGACTCTTCTTGCGGTTTCAATCATTTCAAACTGAGGTCCGCCGCCTCCGTCGCCGTGACCGAAGGCTTCATATCTCATTCTTGTAACGTTGCGTTCGTTGAGTGCGAGATTGGTTTTGACATCTCCGGTAACCGCTTCGTGGAAACAACGGGGAGCGGGCCATGCTGCTGTTGTGTTGAAATGGGTGAATACCTTTGTTCCGTCGATTCCCTGCCAATAGAATGTGTCATAGGGGAAGTGGTTGGCATCGTTCCAGTCGATTTTGGTTGTAAGGAAATAATCAACCTTGCAGCCCTTCATAATCTGGGGGATTGCGGCGCTGTAGCCGAAAGTATCGGGAAGCCAGAAGCAGTTTGAGGTGAAATTAAAATGCTTTCTTGTGAAGCGCTGACCCCAGAGGAACTGTCTTATCATTGATTCGCCCGAGGTGATGTTGCAGTCGCATTCAACCCATACGCCGCCGTTGGGCTCATATCTGCCTTCGAGAACTTTTTCCTTTATTCTTTCAAAAAGCTCGGGATAATATTCGAGAATCATGTCGGAATGGCAAGCCGAACTCTGCAGGAATAAATGCTCGGGATACTGTTCCATGAGTGCGAGCTGATTTGAGAATGTTCTTGCGCTCTTTTTGATAGTTTCGGTGGATTTCCAGAGCCATGCGGTGTCAAGATGCGAATGTCCCACGATACCGACTTTTGCGGCTTCGGGGCCGTTTTTGACTGCAAGAACTTCCTTGAGGAAGGGAGAAGCTGATTTTATTGCATCTCTGAAAGTTTCTTCGTCAACATCGTCATATGCATAGTAAACTCTCTTATGTACCTCGTAAAGAGCGTTGATAAGGTCGCCCTTTCTGAATGACGTGTCGGGAAGAGTTTCAACAAGCTCGTTAATAACCTTAAGGTCAAAATAAAAATCATTAATGAGAGGGTCTTTTACGCAGATATCAAGTCCGTCAAAATGATATCTGTATTCTTTGAGAAGTCTGTCGGTCTGCAGGGGCTGATTGCCGTAATGTGTGTGACCTGCATAGACTTCAAGCGCAATTTCGATTTTTTCTCCCGCTTTAACATTCATTTTCAGAAGGTCGCAGTAATGGTTTCCGTGGCCTGTGAAAACAATCTTTGTTGCAAATGTTCCGAAGGGTTGGCCGTTTACCCAAAGAAGCGTTTCGTAGCCTTCTGTGTGAGGCATAACGAAGAGATTTTCCCCTTCAAGCTCCTCGGGAACTGTGAATTCAGCCTTAAACCAGCAAAATGATTCCTCTGCGCCCCATATCCAACCGTTTTCAACGGGAGCAAACAAAGACTCATCGGGAATTTCGTAATATCTTTCCTGTGTTTCAAAAGCGAGAACGTTTTTTGCCTCCAAAACTTTTTTGAAAAGCAGAGGATTGAGGGTTTGCTCAAATCTCCTGAGTTTTGAAAGCATACGCGCTGTTTGTTTTTCTGCAAGCATATAATCATTCCTTTCGGGCGATAATTAGTGATTTTGATTAATTATAACCTTATTATATAAAAAATACAATGAAAAAATAAAAATATGCAATAAAATTTATGCAATTATTTTCATTTTTTATATTGACATTTCGGCAAGTGTATGTTAAAATAGCTGACGTTCCGAATATGCGGGTGTAGTTCAATGGTAGAATCCCAGCCTTCCAAGCTGGTCGTGTGGGTTCGATTCCCATCACCCGCTCCATTATGCGCTTGTAGCTCAGCTGGATAGAGCAACTGCCTTCTAAGCAGTGGGTCA
>JAZQTZ010000057.1:0-12668 GCA_045631105.1 Acutalibacteraceae bacterium
GAGATGAAGTTGCTGTCGGTCAGGTAATCGGCGACACCGATAAATTTGTGAGCGCACCCATTCATGCTTCTGTTTCAGGCAAGGTAACGGCTGTTGGCGATGTGAAACTCCCCAACGGCGTTATGTCAAAGGCTGTTACAATTGAATCCGACGGCGAAATGCGTCTTTGGGAAGGAATTGAACCCCCGAAGGTTGAAACAAAAGAAGACTTTATCAAGGCTGTCAGAGCATCGGGTCTGGTAGGTCTCGGCGGTGCAGGTTTCCCCACCCACATCAAACTCAATTTCCCCGAAGATAAGAACATCGACACTCTTATCATCAATGCGGCGGAATGCGAACCCTTCATAACCGTTGACTACCGTGAATGCATGGAAAATTCATGGGATATTCTTTCAAGCGTTTACACTCTCAAGGATATTCTCGGATTCAAGAGAGTTGTTATTGCCGCAGAGGATAACAAACCCGAGGCATTCAAGGTTCTCAAAAACATCGCCGACCATAAGGATGATGTTGATGATGAAGTTCAGCTCATGATTCTTGAATCAAAATATCCTCAGGGCGCTGAAAAAATGATGGTTCAGTCTGCAACAGGCAGAAGAGTTCCTCCCGGAAAACTTCCCGCCGATGTAGGATGCGTTGTTCTTAACGTTACATCAGCCGCTTTCATTGCCCGTTATCTCAAAACAGGTAAACCGCTTGTCAGCCGTTCGCTCACAGTTGACGGTTCGGCAATTGCAAAGCCTCAGAATGTAAGAGTTCCCATCGGAACAAATATTTCCGATATCATTGAATTCTGCGGCGGTTTCAAAACCGAACCCTGCAAAATCTTAACAGGCGGCCCGATGATGGGTCTTGCCATAGTCGGAACGGATTTGCCCATTCTCAAGCAGAATAACGCTATCCTTGCATTCTCAAAGGATGATGCAGTTCTCAAGCCCGAAACCGACTGCATCCGTTGCGGCAGATGCGCAATCGCCTGCCCGATGAGCCTTATGCCCACAAATATCGTCAGAGCTGCAAAAGCAAAAGACCCCGAATCACTCAAGCAGCTCGGAATTATGGTTTGCATGGAATGCGGAAGCTGTGCATTTGCTTGTCCTGCAGGCAAGCCCCTTGTTCAGCACATGCGCCTTGCAAAGGCAATTTTAAGAGAGGAGGGCAATAAATAATGGTTGACGGAAAAAAGCTTGTTGTCAGTGCGTCGCCACATCTTCGCACAAAAGACACCACCCAGCGCATCATGCTTGATGTTATTATCGCACTTATTCCTTCGCTTATTGCAGCGGTAGTGCTCTTCGGCCCCCGTGTTCTTGCTGTTACGGCAACAACGGTTATTACTGCCGTTCTTTCGGAATTCGTCGCAAGAAAAGTTATGAAACGCCATAACACAATTCAGGATTTAAGCGCCGTTGTAACGGGTCTTATCCTTGCATTCAATCTTCCCGTAAGCATCCCTCTCTGGATGGCTGCAATCGGAAGCTTCTTTGCAATCGTTGTTGTTAAGCAGATGTTCGGCGGTATCGGTCAGAACTTTGCAAACCCTGCAATCGTTGCAAGAATAGTTCTTCTTCTCTCCTTCGGTCAGGCAATGGGCAACTGGACTGCTCCCCTTTCATGGAAAACCGATGCAGTTTCAACAGCAACTCCCCTTGCAATCATCGGCGGAGAATCAAACGAAGCACTCCCCTCACTCCTTGATATGTTCCTCGGTATCAGAGGCGGTTGTATCGGCGAAACCTGCTCAATTGCTCTTATCGTCGGCGGCATCTACCTCATGGCAAGAAAGGTTATTTCCTATAAAATCCCCGTTGCATTCATCGGCACCGTTGCCGTTATCATGCTTATTGCAGGCAAGTTTGACCTCGAATTCCTCGCATATGAACTCATGGGCGGCGGACTTCTTCTCGGCGCATTCTTCATGGCGACCGACTATTCAACAAGCCCCATCAAATCGAATGCAAAAATCGTTTTCGGCGTAGGCTGCGGTCTTCTGACCTGCGTTATCAGACTCTTCGCATCGCTTCCCGAAGGCGTATCCTTCGCAATTCTTATCATGAACCTTCTTGTTCCCCATATCGAAACAATCATGGCTCCCAAGCCTTTCGGTACGGTTAAAGAAAAAAAGGCAAAGGAGGGTGAAGCAAAATGAAAAACCTGAAGGAATATCTTATTCCGACCGTTACTCTTTTTGTTATCTGCCTTGTTGCAACCCTTCTTCTCGGTCTTACAAATCAGGTAACCGCACCCATTATTGAAAATCTTGCAATCGAAACGGAAATCAAATCAAGACAGACAGTTTTTGCCGATGCATCAAGCTTTGGCGAAGCAAACATTCTTGAAGACGGCACAAGCGTTGTTGCTGCACTCGACGAAAGCGGCGCAACAATCGGATATGTTGTTGTTAACACAGCAAAAGGCTACGGCGGAGATATTGCTGTTATGACAGGCGTTGACACTGACGGCAAAGTAACGGGTGTTAACATTCTCTCCCATGCAGAAACAGCAGGTCTCGGTGCAAAAGCTGCGGAAACTTCATTCCGCGATAAATTTATCGGTCTTGTTAACGGCATCACCGTTTCAAAAGATAAAGCAGGCGAAAATTCAATCGACGCCATTACAGGCGCAACAATAACCTCAAGAGCGGTTGTTAATGCAGTCAACGCCGCAATTGAAGCAGCAGGAGGTGAGAACATTGGCTGAAAAGAAATCACTCGGTAAAGAATTTACCAAAGGTCTTATAGCAGAAAACCCCGTTTTCCGCCTTGTTCTCGGCACTTGTCCCACCCTTGCAACCTCAACAAGCGTTGTCAATGCTCTCGGTATGGGTATCTCAGCAATGATAGTTCTTGTTTGCTCAAACATCGTTATCTCGCTTCTTCGCAAGGTTATTCCCTCAAAGGTGCGCATTCCCGCTTACATAGTTGTTATCGCATCTTTCGTTACAATAGTTCAGATGATAGTGAAAGCATTCGTTCCCGCACTTGATGCGGCGCTCGGTGTTTTCCTTCCTCTTATCGTTGTTAACTGCATCATCCTCGGCAGAGCAGAGGCATTTGCAGGCAAAAATTCCGTTATTGCTTCGGCAGTTGACGGTCTCGGCATGGGCGTCGGATTCACAATCGCTCTCTGCCTCATGGCATCCGTCAGAGAAGTTCTCGGCGCAGGAACATTCCTCGCAGGCGCACAGAATCTTCTTGTTCTCTTCGGCGACAACGTGCTTAACGGTTTCAACGGCTTCACTCTTCCCTGGACAGAATATCTCAGCCCCATGACCGTTTTCATTCTCGCTCCCGGCGGATTCCTCACTTTCGGTCTTCTTATGGCTTGCGCAAACAAGCTTGCTGAAAAGAAAGGCAAACCCAAGGCAGGTCTCGGCGGCTGTCAGGCTTGTCCCATGGCTAAAAACTGCGCACTTCTTGCAGAAGGCAAGGAATGCACAGAAGAAAAAAAGGAGGGTGAAACAGCATGAAAATAGCTTTATCAATTCTCCTCACCGCTATTCTTACCGAAAACTTCGTTCTTTGTAAGTTCCTCGGTATCTGCCCCTTCCTCGGCGTTTCGAAGAAACTCAATACCGCTGTTGGTATGTCGGGCGCGGTTATCTTCGTTATGGCTCTTGCAACAGCCGTAACCTATCCCATCAACAAATATCTCCTTGTTGCAAACGATCTCGGTTATCTCCAGACAATCGTTTTCATCCTTGTAATCGCAGCACTCGTTCAGCTTGTTGAACTTATTCTCAAAAAGTTTATGCCGCCTCTTTACGAAGCACTCGGCATTTATCTTCCCCTCATCACAACAAACTGCGCTGTTCTCGGCGTTGTTCTTCTCAACATCACCAAGGAATATAACTTTGCGCAGTCAATGATCAACAGCGTTGGTGCAGGTATCGGCTTCATGCTTGCAATGGTTATTTTCTCAGGTGTCAGAAGCAGACTTGAAGGCGCAGATATCCCCAAGTTCCTTCAGGGACTTCCCATTGTTCTTATCGCCGCATCAATAGTTTCACTTTCCTTCATGGGCTTTACAGGCCTTGTTGACGGAATATTCGGTTAAGGAGGTAACGAAATGAATCCTATTTTATTGGCAGTTATTATCGTTGCCGCCATCGGACTTATTGCGGGTCTCGGTCTTTCAATCGCATCAAAGGTTTTCGCAGTGCCCGTTGATGAAAAAGCAGAGCAGATAAGAGAATGTCTCCCCGGCGCAAACTGCGGCGCTTGCGGTTTTTCAGGTTGTGACGGCTATGCTGCTGCACTTTCAAAAGGCGAAACAACTGACACGGCACTTTGTTCGCCGGGCGGAAATGACACCGCAAAAGCCATCGGCGAGATAACAGGTCTTGCCGCAGGCGAGGTTAAACCCACAGCGGCAGTTGTTCTTTGTCAGGGACACAATGTCAACGCTTCAACAAAGCTTGAATATCAGGGCGTTCAGAGCTGCAGAATGGCTTCGCAGATTTTCGGCGGACCCAAGGATTGCATTTACGGATGCATCGGCTTCGGCGACTGCGTTGCAGTTTGTCAATATGATGCAATCAGCATGTGCGACGGCATTGCAAGAATCAATCCTGTTCTCTGCAAGGCTTGCAAAATGTGCGTAAAGACCTGCCCGAAGGGACTTATCGAAATGATGCCCCTCGAGGAAATCAAAGCGGCTGTTCTTTGCAAAAACCATGACAAAGGTGCACTCACCCGTAAAGAATGCACCGCAGGCTGCATCGGATGCATGAAATGCGTTAAAGAATGCGAAGCAGGTGCGGTAACAATTGACCGTTTCTGCGCAAAGGTTGACTATGATAAGTGCACAGGTTGCGGCAAATGCCACGAGGTTTGCCCCGTTGGTGCAATCGATCTTGTTCAGCTTCTTAAATAAATCAAAACAGCAAAGGACAGCTCCGAAAATTCGGAGCTGTCCTTTTTCTTGCAATATTTATGAAAGATAATTGTTATGCAACCTGATGAGCACTGCCCGTGCCGTTAATAAGGGTAAAAACAGGCTCTTCCTCATAGAATTCTTCAACTGCTCTTGACTGAACGCTTGCACGCATGGCAGCCTTTTCTCTCTGCTTACGGATTCTGCGATTGCGAAGATGAATCTTTATCGCTCTGGCAAGTTTAACCTCAAAAGCAATAACTTTCTTTTCGTTTATAAAACCAACTATAAGCAGAACTACTGCTGCGAATTCCAATACTGTTCTGATGATATCTGCAAATGTCATTTTAAATCCTCCCTTGCGAACAAAGTGTAAACATTTGTTCTGTGATTGTTATTATAGCAGACGAACATTCGTTTGTCAATACAAATGTTCGATTTTTTGTGATTTTCATCTGCAACCATATTTTACCACAATATATGCTGTGTGTCAATCTTTTATACCACAACAAGTAGTGTTCATGATAGAAATTTTATTTGCAAAACGCAATCTTTTTTAACAAAAACCACAAAAAATCTTCTGTTTTTTACCGAACATCCTTTTGTTCGTCTGTTTCATTGTCTGTATTATAGCAAGAGAGGTGTCCCATAAAAAGGACTTTTGAATTTGTTTCAAAAAAGAGCTGCCTTAAAAAGACAGCTCTTCGTTATTATCTGTTAAAAATGTCCGCCTCTTATGGCTACGGTAATCTTATCGCCCTCAAGATATACCCAGCCAAGAACTTCAACAACCTTGTAGAGAAGACGGTGGAACTTTTTGAGAATGCCGTCATCGTTATGGTCATCCTTGGTCTTTTCGATTGTGAGCGAATCGAGAAGCTCGCTGTTGTCGCCTCTCATGGTCTTCACTTCCATTGTGTCGCCCTTGAATTCAAGGGTTGTGTATGTTGTAACATCGTTCTTACCGAAACTATATGCAACATAGGGGAGGTTGAGAAATTCATATTCCTCGAAGCTGCCATGGTCACAGACTGCGTTTGTGTTGAGATAAACGGTGCCGAGAGGATTCTTATAGGTCTTTCCGCTCTTTGCTGCACCGATTGTCATGCTTTCATACATAAAATGCGAACGGCCCTGGATATGGCTATGGCCTGTGAGAACAAGGTCAACATCAAATGTATCAAATATGGGGGTAAATACCGCATTGAGAAGAATCTGTGTTTCCGTACTGAATCCGCAGAACGAAGGTCCGAACAATGCCTGATGCATAACGCCGATTCTCCATTTTGCATCGGGATTCTTTTCAACAGCTTCCTTTGCCATGCCCATATGGTCTGCCGCAGATGCGGATGTTGCATCAAAAACAAGATAGAGAACATCGCCGTAGCGGAACCAGAAATCTCTGTCGAGACCCTCAAAATATTCGCCGTAGTACTCGTTGGGCATATTTGTAAAATAGTTATAAGCCATACCCTTCTTATCATGATTACCGATTGCAAGAGCCATGGGAAGGCTTCTTACGCCTGCAGGCATGAGGAGGGTCTGCCATTCATCGGCTGTTTTACCCGTTGAGGTGTTATCGCCGGGAGAAACAAGATAGCTGACATCGGGATTATCCTGAAGAGCCTTTGCGAGAACATTGTTCCAGTTATAGCCGACATCGGACTGAACACTTGATTCTTCCGACTGACCGCCAATCTGAATATCGCCGATGATGAGCGCCTTATGGTCGGTGAAAGACTTTGTTTCATATTTATAAGCCTTGCTCCAGCCGTTATCCGAATACCATTTATAATAATAGGTTGTGTTTTCTTTCAAGCCGTCAACAGTTACACGGCAAACAACCTGTTCATTATTTTCGGCTTCGGTTGTTACACCTTTGAATGTCTTATATCCGTCCATATTCTTTTTCTCGGCAAGACGGACTTCGGGCTTTGCCTTATCCTTGTCTGCATGCCATACGAGGCTGACGGAATTTTCATCCGAACCTACACAGAGCATGGGCAATGTGTTTTCGTCGCAATATTCCTCATAAAGCTCATCCCATTCACCTCTGGTGAGGGTAGGTGCATCAAAAGCCGCATTTGCCATAAGGGGAACCTGCATAAGCATGATGATTGCCATGATGAGGGAAATTAATTTTGATGTTCTTTTCATTTTTTTATTCCTCCTTTGTTTTCATTTTAGCATAACAAAATATTTTAGTAAAGAAAAATTATGCGTTTTCCGTTTTAAGAATTTTCATCGATTCGGGGTCGGTAAATATATAATAATTATAATCATCATATTTACATTCGGAAAGTATGCAGAGTTTTTCTTTGCCGTTTATTTTTTTGACACAATAAAAACTTCGGTTTACGGTTATATTTTCGGGCAATATCATGCTTATCTCGGGCATGGTTTCGGGCGTATGAATATCCTCTCTGTAACATCCTATATACTGATAAGAATTAAAATAGACTGTTGCTCCGTTTGACATGCAAATCTCAATTTCAACAGGCGAGGTCATAAGCAAAACGCCGTTTATTTCGGGATAAAACAAAAAAGAGGCTGTGAATTCGCCGCTTTCACGCCTCAGCATAACCATATCTTTATAACCGTGTTTCATCAGAAACTCATTCGCTTTTTCTTTGGTTTCATTTTCGGTCAGCTTTGCGGTTTTGCATGGCATCGGATTTATCAGTCTGCAAAGCATACCCGATTTGCTTATATCGACGGCAATATCTCCGTGGCAAAAAGAATATGCACCATCGGATTTGTTATCCCTCCATAATACGGAGTTTATGCCCGTCACACCGCTAGCAATTTCCTTGGCTTTTTCTTCGGATATCTCTTCATTTTTATCAAAAAAAGAAACGTTAAGCGTTGCCGAAACAGGTGCCGCCGCATTGAAAAGCTCTCGTTCATTACCGTTTGAATAATCAACAAAATCCTCAAAATACGGTTTTTCGTTTCCATTATAAATGCTGCCGTATTCAGTCAGAGAATATGCACCGTTAAGCACAGCTGACGAAACATCATTGAGATGAAAATAGACCTCCTGCGCATATTCGGAAAGATAAATCGCAATTTTCCTTTTTTCGCTTGTGCCCGAAAATTCCTGCGTAAAAGAGTTGACGGTGTTGATAAACTTTCCGATATTCTTAACCTTTTTTGAATCGAAACCATTGAGGCATCCCCTTGCACCCATGACCCTTGCCTCAACATACGCAACGCTCTCCGAAACAGAGCTGTCTGCCGAAACCGCAAGCAAACGCAGACCTGCGCTGATGTCTCGGAAATAATCGCACATCGACCCGAGATTTGTCATTCTGACTTTGCCGAGAGTTTCTTCATATCCAGCCTTTGCTCTTTGAGAAAACATTCCCGACACCGCAAAAATCATGCACACGGCAACGAGATACGAAATTGTTCTTATGAATTTTCTTCTTTTTACAGCCAAAAAAATCACCCTGCCTTCACTTTTAGTGTTGCAGAGTGATTAAGTATTATTCAATGTTTTTATTTGACAACACGACATTTTTCAATGCCGTAATATTCAAAGCATTTTATTGCATTTTCATCGATGATTTCACCGCACACAATTATCGGAATTGCAGGCGGACAACTTATTGCAGAAGAAGCAAGAATTCTTCCCTTGCATTCGGAAACATCAATCTCCTCCGACGCAGAAAAAACAGCTTCTCGGACCGTCATCGCCTTTTCGGGCATTGACAAAACGGGAGGTTTTTCTGATATTTCTTCCCTTTTTTCAACTGCAAGAAGAACTTTTCCGATATGCTCAATTTCATCATCGCTGATTTCGGGAGTGAACATCATAACAACAAAATCGGGGTCGGAAAATTCACATTCCATTCCGTTTTCCGAAAGAATATCTGCAATTTCTTCGCCCGCATATCCCATGCTTTTCGGACTCAAAGCAAGCTTCATCGGTTCATTACCGATAAGTTCAAAGCCGTATTCCGAAAGCTGATTTTTGAGTTTGTTGACTGCATTTGCGGTTTCTTCAAGCTTTTCGGTATAGCCGTCGGCAATATATTTATTCGCCATGTCGAGCGACTGCATAATGATATAAGACGGACTTGTTGATGCAAAAAGCGACATCGCATTTTCGGCATATTCCGTCAAAATTTCGGGTGAATTTTTTGAAATATGCAGATATGCACCGCCTGTTAAAACGGGCAAAGTTTTGTGCGCCGAATCACAGCAGATATCCGCACCGAGCGAAATCGGATGCATGTTTTCGGGGAGTAATCCGAGATATGCGCCGTGAGCATTATCAACAAGAAGCAAAACGCCGTGCCTTTTGCAGACGGCGGAAATCCCTTTTATATCCGCAACATTGCCGAGATAATCGGGGCTTGTGATATAAACTGCAACAGGTTTTTCTTCTGTTTCCGAAAGAAAAGCATCGAGATATTCAGGCGAAATATCGCAGGAAATTATGCTTTCTTTCTTTTCGGGGAATATCCACGCAATTTCAAAATCGAGAAGTGCGGCGGCAGTCATAAAAACTCTGTGGGCATTTCTGCCTGCGGCGATAATCGGTTTTCTGCCGTTTTCCTTTGCGTGAAGCACCGCAAGATAAAGCATCGCACGGATAGAAAGCGATGAACCCTCGGCGGAATAGACTGTTTTTTCTGTTCCGAAAAGTCTTGCCGCATTTTCTTCGCTCTCTCTGATTATTCCGTTCGGACTGTAAAGCACATCCGCACCGCTGATTTCGGTTATATCATAACCCTCGATGCCGAGAAAATCCTTTCCCTTGTGACCGGGCATATGCAGACGGAGTTTTCCGCTGTTTTTATATTCATTAACAAAATCGCAAATCGGGGTTTTCATTATTCCTCAACTGCCTTTGCTGCTTCAAGCATAATCGCACATTCCATACGCTTTCTGAAAAGCTCGCAGCCGTATTCATAAATTCCCTTAACGGAGCCCGTTGCATGATAGCCGTTTGCTGCGCAGCCGCCCGAACAATAGAGCTTTGCCCAGCAATCTTTGCATTCGGGTCTTGCATAAACGTTGCAGGATTCGAAATCTTTCTGAATTTCGTGGTTATCAACGCCGTTCCAGATATCGCCGAGTTTGAATTTTTCTTCGCCGACGAACTGGTGGCAAGGATAGAGGTCGCCCCAAGGAGTGACAGCCATATATTCCGTTCCCGAGCCGCAGCCTGAAATTCTCTTATAGATACACGGACCACCCTTAAGGTCTATCATATAGTGATAGAATGTAAAGGGTTTACCCTCTTTATGTTTTTTGAGCATAAGCTCTGCAAGTTTTTCGTATTGGTCAAGAACAACGGGCAAATCCTCCATGGTAAGCGCAGAGGGGTCATCGGGTGCGCAAACAACGGGTTCCATGCTAAGCTCCGTAAATCCAAGATCAAGCATCTGCTTTATATCCTCAAGGAAATCGGGGTTTGCATGGGTGAATGTGCCTCTCATATAATAATTCTTGTTGCCTCTTGCCTCAACAAACTTCTGAAACTTGGGAACAATCTTTTCCCAGCTTCCGTTGCCTGCATAGTCAACACGGAAACGGTCATGAACCTCTTTTCTGCCGTCAAGGCTGAGAACAACGTTGCTCATTTCACGGTTTGAAAATTCAATAACGTCATCGTCAACAAGAACGCCGTTTGTTGTGAGAGTAAAACGGAAATTCTTGCCCGCTTCTTTTTCAACGGAGCGTGCATATTCAACAAGCTGTTTCACAACCTCAAAATTCATAAGAGGTTCGCCGCCGAAAAAGTCAACCTCAAGATTTCTGCGGCTGCCCGAATTTTCGATAAGGAAATCAAGCGCACGTTTGCCGACCTCAAAGCTCATAACGGCTCTGTCGCCATGATAATTGCCCTGACTTGCAAAGCAATATGAACAGTTGAGATTGCAGGTGTGCGCAATATGAAGGCAGAGTGCCTTTATAACGCCCGAGGTTTTTTTCTTAAGGTCGCCCGCCATGGGTTCAAAGGTATCGGGAGTGAAAAGCTTTCCTGCCGAACGAAGCTCTTCAAGCTGTTCGAAGCAACCCTCGATTTCTTCCTTTGTAACATCCTCACGGTCAGGATATTTTTCAAGAATTCTTGCGATTATTTCTTCACGGCTTTCGGTTTCATACATTTCGATTATGTCGTAAGCAACCTCATCAACAACATGAACCGAACCCGAAAAAATATCGAGAACAATATTCAGACCGCCGAGTTTATAACAATGTATCATAAGTATCACCTGTTAAAAAGCTATTAAAAATGCCGCCACATTGGCGGCATTTTATAAATTCTTATTTCTTGCTTTCGCACTGCTGGTTAGCAACACCGCAGCTTGTCTTGCATGCTGACTGGCATGATGTCTGGCATTCGCCGCAGCCGCCCTTCTTTGCGCTTTCGCAAAGATTCTTTGTTTCAAGAGTCTTAATCTTCATAGCTGTATCCTCCGAAAATTATTTTTTCTTATTATATCACGCAATATCGGTGATGTCAATCATTTAATGAGTGATTCGCCGCTCATCTGTGCGGGCTTTTCGATGCCCATGATATCGAGCATTGTGGGAGCGATATCGCAGAGCTTTCCGCCTTCCTTGAGTTCGCAGTCGTGACCTACAACAACGAAGGGAACGGGATTGGTTGTGTGAGCTGTGAAGGGTGAACCGTCGGGCTCATACATCTTGTCTGCGTTACCGTGGTCAGCAGTAATGAGCATTACGCCGCCCTTTGCGGAAACTGCATCGCAGATTTTACCAACGCATGTATCAACAGCTTCAACTGCTGCAACAGCTGCTTCGAATACGCCTGTGTGGCCAACCATATCGCAGTTTGCATAGTTGAGGATGATAACATCGTATTTATCTGTTCCGATAGCTTCGAGGAGCTTTTCGGTTACTTCATATGCGCTCATTTCGGGCTGCATATCATAAGTTGCAACTGCAGGTGACTTAACGAGGATTCTGTCCTCACCGTCATACTGCTTTTCAACGCCGCCGTTGAAGAAGAATGTTACATGAGCATATTTTTCAGTTTCAGCGATACGAAGCTGAGTCATACCCTTTGCTGAAAGATATTCGCCGAAAGTATTGTCAAGAGTCTGGGGCTTGAATGCAACATTAACATTGGGCATTGTTGCGTCATACTGAGTCATGCAGACATAGTAAAGACCCTTGAGCTGTTCACGTTCAAAGCCGTTGAAATCAGCATCAACAAATGCTCTTGTGATTTCTCTTGCTCTGTCGGGACGGAAGTTGAAGAAAACAACTGAATCGTTATCTGAAACGGGCTGTGCATCGTTTGCAACAGCGGGAACGATGAATTCGTCTGTAACTTCGTTCTTATATGATTCTTCAATCATTGCACAGCCGCAGTCAAACTTAACGCCTTCGCACTTTGTCATTGCATCATATGCCTTAACAACTCTTTCCCAGCGGTTGTCTCTGTCCATAGCATAGTATCTGCCGATGATTGTTGCGATTTTGCCTGCGCCGATTTCTGCGCACTTCTTATAAAGGTCAGCAACGAAATCCTTGCCCGATGTGGGAGGAACGTCTCTGCCGTCCATGAGGCAATGAACAAAAATCTTTTCAAGACCCATATCCTTTGCCATCTTGATAAGACCGTAAAGGTGGGTATTGTGGCTGTGAACACCGCCGTCAGAAAGAAGACCCATAAGGTGAAGTGCCGAATTGTTCTTCTTGCAGTTTTCAATAGCGCCGAGAAGAGCTTCATTCTTGAAGAAATCGCCGTCATTGATTGACTTTGTGATTCTTGTGAGTTCCTGATAAACAACTCTGCCTGCACCGAT
>JAZQTZ010000058.1:0-4017 GCA_045631105.1 Acutalibacteraceae bacterium
TGTTATCACAATCGAAGACAGAATCATCGATGACCATATTGACGATGAGAGCGAGCTTATCACAAGAGATCCCGTTGTTGTTGTTATGGGTCACGTTGACCACGGTAAAACTTCACTTCTTGACGCTATCAGAAACACATCAGTTACAGCAACCGAAGCTGGTGGTATTACACAGCATATCGGTGCTTACAGAGTTGACCTTAACGGTCAGAAAATCACTTTCCTTGACACTCCCGGTCACGCAGCTTTCACATCAATGCGTCTGAGAGGTGCAATGGCAACGGATATCGCAATCCTTGTTGTTGCTGCCGATGACGGTATCATGCCCCAGACAATTGAAGCAATCAACCACGCAAAGGCTGCAGGCGTTCAGATTATTGTTGCGGTTAACAAGATGGATAAACCCGCAGCTAACCCCGACAGAGTTCTTCAGCAGCTCACAGAGCATGAACTCGTTCCCGAAGAATGGGGCGGCGAAACAATCTGCGTTCCCGTTTCCGCTCTCAAGAGAACAGGTATTGACAACCTTCTTGAATCAGTTCTTCTTGTTGCTGAAATGCAGGAACTCAAGGCTAACCCCAACCGTTCCGCAAAGGGTGTTGTTATTGAAGCAAGACTTGATAAGGGCAGAGGCCCCATCTCAACTCTTCTTGTTCAGAACGGTACTCTTAAGTCAGGTGATATCATCGTTGCAGGTACTTCCGTTGGCCGTGTAAGAGTTATGACCGACGATAAGGGCAGAAAGCTTAATACCGCAGGTCCTTCCGTTCCTGTTGAAATTATGGGTCTTGCCGAGGTTCCTGAAGCAGGCGATCTCTTCAGCGCGGTAAGCGATGAAAGAATGGCTCGCGAGCTTGCCGAACAGCGCAAGGCAAAGAAGAAGGAAGAAGAACAGAACAGCAGCAAGGTAAGCCTTGACGACCTCTTCTCCCAGATCGAAAGCGGTATCAAGAACCTCAATATCATCATCAAGGCTGACGTTCAGGGTTCGGCAGAAGCAGTTAAGCAGAGCCTTGTGAAGCTTTCAAATGAAGAAGTAAGAGTTAAAGTTATTCACAGCGCAGTAGGTGCTGTTACCGAAAGCGACGTTATGCTTGCTAATGCATCAAACGCAATTATCGTAGGCTTCAACGTAAGACCTGATAATGTTGCAAGTGAAAGTGCAGAGCGTGACGGAGTTGAAATCAGATGTTACAGAGTTATCTATGACTGCATCGAAGAAGTTGAAGCAGCTATCAAGGGTATGCTTGCTCCCAAGTTCAGAGATGTTGATATCGGTAAGGCAGAAGTTCGTCAGGTTGTTAAGATTTCATCCGTCGGTAACATCGCAGGCTGCCATGTTATAAACGGTAAAATCACAAGAAACGCAAAAATCCGCGTAGTAAGAGACGGTATTGTTGTTGCTGAAGACGAAATGGCTTCACTCCGCCGCTTCAAGGATGACGTTAAGGAAGTTGCTTCGGGTTATGATTGCGGTATCGGTCTTAACAAGTTCAACGACATCAAAGAAGGCGATGTCTTCGAAGCATTCATTACCGAGGAATACAGAGATTAAAAGGTGAATTAATAATGGCAGGATACAGAAAAGACAGAGTATCGGAAGATATAAAGCGTGAAATTGCCGCTATTATGCGTGAGCTTAAGGACCCGAGAATTCAGGGCTTGCTGACCGTTGTCAACGTTGAGGTTAGCTCCGATGCGTCCTTCGCAAAGGTATATATCAGCGCAATGGAGGGCATTGAAACTGCCGCACTTGCCGTTAAAGGTCTTACTGCGGCAACGGGTTATATCCGCAGAGAAGTCGGAAAAAGACTTCATCTGCGCAAAACCCCTGAGCTTAAATTCGTAGCAGATGATTCCATCGAAAGAGGAATGAAAATTGCGGGTATGCTCGGAAATATGAAAGATGATTCAAACGAAACTATTGAGGATTAAGGGGTGTCAGTCAATGAGAATTGACCTGCATGAAACCGCAAAGCTCCTTGAAAATTCAGATAAGATTTTGCTTCTTTGCCACGCACATCCCGACGGTGACACTCTCGGCAGCGCAACAGCGCTTGCAAGAGGTCTTATGCAGAAGGGTAAAAAGGTTAAAGTCGATTGTTATGACCCCATTCCGAAGGATTTTTCATTCATGTTTGAGGGTCTGGAGCAGGAAGATTTTGAGCCTGAGCTCATTGTTGCGGTCGATGTTGCAGATATAAAGCTTCTCGGCAAGGATTATGAGGGCAAATATACGGGCAGAATAGACCTTTGCATAGACCATCACGGTTCAAACATGCTCTATGCGGATAAGGTCTGCCTTGAACCCGATTCGGCATCGGCGGCGGAGATGATTTATCTTCTGCTTGGCATTATGGGTGCCGAAATAACCCCCGAAATCGCATCCTGTCTTTTTACGGGTGTTTCAACCGATACGGGTTGCTTCCGTTTTTCAAACACAACGGTAAGAACTTTTGAAATTGCGGCTCAGCTTGCAAAATACGGTGCTGATACCTATAACATCATTCAGGTTTTCTTTGAAACAAAAACAAAAACTTACGCAGCGCTCGAACGTCTTGCGCTCGACAGTATGCGTTTCTATTTCTCCGATAAATGCGCTCTTATCTGCGTTACTCAGGATATGTTCAGAAAAGCGGGCTCGGATGAAAGCGAAGTTGACCGCCTTGCAAATCTTCCCCGTCAGGTTGAAGGTGTGCTTGTCGGTGTAACCATGAGAGAACTCAAAGACGGCAGCTTCAAGGCTTCCGTGAGAACTCATGGCGATATTGATGCATCGGCTATCTGCAAAAGACTCGGCGGCGGCGGCCACATGGGCGCTGCAGGCTGCACACTTTACGGTTCAAAGCAGACTGCCATCAACAGCCTCCTCAAAGAGGTACAGGCGGAAATTGATGCATATAATATTAATTAATGTATATAAGGAGCTTCTGATTTTCGGGAGTTCCTTTTCATTTTTACCATGGCGAATTTCTCATTTATAATGAAAACTTTTAATGCAAAAACAGTTGATTTTTTGAATAAAGTGTGCTAAAATCACAAAGGTAAACAATAAATTTGTAAAAATTCCAAGATGTGTGTCGAAGATTATACAGTTTGTATAATTATGACATGAATTTTATCAGCTCGGAGGACAGGACAATGAGAATCAGAAAGCAGTCACTTGGTGACAGAAATATCGTAGGCGCAAAGATTGAAGCAAGACGCAAGGAAATCAACATGAAGCAGAAGGATCTTCTCACTCAGCTTCAGATTAAAGGTATAGACCTCAATGCATCGGGTCTTTCAAAGCTTGAAGGTCAGCTCAGATTTGTTACAGATTTCGAACTTAAGGCACTTTCTGAAGTTCTTGATATGAGTGTTAACGAGCTTCTCGGTATAGAATAACTACTACCTACCCTCTTATATACAACTCCTCATTAGAAACCGCATCCCGAAAAGGATGCGGTTTCGCTTTTTCAACATAAAAATCCGTTGACAAAACTGTTTATATAATGTAAAATTTTACTATCAAATTTATTGGAGGTAATTACCATGGTTTTAGCTGCTGTCGGCAAAAACGGCACAGGCAAGGATTTCTTCCTTGAATATGTTGCAAAGACTTATGACTTCCCCATGATTTCAATCGGTGACGTTGTAAGAGAACTCGCTGCAAAGGACGGTCTTGAACTTACCCGTGACAATCTTCATGCTACATCAAAGAAGTATATGTCCGAAAACGGTCAGACTTTCTTCCCTGAAATGATTGTTAAAAAGATTAAGGAATCAGATGCTCCCAACTTCCTTGTTTCGGGCATTCGTCCTCCTTCAGACATCGAAGTTTTCAAGAAAGCATTCGGTGAAAAGTTTGTTCTCGTTGACGTTGTTATCAGCGATGACGAAGTTCGTTATCAGAGAATGCTCGCAAGAGGCTCCGAAAGAGACGGCAAGAGCGTTGAAAAGCTTCGTGAAAACGATATCCACGAAGAAGAAATCTTCCACACCAGCGAAAGCGAAAAAATGGCTGACTACATCATG
>JAZQTZ010000059.1:0-17771 GCA_045631105.1 Acutalibacteraceae bacterium
GGCGTTTTCGGCGGTGCTTCGGATACTGTTTTTCAATTTCATAATTGTATTGTTTTTCCCGGCTTTATTGATGTTCATGTTCATCTCAGAGAGCCGGGATTTTCTTATAAAGAAACGGTAGAAACAGGAACAAAAGCCTGCGCAAGAGGCGGTTACACAACCGTTTGCTCAATGCCGAATCTGAACCCCGTTCCGGACAATAAAGATAATCTTGATGCCCAGCTTGAATTGATAAAAAACGGTGCTGTTATCAATGTTAGACCTTACGGTTCAATAACTGTCGGACAAAACGGCGAGGCGCTTTCGGATATGGAAGCGATGCTTGATGATGTCTGTGCTTTTTCCGATGACGGCAAGGGCGTTCAGAGTGATGAAATGATGAGGGCGGCGATGATAAAAGCCAAGTCGCTCGGTAAGATGATTGTTGCGCATTGTGAAGATAATTCACTCCTTGAGGGAGGATATATCCATAAGGGTAAATATGCTGAAGAACACGGCCACAGAGGAATCTGTTCCGAAAGCGAATGGAAACCTATTGAACGTGACCTGAAGCTCGCAAAAGAAACGGGCTGTGCATACCACGTCTGCCACATCTCAACCAAAGAAAGCGTTGAGCTTATCAGAAAAGCAAAGGCGGATGGCGTTGACGTTACGTGCGAAACAGCCCCGCATTATCTTATTCTCAGCGATAAGGATTTGCAGGAACACGGCAGATTCAAGATGAATCCTCCGCTTCGTGACGAAAGCGACAGACTCGCTCTTATCGAGGGTATATGCGACGGCACAATTGATATGATTGCAACCGACCACGCACCACATTCCGAAGAGGAAAAGGGCAGAGGTCTTGAAAAAAGCGCAATGGGAATAGTCGGAATCGAAACGGCATTTCCTCTGCTTTATACTTATCTTGTTAAAGAAAATATAATCACTCTTGATAAATTGATTGAGCTTATGAGCATAAATCCCGCAAAGAGATTCGGGTTTAACAGCTCGCTCGAAAACGGTATGCCTGCCGATTTTACCGTTTTTGATTTAAACAAAAAATATGAAATCAATCCCGATGATTTTCTTTCAAAAGGAAGAGCAACTCCGTTTGAAGGATATGAAGTATACGGTGAATGTCTTATGACTGTATGTGGCGGAAAAATTGCATGGAAAAGGGAGGATAAATAATGAACAGAGGTATATATAAAATCCTCAGCAACAAGCCTTTGACCAAGGATATATGGGAAATGAAGCTTGAAGGCGAAACTTCTCATATAACCGCACCCGGACAGTTTATCAATATTCAGCTTGACGGATTTTATCTTCGCAGACCTATTTCAATCTGCGACTTTGATGATGAAACAATAACAATAATTTATAAGGTTGTCGGTCACGGAACCGAAGCTATGGCAAAGCTTGAAGAGGGCAACTGCCTTGATGTTCTTTGCGGTCTCGGTAATGGCTTCGACACCTCAAAGAGCGGCAAAAAAGCTGTTCTTATCGGCGGTGGCGTAGGTGTTCCCCCGATGTATAATCTCTGCAAAAAACTTATTTCCGAGGGTAAGGATGTAACCGTTATCCTCGGTTTCAACACAAAGGATGAAATTTTCTATAAGGAAGAATTTGAGGCTCTCGGTGCAAAGGTCTGCGTTTCAACCGTTGACGGTTCGTTCGGAACAAAAGGCTTTGTAACAGATGTTCTCAAAGACCTTGAATATGATTATTTCTTCACCTGCGGACCCATGCCAATGTTCAGAGCTATCGAAAAAATTGCTGCAACAAGCGGTCAGTACAGCTTCGAAGAAAGAATGGGATGCGGTTTCGGAGCATGCATGGGTTGTTCATGCAAAACAAAATACGGCTACAAGAGAATCTGCAGGGACGGTCCCGTGCTTGAAAGGGAGGAAATAATATGGTAAACACAAAGGTTAATCTTTGCGGAATCGAGCTTGATAATCCGATTATTCCCGCTTCGGGCACTTTCGGATTCGGCTATGAATTCGCAGAGCTTTACGATATCAACTGCCTCGGAACATTCTCGTTCAAAGGCACAACAAAGGATCCTCGCTTTGGTAATCCCACTCCCCGTATTGCAGAGTGTGACAGCGGTATGATTAACGCCGTCGGACTCCAGAATCCGGGCGTTGAAAAGGTTATCAGCGAAGAACTCCCCAAGCTTGCAAAATGTTTTTCAAAGCCCGTTATGGCTAATATCAGCGGATTTTCGCTTGAAGAATATGCTTATACCTGCGAAAAGATAGATAAGCAGGAGCAGGTCGGCTGGCTCGAAGTTAATATCAGCTGCCCCAATGTTCACGGCGGCGGAATGAGCTTCGGAACTTCACCCGAAGCGGCGGCAGAGGTTACGAAAGCTGTCAAAGCCGTAACAACAAAGCCTGTAATCATCAAGCTTTCACCGAATGTTACCGATATTGTTTCCATCGCAAAGGCTTGCGAGGAAGCAGGTGCAGACGGCGTCAGCTTAATAAATACACTTCTCGGAATGAGAATTGACCTCAAAACAGGCAAGCCCGTTATCGCTAACAAAATGGGCGGCTTTTCGGGTGCGGCAATAAAGCCTGTCGGCATCAGAATGGTTTATCAGGTCAGTCAGGCAGTTAACATCCCCGTTATCGGTATGGGCGGCGTTGAAACCGCAGAGGATGTTATCGAATACATTATGGCAGGTGCAACGGCTGTTGAGGTCGGTGCTGCAAACCTTGTTAATCCTTATGCGAGCAAGGAAATTGTTGAAAATCTTCCTGACGTAATGCGTAAATACGGTATTAAAAATTTAAATGATATAAAAGGATGTGCTTACAATGGGTAAAGACGTAATCATCGCTTGCGATTTCAGCAGCAAGCAGGCAGTAATGGATTTTCTTGATAAGTTCACAGAAGAAAAACCTTATGTTAAAATCGGTATGGAACTCTTCTATGCTGAAGGTCCTTCAATCGTAAAGGAAATCAAGGAGAGAGGACACAAGATTTTCCTCGACCTCAAGCTTTGCGATATCCCCAACACAGTTAAAAAGGCTATGAGCGTTCTCAGCGGTCTTGATGTTGATATGACAAATCTCCACGCAAGCGGAACAATCGAAATGATGCAGGCAGCTATCGAAGGTCTCACAAAGCCCGATGGCACAAGACCCCTTCTTATCGCTGTTACACAGCTCACCTCAACAAGCGAAGAGAGAATGAGAGAACAGCTTCTTATCGATAAGCCCCTTGATGAGGTTGTTATGCATTATGCATCAAATGCAGAAAAAGCAGGTCTTGACGGCGTTGTTTGCTCACCCCTTGAAGCAGGCAAGGTTCATGACCGTTGCGGAGAAAAGTTCCTTACCATCACTCCCGGTGTGCGTTTTGCAGACGGCGATATCGGTGACCAGGTAAGAGTAACAACTCCCGAAAAGGCAAAGGAACTCGGTTCTGATTATATCGTAGTCGGCAGACCCATCACAGCTGCTGAAGATCCCGTTGCAGCTTACAGAAGATGCATGGCTGAGTTCGTAGGTTAATTTGTTAATAATATCAGGAGGATTTTAAATATGGAAAAGCTTATTGCAAAAGATTTACTTTCAATCGGTGCTGTATTTCTTCGCCCCGAAGAACCCTTCACATGGGCAAGCGGCATCAAAAGCCCCATTTACTGCGATAACAGACTGACTCTCACAGCTCCCGAAGTTCGTACAGACGTTGAAAAGGGTCTCGCAGAAACAGTTAAAAAATATTATCCCGATGCAGAAGTGCTTATGGGTACATCAACTGCAGGTATTGCTCATGCAGCTATCACAGCACATATGCTCGATATGCCTATGGGTTATGTTCGCTCAGGCGCAAAGGACCACGGCAGAGGAAACCAGATTGAAGGCAAGCTTGAAAAGGGTCAGAAAGTTGTTGTTATCGAAGACCTTATTTCAACAGGCGGCAGCGTTATCGAAGTTGTTGAAGCTCTCCGTGAAGCAGGTGCAGAAGTTCTCGGTATCGCAAGCATCTTCACCTACGGCATGAAGAAGGGTCTTGACAGACTTGAAGCTGCAAATGTTAAGAACGTAAGCCTCACAAACCTCGATGTTATAGCAGAGGTTGCTGCTGAAATCGGTTATATCAAACCCGAAGATGTTGCACGCCTTATAGCTTTCAGAAATAACCCCTCCGACGAAAGCTGGATTGGGGGAGCAAAATGAGAAGTCTTATCGACATTCTTTCGCTCTCACTTGATGAAATAGACGAGCTTATTGAAGTTGCAGAGGATATAATTGCAGATCCTGTTAAATACAGGGATAAGTGCAGATATAAGAAACTTGCAACCCTTTTCTTTGAGCCGTCAACAAGAACCCGTCTCAGCTTCGAAGCCGCAATGTATGAACTTGGCGGTCAGGTGCTCGGTTTCTCCGAGGCAAATTCGTCATCTGCAGCAAAAGGCGAAAGTGTTGCCGATACCGCAAGAACAGTCAGCTGTTATGCGGATATCATTGCAATGCGTCACCCCAAAGAGGGTGCGCCCCTTGTTGCATCAATGGCTTCAAGTGTTCCCATTATCAATGCAGGTGACGGCGGACACAACCACCCCACCCAGACTCTTACCGACCTTCTCACCATCAAGCGTGAAAAGGGCAGACTTGACAATATGACTGTCGGTTTCTGCGGTGATCTCAAATTCGGCAGAACTGTTCATTCGCTTATTGAAGCTCTTTCGAGATATACAGGTATAAAACTTGTGCTTATTTCACCCGATGAACTTCGTGTTCCCGGATATCTCAAAAAGGATACAATTGAAGCGCATGGCATGGAATATGTGGAAACAACCAATCTTGAAGAGGTTATGCCGAATCTTGATATACTCTATATGACTCGTGTTCAGAGAGAGCGTTTCTTCAACGAAGAGGATTATCTCAGACTCAAGGACAGCTATATTCTTACTCCCGAAAAGCTTCTGAATGCAAAGCCTGATCTTGCGATTCTCCATCCTCTTCCTAGAGTTAATGAGATTCATACTTCGGTAGATGCAGATCCCAGAGCCTGCTATTTCAGACAGGTGCTTAACGGAAAATTCATTCGCATGGCTCTTATTCTTAAACTTCTGGAGGTGGAATAATGCATATAGATTCAATCAAGAACGGCGTTGTTATTGACCATATTCAGGCAGGTAAGAGCATGGAGATTTATAATCACCTTGAACTTGATAAACTTGACTGCACCGTTGCAATCATAAAAAATGTTCACAGCAAGAAAATGGGCTTCAAGGATATCATCAAAATCGACTCGGATATGCAGGTTGACCTTGATGTACTCGGTTATATTGATTCTGATATAACCGTCAATATCATCAAAGACGGTGTTCTTGCCGAAAAGAAAAAGCTTACTCTTCCCGAACAGATTAAAGATGTTATCAAATGCAAAAACCCTCGTTGCATAACAACAACAGAGCAGGATTTGCCCCATGTTTTCAAGCTTACGGAACGTGAAACAAAAACCTACCGTTGCGTTTACTGCGAAGCGAAGGCAAAATAAAAAAACACTTTAAAACTCCCGAATTATCGGGAGTTTTTTGTTGATATATATGAATCTATGTGTTATAATTATGATGTATAAATTTGTCTGTAAGGAGACGCGGTTATGATTAAACACATTGTATGTTTCAAACTTAAGGATAACAGTCTTGCCGAATGCGAAAAAGCCAAGGAAGTTCTTCTTTCAATGCAGGGTAATGTTCCCCAGCTTCGCGGAATAACCGTCGGAATTGATTTTCTTCATTCCGAGCGTTCTTATGACCTTATTCTTGAAGTTCTTCTCGATGATGAGGCGGCGCTTGAAAGCTATCAGAACGACCCCTACCATTGTTCCGTTGTGAAACCCCATATGCACGCAGTCAGAGAATCTAGCGTAGCAATAGATTATGTTATTGAGGATTAATTATCATGCAGTTACTTGAAATAAACAAAGAAAAATATATCGGTCAGGCAGACCCTTTTATTCTTGAATCAAACGGTAAATTTTATATCTACACAACGGGAAAAGACGGTATTTATGCTTATTCTTCCGATAAACTTGCTGAGGGCTGGAAGTTTGAAGGCAGAGTGTTTGAATACACCAAATCCGATGTTTATGATTATTGGGCACCGTCTGTTATAGAAATCGACGGAACATTTTATATGTATTGCTCATTTGAATTTGATGAAGACATACCCGATGAGGGTGGACATCATCAGGCGATGCATGTTTCCTCAAGCAAGAATCCTCTCGGACCTTTTGAAAATCCGAAACAGCTTCTTCATCCTTTCTCAATTGATTCCCATGTTGTTAAGAATGAAAACGGTCTTTTTATCTTCTATTCAACCAATGTTTTTGATGTTGAAAGACCCGGAACTATAATTGTTGTTGATCGTCTTCTTGACCCTGAAACTCCCGAGGGAAAACCCGTTCCCGTTGTTGTTCCTTCAATTGATGAAGAAATCTTTTGCAGAGACAGATATAAGAAGGGAACTCATTGGCACACGATTGAGGGCGCTTTCTATTTCAAAGAAGGCGACTGGCAGTATGTTATGTACAGTGGTTCATGCTACGAAAATGAAACATATTTTATCGGCTATGCAAGAGCAAAAACCGATGAAACCGACCTCACAAAGATTAAATTTGAGAAATATCCCGATGATAAAACTTACGCTCCCGTATTGAGAAGCAACGAATGGGAGGAAGGCACAGGCCACCATTCCATGATTAAGCATGAGGGCGAATGGTATGCGATTTATCACGCAAGAAATGCAGAGGCAGACGGTCTTGACGGTGACAGAAGAAACGCAAGAATTTGTCGTCTCAATGTCAATGACGGAATAATAACCGCCGACAGAAAGCAGTTCGAGTTATAATTCTTTTGGGGTGATGATATGGGTAAGCTTAAGAAAAAGATATTCAAAACGGTTGGTAAGGTTGTAAACTATGTTACCGCCGCAACTTCTCAGGGTACATCCGACGGCTCGCTCGGTAAAGATTTTGTTCCCGATAAGGAAATGATTGCTCTTTGCCGTGAAACAGGTGCCGAAGGTATCGTTATGCTCAAAAACAAAGATAATGTTCTCCCCATAACCGAAGGCAGAACGGTTTCGGTTTTCGGCAGAGTTCAGAACGATTATTTCTATGTAGGCTACGGCTCGGGCGGTGACGTTAAAGTTCCTTATAAAGTCAGCCTTATGAAAGGTCTGAGAAATAACGGAAAAATCGCTATAAATGAGCTTCTTGCAACAACCTATGAAAAATGGGGCGATGCAAATCCCGTTGACGACGGCTTCTGGGGCAACTGGCCCATGTGCTATGACGAAATGCCTGTTGATGTTTCAATGGCAAGAACAGCCGCTTCGATGTCTGACACAGCAATCGTCGTTCTCGGCAGGTCAGCAGGTGAGGACAGAGAAAACAAGCTTGAAAAGGGAAGTTATTATCTGACTGATACCGAAAAACAGCTTCTTGATTCGGTTACCTCCGAATTCAAAAAGGTTGTTGTTCTTCTTAACTGCGGCGGCATTATGGATATGTCTGAAATCGAAGCCTATGGCGATAAGATTTCTTCAATTCTCTATGTCTGGCAGTCGGGTATGGAAAGCGGCAACGCAATTGCAGATGTCCTTTCAGGTGATGTTTCACCAAGCGGCAAACTGACCGATACAATCGCAAAGAGCTTTGATGACTATACCTCAAGCAAGGATTTCGGCGATAAGAAATTCAATAATTATACCGAAGATATTTATGTCGGTTACAGAGGTCTCGAAACCTTTGCGAAAGACAGAGTTCTCTATCCCTTCGGATTCGGTCTCGGTTATACCGATTTTTCAATTGAAAATGTTGAATGCAAATGCGACCGCAAGACACTCACCATAAGCGCCGATGTTAAAAATATCGGTGATTATTCGGGCAAGGAAGTTCTTCAGCTTTATTATGAAGCACCCTGCGGCAGACTCGGTAAGCCCTCAAGAGAGCTTATCAGATTTGCAAAAACAAATAAACTTTTACCCGGTGAAACAGAAAAAATAACCCTCTCTTTCAATGTTGAGGATATGTCATCCTATGATGATGAACTCGAATATGCATATATCCTCGAAAAGGGTACATATAAAATCTATCTCGGAACAGATGTCCGTTCAGCTTCGCTTTGCTGCGAATATGAGCAGGAAAAGAACGAGATAGTCAGAAGATGCAAGCAGGTCTGTGCACCTGCCGAAAGCTTTGACAGAATTAAATTCATAAACGGCGCAGTTCAGAAGTCACCTGTCAATACCGTAAAGTATGACCTTAAGCAGATTATTCTTGATAACGTTCCCGAAACTCTTCTTCAGACGGGTGACAGAGGTCATAAACTTGCCGATGTTAAGAGCGGAAAAATCACCATGCAGCAGTTTGTTGCCCAGCTTGATTTTGATGAGCTTGAAGCAATAAGCAGAGGCGACTATGTCATGAACAGTCCCCTCGGTGCGGCAGGCAATGCAGGCACTTTCGGCGGTGTTCTTCTCTCGCTTCGTGAAAAGGGCGTTCCTGCCGTCACAACAACAGACGGCCCTTCGGGTATCAGAATCAATTCGGGCGCATCGCTTCTTCCCAACGCAACGGAACTTGCATGCACATGGAATCCCGAACTTGTCGAAAAGCTTTATTCGCTCGTTGGCAAGGAAATGATAAGAGTCGGTTCAGATGTTCTTCTTGCTCCCGGCATGAATATCCACCGCAGTCCTCTCTGCGGCAGAAACTTTGAATATTTCTCCGAAGACCCCTATGTAACAGGGGTTATGGCGTCGGCTTTTGTGAAGGGTGTTCAGTCGGCTGGTGTGTCTGCTTGCCCGAAGCATTTTGCCTGCAATAATCAGGAAACCAACAGAATTTATAACGATTCAAGAGTTTCCGAAAGAGCGCTCCGTGAAATTTATCTCAAAGGATTTGAAATTTGCGTTAGAACCGCAAATCCGCAGAATATCATGACATCCTATAATAAGATAAACGGTGTATGGGGCCATTATAACTATGAACTCTGCATCCGTATTCTTCGTGAGGAATGGGGTTATACGGGCAATATCATGACTGACTGGTGGATGCGTTCATCAAAGTCACCCGAATTCCCCCAAATCAAAGATCAGGCTTACAGAGTCCGTGCGGGCGTAAACGTTCTTATGCCGGGCGGCAACAGAGCCGGTGTACGCAAACCTGACGGTTCAATCAAAAAAGGTATTGCCGCAGAAAACGGCATAACCGTTGGTGAGCTTCAGCAGAATGCAATGCATATTCTTAACTTTGTTATGAACAGCAGTGCTATGAACAGATAATAATTTATAAAGGAGATAAATATGGCTTACTTACCTATGACAGAGTATGAAGGCGCAAGCGAAGAAGTCAGAAGAGAGTATGAAGACCAGATTGCAAAGCACGGAAGAATAACCAACATGAAGAGAACTCTTCTTCATAACGTTCCTGCTTTCAAAGCATATATGGAATGGTATACTCTTTATGACCAGCTTGTACCCGTTATCGGAGAAAGAGCAATTTCAATCTTTTCTCTTGCAATTTCAACTGGCAACGATTGCCTTATCTGCTCAACATTTTTCAGAAAAATTCTTGTTGACTCAGGCGATGACCCCGATAATCCCACTCTTACAGAAACAGAGAAGCTTCTGACCAAATTCGGTGCGGCAATAACATCAGATCCTCATCATATTTCCAAGGAAATATATATTGCACTTGCAGAAAGATTTTCGGTTGAAGAAATCGTGCTTCTTATTTCATTTGCGGGAATTATGTATGCAACTAACCTTTTCAATACCGTTGCAAGAGTTCCCCTCGATGAAGTTCTTATAAATTATCAGAAAAAAGGAGATAACTGAAATGGGTGATTTTGATAACAAGGTTGCGTTTATAACAGGCGCAGCACACGGACAGGGCAGAGCAGTTGCTCTTTCACTTGCAGCAAAGGGTGCAGATATCGTTGCATTCGACGTTGCAAAGAAAATTGAATATCCCGCATATTCATTCGGCACAAGCGATGAGCTTGTCAGCCTCAAGGCAGAAATCGAAGCTCTCGGCAGAAGAGCTGTTATCGCAACAGGCGACGTAAGAGACGACGCTTCCGTAACAGCAGCTGTTGATGAAGCAATCAAAACTTTCGGCAAGATTGATATTCTTTTCAATAACGCAGGCATCTGCGCATATGCTCCCATCACAGAAATGACCGATGAAGAATGGGATGCAATGATTGATATCAACCTCAAAGGACCTTTCATCGTAACACGCAGAGTTGCACCTCACATGATCAAAGCAAAGAGCGGCGTTATCATCAATAACTCCTCTGTTATGGGTCTCAGAGGCGGCAACAGACTTTCCCACTATACCGCTTCAAAATGGGGTCTCACAGGTCTTACAAAGGCTTGGGCAATCGAACTTGCACCTCATAATATCAGAGTTGTCAGCATTCATCCCACAGGCGTTAACACCCCGATGAATGACGGTCTTGCAGAGCTTGAAGGCTCAACTCCTCTTGAAATTGCAGAGCGTTCGGCAGGCAACCTTCTTCCCGTTCCCTGGATTGAACCCGAAGATGTTGCTCATCTTGTTGATTATCTTGCAAGTGACAAGGCACGCTATGCAACAGGCTCACAGTTTGTAATCGACGCAGGTCTTCTTTCTGTATAAAAAATATCAACCCCTCGGTGAAAATTCACTGAGGGGTTATTTTATATGAAATTTTCCAATGTTTCCATTGTTTCTTTTGATGGTTCGGGAATATCCTTAAACGGGAACTCGATTCCCATGTTGTCATATTTTATCTTACAAAGCTTTCTGAACGGCAAAAGTTCAATCTTATCAACGCATTCATGTTTATCTGCAATTTCCTTGAGTTTTTTAATATTATCCTCGTTATCGGTGAGCGTCGGAATAATAACCTGACGGAGCGTAACGGGGATTTTCTCTTTGTTCAGATAATCAAGAAATTCAATTGCTTTTTCCATTTCACATCCGACGTGTTTTTTATATGATTCACCGTCGGTATATTTTATATCAAGCAGAATCCTGTCGGCATGTTTTAGAAGATTTTTAACATCATCATTCATAACACAACCGGAGGTATCAAGGCAGGTGTTGATGCCTTCTTTATGGCAAAGCTCAAAAATTTCTTTAACAAAAGCTGCCTGCATAAGAGGTTCACCGCCTGAAACGGTTAATCCGCCTTTGTTGCCGAAATAGGATTTATATCTTGAAGCTTTTTGAACGATTTCTTCTGCGGAATATTCCTTTCCGCCTGCGAAATCCCAAGTGTCGGGATTGTGACAGCAACCGCATCTCAGGGGACAGCCCTGCATAAAAACCGCAAAACGCAGCCCCGGACCGTCCGAGGCTGCAAGGCTTTGTATTGAATGAATTCTTCCTGTCATATTGCTTCGTGGAATGTTCTGCTGATAACTTCTCTCTGCTGTTCACGGGAAAGCTTGTTGAAGTTAACGGCGTAACCTGAAACACGGATTGTGAGGTTGGGATAATCTTCGGGATTTTCGTATGCCTTCATGAGTGTTTCACGGTTAAGAACGTTGATGTTTATATGATGAGCCATCTTTGAGAAATAGCCGTCAAGAATAGAAACGAGATTATCAATTCTTTCTTCATCATTTCTTCCGAGAGCTTCAGGAGTGATTGAGAAAGTATTTGAAACGCCGTCACGGCAGTCATCATAGCTGATTTTTGCAACGGAGTTGAGCGATGCGAGAGCGCCGTTTTCTTCTCTGTTATGCATGGGATTTGCGCCGGGTGCAAAGGGTGCGGATGCTTTTCTTCCGTCGGGAGTTGCACCTGTGTTCTTACCGTACATAACGTTTGAGGTGATTGTGAGAACGGAAAGAGTATGAATTGCATGACGGTAGGTGGGAGTTTTGCGAAGCTCGGTAATCATGCGGTGAGCCATATCTTTAGCAATAAGGTCAACTCTGTCATCGTCGTTGCCGTATTTGGGGAAATCGCCCTCTGTTTTGAATTCGGAAATGAAGCCCTTTGAATCCTTGACAGGGATAACATTTGCAAACTTGATTGCGCTGAGTGAGTCGGCAACAACAGAAAGACCTGCGATGCCGAATGCCATGAAACGCTCAACGTTGGTATCGTGAAGTGCCATCTGAGTTTTTTCATAAGCATATTTGTCGTGCATATAGTGGATGATATTCATGGTATTAACATAGAGATTGCTCAACCACTTGATGTAGACATCGAATCTTTCCATAACCTCGTCATAATCAAGCTTATCACCGCTTAAAACGGGCATCTGAGGTCCGATATGCATACCGCTTGATGTGTCATAACCGCCGTTGATTGCGATAAGAAGAAGCTTTGCAAGGTTGCATCTTGCGCCGAAGAATTGCATCTGCTTGCCGACTTTCATTGCAGAAACGCAGCAGGCAATTGCATAGTCATCGCCGTAAATGGGACGCATAAGGTCATCGTTTTCATACTGGATTGAATCGGTATCCTTTGAAACCTTTGCGCAGAACTTCTTGAATCCGTCGGGAAGAGATGTTGACCAGAGAACGGTGAGGTTGGGTTCGGGAGATGAGCCGAGAGTATAAAGTGTGTTGAGCATACGGAAGCTGTTCTTTGTAACAAGAGTTCTGCCGTCTTCACCCATACCGCCGACTGCTTCTGTTATCCACATCGGGTCGCCGCCGAAAAGTTCATTGTATTCGGGTGTGCGAAGGTGACGCGCGATACGGAGCTTCATAACAAAGTCATCCATAAGTTCCTGTGCGCCTTCTTCGGTGAGAACGCCGTTTTCAATATCTCTTTCGATATAGATATCAAAGAATGAACTTACTCTGCCGAGTGACATTGCTGCGCCGTTCTGTTCTTTGATTGCGCCGAGATATGCAAAATATGTCCACTGAATTGCTTCACGGGCATTTGATGCAGGCTGGCTGATGTCAAAGCCGTACATCGCTGCCATTTCCTTGAGATAGCCGAGGAAAGTAATCTGCTGGAAAAGTTCCTCGTCAAGACGAATCTGCTCAGTGTTGAACGCAGAATTTGTAAGATTTTTCTTATCCTTTTTCTTTTCTTCAATAAGTCTGTCAATGCCGTAGAGAGCAACTCTGCGGTAGTCACCGATAATTCTTCCTCTGCCGTAAGCATCGGGAAGACCTGTTATAACATGGCATTTGCGAGCCTGACGCATTTCGTCTGTGTATGCACGGAAAACGCCGTCGTTATGTGTTGTTCTGAATCTGAATTCTTCTTCAACCTTGCGGCTGAGTTTATAACCGTATGCTTCGCAAGCCTGACGAACCATTCTCATACCGCCGAAGGGATTAACACCTCTTTTGAGGGGGCGGTTAGTCTGCATACCAACGATGATTTCGTTATCTTTATCGATATATCCGGGTGAATAGCTTGTAAGAGAAGAAACTGTTGCGGTGTCTATATCAAGAACTCCGCCGAACTGACGTTCAAGAGTAAAAAGAGCCTGAATTTTCTTCATAAGTCCGTTTGTTCTTTCTGTTGAGCCTGAAAGAAATTCATCGGTGCCTTCATATGCTTTGTAGTTCTGCTGTATGAAATCACGAACGTTAATTTCGTCCTGCCATACGCCCGATTTAAAGCCTGTCCAATTCTTGTGTTCCATATATAATGACCTCCTTTAATGGAATAAAAAAAACAAAAAGGGCTTATTCAGTTTAGCAAAACTGAATAGCCCAGACGGTCGGCATATAATACTTTAAAATAATCTAAAGTATATGTTTACATTCCCTTGCGGTTATCCGCTGTTCCGTCAGTCATGTAAACTTTGTATCTTTATTATACAGAAAGACGGGGAGTATGTCAATTAAAAAAATCACCAAATATTGTGCCATTTATCGAAAATATATAGTGAATGTTGTGTTCGAAACAAAAAAGGGATGCATATGCATCCCTTCGACTGATTTATTTAATCCACTTTTCAATTGCTGTTTCAACAAGTGAAACGGTTTTCTCAACAACGGCTTCATCACCGTCTGCAAGGTTGAGAAGGGGTTCTCTTACGCCACCGAGTTCAAGACCCGAAAGCTTTTTGAGAGCTGCCTTTGCAACTGCATACATATTGCCGTTTGCCGAGCACATAGTGTAAATAACTTCATCGATATCGTTCTGAAGTTTACCTGCGTTTTCAAAATCGCCTGCTTCAAGAAGTGCGTTGAGCTTCACGAAAAGCTCGGGCATAACTCCGTAAGTGCCGCCGATACCGCCGTCTGCACCGATAAGTCTGCCGCCGACAAACTGCTCATCGGGACCGTTGAAAACAACAACTTCCTTATTGTTGATTGCAGCCTGTCTTTTGAACATCTGAATATCCTGAATAGGCATTGATGAATTCTTAACGCCGATAACTCTGGGATTTTTGAGCATTTCGTCAAAAAGGCTGAGAGTGAGCGCAACGCCTGCAAGCTGAGGAATGTTATAGATAACAAAATCGGTGTTGGGTGCTGCAGCGGAAATATCGTTCCAATATTTTGCAATTGCTCTTTCGGGCAATCTGAAATAAATGGGAGGAATTGCAGCAATAGCGTCAACGCCGAGAGATTCAGCGTGGCGTGCAAGCTCCTGACTGTCTCTTGTGTTGTTGCATGCAACATGCGCAATGATTGCGATTCTGCCCTTTGCAACCTCCATAACAGCTTCAAGAGTCTGCTTTCTTTCTTCGACGCTCAGATAAATGCATTCGCCCGATGAACCGCCGACATAAAGGCCTGCAACGCCTTTGCCGATAAGATATTCAACAAAATCTTTTGTTGCCTGAGAAGAAACGTTTCCTTCATTATCGTAGCAAGCATAAAAAGCGGGGAATATACCCTTATATTTATTAAGACTCATAATAATAACCTCCGTAATTATTACTGCATTTTTTCCTGTTTTACTTTATGGTCAACGATGTGGCGTTTTGCAAGTTCTGCGGTAACTTCTTCAAGGCTGATACCCATTTCGATCATAAGAACAGTGACGTGATAAAGCAGGTCTGCGATTTCATAAACAGTTTCCGCTTTGTCGCCGCCCTTTGCACCGATAATAACTTCCGTGCATTCTTCGCCGACCTTTTTAAGAATTTTGTCAATTCCTTTTTCAAAAAGGTAGGTTGTGTATGAACCTTCTTTTTTGTTGATTTTTCTGCCGAGAAGCATCTCATAAAGACCTTCGTATGAGAATTCTTCGGTTTCGGGAGCAACAATATCCTCAAAGAAGCAGGTTTCGCTGCCTGTATGGCAAGCGGGGCCGTTCTTTATAACGTCGATAAGGAGGGTGTCCTTATCGCAGTCTGTACGGATTGAAACAACCTGCTGTGTGTTGCCTGATGTTTCGCCTTTTCTCCAGAGCTCCTGACGGCTTCTGCTCCAGAAACAGGTTTTGCCTTCTTTGATAGTGATATCAAGGCTTTCTGCGTTCATATATGCAAGCATAAGAACTTTTTTACTGTAGTGGTCCTGAACGATTGCGGGAATAAGTCCGTCGCTGTTATATTTAAGTTCAATCATTTTTTATATCCTCATCTCTATATTGTTTTCGTTAAGATAACGCTTCAAATCCATGATGTTGACTTCCTTGAAATGGAAGATTGATGCGGCAAGTCCTGCGTCTGCACAGCCTGCTTTGAAAAGTTCAAGGAAATCTTCTTTTTTACCTGCTCCGCCGCTTGCAATAACGGGAATTGAAACAAGGTCGCTGATTTTCTGAAGCATTTCAAGGTCGAAACCTTGCTTTACACCGTCGGTATCAATGCTGTTGACAACCAATTCGCCAGCACCGTTGTTTTCGCCCATCTTTGCCCATTCAAGAGCATCGATGCCTGTGTCAATTCTTCCGCCCTTGCTGAAAATATGGAAAGAACCGTCAACTCTTTTAATATCCATCGAAAGCACAACACACTGGTCGCCGTATTTCTTTGCGGCTTTTTCGATAAGCGAAGGGTCTTTTATTGCACCCGAATTCACCGAAACTTTGTCTGCGCCGCATTTGAGCACTCTGTCGAAATCATCAAGAGTGTTAATTCCGCCGCCGACTGTCAGGGGAATGAAGATTTCTTTTGCTACCTGAGTGAGCGCGTCGGTAAAGAGCGCTCTGCCTTCAAAAGAAGCTGTTATATCATAGAAAACAAGTTCGTCGGCACCGCTGTCATTATAAAAATGAGCAAGTTCAACGGGCGATGCAACGTCCTGAATTCCTTCAAAGTTTACACCCTTAACGACTCTGCCGTTTCTGACATCGAGGCAGGGGATAATTCTTTTTGTTATCATATTTATTTTACCTCCGCCGCTTTAAGTGCATCTTTGAGGCTGAGTTTGCCTTCGTAAACAGCCTTGCCGACTATTGCGCCGTAGATATTCATATCACGGAGCTTTTCGATTTCATTGATGAATGTTATACCGCCTGATGCAACAATATCGAGACCTTTGATTTCGGAAAGTTCGCCGTATACTTCAAGGTTTGTTCCCGAAAGCATACCGTCTTTTGAAATGTCAGTATATATAACGGTTGAAACGCCTGTGTCACGGAGTTTCTTGCAGAATTCAACAGATTTAACGCTTGTTGTTTCCTGCCAACCGCTGACTGCAACGAAACCATCTTTTGCATCAACGCCGACTGCAATTGCATTTCCGAATTCCTTCACCGCCTCTTCAACGAAAGGATAGTTTCGGATAGCCGCTGTGCCGAGAATAACACGCTTTACTCCGAGTGAGAGGTAATCCTCAACTCTTTTCATATCTCTGATACCGCCGCCGACTTCAATGAATAAATCCTTGATTTTTGCGGCTTCTCTGATTGCCTCAAAGTTGACGGGTGCGCCGTCTTTTGCGCCGTCGAGGTCAACCATATGTAAATTTGTTGCTCCGTCTTTCATGAATTCGAGAGCCATTTCGGCGGGGGAGTCGGCATAAATCTTAACCTGATTATAGTCGCCCTTTGTGAGACGGACTACCTTGCCGCCGAGTATATCTGTTGCGGGAAATATCTGCATAATTTTCTCCTTATAACTCTGAGAATGCCTTTAAGAGTGCAAGACCTTTTGCACCGCTCTTTTCGGGATGGAACTGCATTCCGTAAACCGAACCGCTCTTGACAACGGCGGGTACTGCAACGCCGTATTCAGCAAAAGCGAGAGTGTTTTCAACGCATCCTCTTGCATAGAATGAATGAACAAAATACATATAGTCACCGGGAACGATGTATTTGAAAATCGGGTCATCCTTTGCAAGGTTGAGTTTGTTCCAGCCCATATGGGGGATTTTCAAATCTTTGGGAATCTGACCTTCAAGAGCACCGACATAGCCTTTGATGAGTCCGAGACCCATATGTGCGCCGTATTCAAAGCTCTTTTCAAAAAGAAGCTGCATTCCGAGGCAGATGCCGAGAATGGGTTTTCCTTCGGATGCAAGTTCACAGATAAGCTTATCCATGCCGCATTCACGAAGCTTTTTTGCCGCATCTCCGAATGCACCTACACCGGGAAGTATAATTTTATCCGCTGCCGCAATTTCTTCCTTGTCGCCCGTTATTTTGCATTCGATACCGAGGCTTTCAAGCGATGATGAAAGAGAAAAAAGATTGCCGCAACCGTAATCAATAATTGCAATCATTATAAAAGTCCTTTCGTTGACGGAATTTCACCGCCGAGGGTCAAATCTTCAAAAACAGCCTTGCAAAGCGCTCTTGAAACCGCCTTGAATATGCCTTCGATGATGTGGTGACTGTTTTTGCCTTCAAGCTGTTTTATATGGAGAGTTATATCGCTGTTTCTGACG
>JAZQTZ010000060.1:0-2670 GCA_045631105.1 Acutalibacteraceae bacterium
TTTGAGCCTTTGACCATAAGCACATCGTTTTCAAGTGAATCACAGTAGAAAAACTCTTTCCACTGGTCTGCCATTACTCCGCCGAGTGCTCCTAATCCTGCTTTAATAAGTCCCATATTGAATTTCTCCTTTCAAGAAATCAGTTTATAATTTTAAAAATTTATTCTTATCCTCTGGGCAATTCGCAATCAACAATATCTGTGATTACGTAGCCGAAAGGACTGTTTGCATCGGGTTTAACGATTACCGCAAGACCGAATTCTTCATAGCCTTCAAATCTGTAATCGTCAATGCGGATTTTAACGGAATACGTTCCGTCGCCGTTATCCTCAACTCCGTAGAATTCGTTTGTGCTGAATCTTTCAAAAGTGTAAGGCTCAACAAGATATTTTTCGCCTGTGCTGAAATGAGCAGCCACAACGTTGCCGTCTTCGGTAAGCTCCGTAGCACTTTCGTCAAGTGTAGGATAAAGGGTGCTGAAATAAGCATCAGCTTCCCACTCGGAAAGACCTATCATATTTACATAGTCTTCCGTGCCGTTCATTTTGAATTCATTGAGCGTTACAGCATAAGCAAGTGTATCCCATACAACGGCAGGTTCATTATGCTCAGCAAATCCTTCGTAATAAACTTTCGAAGCTGCACGGGCAACGCAGAGATTATAGAAAGCTGAATCTTCGGTTATTTCTTCGGGTGTGTTGCCCTCATCAACCATAAGCAGTTTTGTGACAACCTCATAGCCGTCCATAGCCAGATAATACTTGGCTTTCATATCTCCGTACTCGGCAACAATTCTGTAATCGGGAATTGTTTCGGTTACATAGCAGTCAAATTCATAAATTTTGTCTTTTTCGGTTGAGATTTCGAATATTGTTTCGGTTACCTCAAAATCATCAACAATCGGCGACCACATTATTGCTTCAAGTCTGACAGCCACACCGTTTTTGGGTGAAACAAATCTGAAACAGCCTGCTGAAGTCTGAGGGTCAATGCCTGTGTTTATGCTTTCAATTTTACCCGTCAGACTCCGGTAATCATCAGAATCGCAGTCGATATAAAGAGTCATCAGCAAATCTCCGCCGTCATCCTCTTTGCTTCCGCCTTTGTTGTTTGCATGGCTGTTGCTCTTTGTGTTTGCTTCTTCGGTCTGTGAAGGTGCATCGGTTGTTGTTTCAACCTTATCCTTGCCGCCGCAGGCTGCAAATGAGAGAAGCATAATCAAAGTAAGTAAGACGGCTGTTATTTTTTTCATCGGCATTACCTCCTTATCCCATCGCAGTTGTTACATAGATTGTGTAATCAATTCCGTCACCCGGATATTCATATTCCTGCGTGTAGCCTTCGTCAAGATAAACTGAAAATGCAGGGGTATCATATAAATTGTTATCCGCAATTACTTCCCAACTGTACGGAACTTCATATTCTTCGGTATATGTTACGGGATTGCCGTCTTTGTATGTTTCATACACAACCGTAACGGTCTTCATTTCGCCTTTCCAATCATCAAGCACGTTCATCAATTCATTCGGTTCGTTGTAAATATACTCTTCTTCAACAACATATCCGTCGTTGTCGTGAACAGTTTTAATTACATTAAGGGTTTGTTTGTCAACATAGCAAACGGTCTGAATATACAGCTCATCGTCAGGGTCGTCACCAAGATTTTCGAAGATGTAATATTCATCCGTTTCTTCTCTCAGGCTGAGATTATCATTGATGAGCGGATATGCGATTGTGTCGTTATACCATGGCTTATCTTCATTTTCTTCTTCTGTTCCGAACACATCAAAAAATGCACGGACACGGAATCTTCCGCCGTTAACAGACAAACTCTTCATTCCTTTGTATTCAACAGCAACCAAGTGTTCATCTGCATAGTACAGATTCTGATCAACCGCTCTGACGGTTTCGGAATCGACTGTGAAATAAATCTCCGTTGTTGATTCGCCGTCATATTCCGTTTTGAAAGAAACGCTTTCGTTTCTTTTGAGAAGGTTTTCAAGAAGATTGGCTTCAATTACTCTTGCCAACAAATCTTCTTTGCTCTCCGATGTGCTTTCGATTGACGGAGCTTGTGTTGTTGAAGCAACTTTTTCTTCGCCGCCTTCATCGGAGCAGGATGCAAGGGTGAAAGGAATAACGGCACACAAGGCAAGAGATATGACTTTTTTCAGAATTTTCATATGTTACCTCCTTATTTATTCGGTTTATATCCCGTTGATGAATAGGGATTTTTGTTTTCTTTGGGCGGATCGGGAATATTGCCGACGTGAACAAGCCACGAAAAAACCGCTGTTTTTATCGCAACGCCGATTACCCATACGACAAGTGCGGCAACAAACCACCAGATTGATATTTTGAAAATGAAATGTGCCGCAAGCAAAAGCCATGCAGGAATAGTCCATACAAGGACGAATATGAGGTTTATCAGCAACGCCGAAAAGAATCCGTTGCCCTTTGGTCTGTTTTTCTTCATAATCATTCAACGATAAGTCTGCCGCTGATTTCACGGTCAAGAGCGTTATGCACCGAAAGATATTCATCAAGAATTTCTCTGCAGGAGGTTGAAACCATTCGGGGCTTGCCGTTCTTTGCAACCTCGTCATAGGGAACGGAGAAGAAGTTTTCAAGATTCTTGAAATGGAAATGCTGAAGACCGATTTTATAAAT
>JAZQTZ010000061.1:0-8848 GCA_045631105.1 Acutalibacteraceae bacterium
ACCGCTCTCACCTACAAAACATGGATTGACATGATGAGCTACACCCTGCTCCGTCTGATTGACCCCGACGAAAATTCAATCCGACTTCAGCTCATTTCCCGAGGAATCGAAGACTTCAAGGCAAATCCCCTTTTCGGCAGAGGAATAGGTTATATGGGCAACCGAGATGTTCATAAGAGTGCGGATTTTGCGCTCTGCTGGTATCATTGCTCACCCGTTCAGATTTTCGGCAGCTTCGGTATTTTAGGAATTGCCGCCTACGGATATCTTATTTATCTGAGAATAAAAACATTACACAAAAACCGCACATTCTTCAACATAATTCTGTTCCTTTCCTATATCGGACTCGAACTCATGTCGCTCGTAAACCCCGGTATCTTCGCTCCGTTCCCCTATCTTTTTCTTGTTACTCTCTATTTCGTAATGATGGAAAGATGCAACAACGATTATGATAAATCCATCCTTTCAAAAATCACAAAAGGTGAAAAAATATGAATGTTCTTTCAATAGGCAACAGTTTTTCAACAAATGCACATAAATTCCTTCCCCACATGGCTAAAGCGGCAGGCAAGGAACTTTTGCTCTGCAATCTTTTCATCGGCGGATGTTCACTTGAACAGCATTGGAACAACTGGCGTGAAGAAAAAGATGCTTATGACTACGAAATCTATCTTCCGTTTGAAACAGAAATGAGCCGACCCGACGGCGTTGCGCTCCACGAAGCGGTTGAAGACGAAGACTGGGATGTTATCACTCTTCAGCAATGCAGCCACCTGAGCGGAATCCGTGAAAGCTATTCTCCCTATCTTTCGGAGCTTGCGGAATACTGCAGAATGATGAAACCCGATGCAAGAATCATGCTCCATCAGACATGGGCATACGAAAGCGGATGTCAGCATTCAGGCTTTGCAAACTACGGCAGAAGTCAGCAGGAAATGTACCGTGCATTGACCGAAGCCTATGCAGATGCTTCTCTTGAAGCGGATATCGACCTGATTATCCCGAGCGGAAGAGCATGGCAGACCGCAAGAAACACCCCCATCGGCGACAAACTCACCGAAGACGGATATCACGGAAACGATCTCGGCTGTTATCTTGCAAGCGCTTGTTTTTATGAAATGATTTTTGAAGAAAGCATCTTCAGCAACAGCTTCATGCTCCCCGATGTACCCGAGCAGGTTGTTGAAATTCTCAAACTCTGCGCCCACACAGCGGTTGAAAACGGGATTATAAGAAAACAGTAAAACAAAAGCTCTGACCTCACATGAAGTCAGAGCTTTTATTATTTATTAAAGTTCAATTTCAAGGCAATTATAACCGAGAAGTTTGTTGCTCACGCTGTCGGGCTGATGTCCGCCGATGTAGAGGGTAACCTTTCCGTCGGGGTCAACTCTTTCGCCGTCCATGGTAACTGCCTTCACCCAGTAGCGGTCGATATCGAGTGAAATTTCTTTCTTTTCACCTGCTTCAAGGGGAACGGATCTGAGTGAGCAAAGCTGCCAATGCGGAGTTGCAACTCGGCTGTCGGTATAAGCGGCATAAACCTGAACGATTTCCTTGCCTGCGATACCGCCTGCGTTTTCAACCTCTGCGCTGACGGTTATCTTTTCAGCATCTGCCGAAACAACCTTTGCGTTATCATACTTATAGTTTGTGTATGAAAGACCGAAGCCGAAAGGATAAAGTGCATCGCCGTCAATGTATCTGTAGGTTCTGCCCTTCATGTTATAATCCTCAAAATCGGGCATATCATGGTCGCCCTTGTAGATTGTGATGGGAAGCTTTGCCGAGGGATTTGCTTCACCTGCAAGAATGTTTGCGAGTGCAAGACCGCCCATTGAACCGGGATACCATGCGTGGATAACCGCTTTTGCGTGGTTTCTCACCTTTTCGCCAACGTCAATTGAGCTTCCGCAAAGAAGAACAACAATAACGTTTTCACAAGCGTCGCAGACTGCTTCCGCAAGCTTCTGCTGAGTTGCGGGAAGATAGAGTGTGCGCTTGTCGCCGCATGATGTGTAATCATTGTCATATCCCGTGTCTTCACCCTCGATTGACTGGTCAAGACCAAGTGCAAGAATTGTTATATCAGCTTCGGCAGCAGTTGCGATGCCGTCGCTTATCATGTTCTGGAAACCACCCCAATGGTTGAGATATTCGTCGCAATAGTTGCATCCTTTTTCAACGCTGATTTCAGCATCCTTGAAAACTCTTCTGATACCGTCGGCAACTGTTACATATTCGGATGCATATGCGTTATAGTTACCTTCAAGCGCTGTAACGGAAAGCGAGTTGGGGCCGACAACGGCAATTTTCTTGTTTGTGTTCTTATCAAGAGGAAGGAAGTTATCCTTGTTTTCGAGAAGAACGATGCACTGCTCTGCTGTTTTGAGGTTGAGAGCCTTATGTTCCTTGCTGTCAAGCTTATCGAAACCGATATCGGAATAAGGTCTTACAGGTTCGAATTCGCCGAGGAGATAACGGATTGTGAAAAGATTTTCGGCAGCAGCGGTGATTTCTTCTTCTGTTACGAGGTCTTCTTCGTATGCATCAATAAGCGCATCATATGTTTCGCCGCAGTTGAGGTCGCAGGTATTCTTGAGTGAAACAGCAGCAGCCTCAGCTTTTGTTTCAACGAACTTATGGAATTTATAGATATCTCCGAGTGCACCGCAGTCGGAAACGATATAGCCGTCGAAGTTCCACTTTTTGCGAAGAACATCAACAAGGAGATATGAATGAGCGCAGCAGGGCTCGCTGTTTGTTCTGTTATATGCACCCATAACGCCTGCAACGCCTGATTTTACTGTCTTTTCGAATGCAGGAAGATAGGTTTCCCACATATCGTGCATATCAACAACGGCATCAAATCCGTGTCTTGTTTTTTCAGGACCCGAATGAACGGCAAAATGCTTTGAGCAAGCGCCTGCCTTAAGGAATTCGCCGTCGCCCTGAATACCCTTAACAAACGAAACGCCGAGTTCAGCTGTAAGGAAGGGGTCTTCGCCGAAGGTTTTCTGACCTCTGCCCCAACGGGGATCGCGGAAAATATTGATATTGGGCGCCCAGAAAGTCAGACCCTTGAAAATATCATGGTCACCGTATTTAACGTGCTTGTTATATTTTGCTCTGCCCTCGGTTGAAATAACATCGGCAACCTCTTCAATGAGATTGGGGTCAAATGTTGAAGCCATTGCGATTGCATGGGGAAAAACAGTAGCAGTTCCCGACCTTGCAACACCGTGTGAACCCTCGTTCCACCAGTTATATTCGTCTATTCCGAGTCTTTCAATTGCGGGCGCATTATAAAGAAGCTGAGAAATTTTTTCCTCAACAGTCATTTTTGCAACTAATTCTTTCGCTTTCTGTCTTGCGATTTCTTTTGTCATTCCGAAACCTCCTGTCGGTTAATTAAATAAAGTATATATCAATAATCAAATAAAAGTCAATAGAAAATAAGGTATTGTATAATTTAATCCGTAATGTTATAATTTCAAAAGATTAAGAAATATAAAGAGGTGCGCCGTGTCACAGAAATCAAATCTTAAAACTAATCCCGATGCCTGTCCGCTCGCAAAAAAATGCGGAGGATGTCAGCTTCAGAATATGACTTATGACCGCCAGCTCAAATGGAAACAGGCAAGGTGCGAGATTTTGCTGAAAAAATTCGGCAAGGTCGATAAAATCATCGGCATGGATAACCCCTATAATTACAGAAACAAGGTTCAGGCGGCTTTCGGAAGAACAAAAAGCGGCAAAATCATCTCGGGCGTTTATCAGTCGGGCACTCACAGAATCGTTTCCGTTGACAGCTGCATGACCGAGGATAAAATTGCCGACGAAATCATTGTTGACATCCGCAACATGCTCCCGAAATTCAAAATCTGGACTTATGATGAGGACAGAGGAACGGGTTTCCTGCGCCATGTTCTTGTTAAAAGAGGCTTCACAAGCGGCGAGGTTATGGTTGTTCTCGTCGGTGCAAGCGGAATTTTCCCCATGAAAAAGAAATTCACAACCGAACTGCTGAAAAAGCATCCCGAAATAACAACGGTTGTTCTCAACATCAACCCCAAAAAGACAAATCTTGTTCTCGGCGACAAGGAAGAAGTTCTTTACGGCAACGGCTATATCGAAGATACCCTCTGCGGCAGAATTTTCAGAATTTCACCGAAATCTTTCTATCAGATAAACCCCGTTCAGACCGAAAAACTCTATAACAAGGCCATGGAACTTGCGGAGCTTGACGAAAACAGCTCGGTGCTTGACGCATACTGCGGAATCGGAACAATCGGACTTGTTGCCGCAAAAACCGCAGGCAGAGTTATCGGCGTTGAACTCAATCCCGATGCTGTTAAGGATGCGATTTTCAACGCAAAACGCAACAATGTCGGCAACACATATTTCTATTGCGACGATGCAAGCGATTTCATGCACAAAGCGGCAGATGAGGGCGAAAAATTCGACGTTGTTTTCATGGACCCTCCCCGTTCGGGAAGCACAAAAAAATTCATCGAAGCTCTCGCCGTCACCAACCCGAAAACGGTTGTCTATATCTCCTGCAACCCCGAAACCCTCGCAAGGGATCTGGAGATGCTGATTAAAAAAGGCTATAAAGTCAAAAAAATCTGCCCCGTAGACATGTTCCCTCACACAAATCATATAGAATGCTGTGTCAAACTGACAAAATAAACAAAGACCATGCCGACGGGCATGGTCTTATTCTTGGCAAAAAACAAAGTCCACGCCTGTCGGCATGAACCTTGTTTTGGTGGACCCGATGGGAGTTGAACCCACGACATCTACAATGCGAATGTAGCACTCTCCCAACTGAGCTACGGGCCCGTTTGCATTGAAAATTATATTCTTTTTAACACGGCTTGTCAATAAAAACGCTTTTATCCGAAAACCCGTTTGTGTTTATCTATCTTTATACATATTCTCGCTTTATTATTCTTCGTTTAAATATTGACTTGCATATCCGTGGTTTTTATGTTACAATAGGTCAAATTTTGTTCGGGACTGTATGTTCCGTGCGTGAAAGAAAAGGTATTTTCCGATGAAAAAGATGCTTCTCATGATTATAAACCCCCGTTCGGGCAGAAACAAAATCAACGATGACCTTCTTGAAGCAACCAATATTTTCGGCATGGAGGGTTACGGCATAACCGTTCTCAACACCACCAAAGCAGGCGATGCAACAACCTATGCCCGTGATTTCGGCAAGGATTACGATATCGTTATCTGCAGAGGCGGCGACGGCACTTTCTGCGAAATGATGAACGGTATTATGGCGCTCGATAAGAAACCTCTTATCGGTTATATCCCTGCAGGCACAACAAACGATCTCGGCAACACTCTCGGTCTTCCCATGAAAGCCCGAAAGGCGGCTCAGCTCATCGTCAGCGAAGATGCTCTCTCCTATGATATCGGAAAATTCAACGGAAAATATTTCACCTATGTTGCATCATTCGGTGCGCTCACCGAATGCTCATATGCCGCTCCCCAGAGCCTCAAAAACAAAATCGGCAGATTCGCATATTTCTATGAAGCTGCAAAGGAAATCAAGGATATCCATCCGATTCCGATGCGTGTTGTTGTTGACGGTCAGGTTTTTGAAGGAGAATATGTTTTCGGTTCCGTTTCAAACTCCTACGTTATCGCAAAGGTTATTCATCTTGATAAAAATCTCGTCTGCATCAATGACGGCAAATTCGAAGTTCTGCTTGTTGAAAATCCCAAAACGGTCAAAGGCTGGGCTTCAACTCTTACCAGCGCACTCAAACGTGATTTTGACGAAAGATACATAAAGCTCGTTAAAGGTTCACATATCGAAATCGAAACTCTTGACGGCTCACCCCTGCCCTGGACTCTTGACGGCGAATACGGCGGCGACGACAACAAGGTTGTTATCGACATCGAAAAACACGCTTTCAACATGTTCAGACCCGTTCAGGAAAATGAAGATTCATCCGAACCCGCTGTTGCTGAAAAATAAATCAAAAGCTGCCTCACTTTACCGTGAAGCAGCTTTTTTTATCCTAATTCAACAAAATTTTTCGTGATTCCGTACATAACGGCGAGAGCGATAATCATCGGAATGCTCCATACGAACGAAAACATTTTTCTGCGTTCGGAAAGCACACCGAATGACGGCATTAATCTGCGGCGTTTTCTCAGAATAACAAAAACAACCGAACCGCCGATTGAAACCGCATAAAGAACAAGCATTGTTATAAAATATATTTTGTCGAGCAAGGCTTCGTCGGGTATTGCCTCAATCATGAATTCGAGAATGACGGAATAAAGGTTATTCGCAGTATGAATAAGCACGCCCGTCCAAACGCTGTTTGTTATGCAGACCGCATATCCGATTCCGATGCCTGCAATGAGCGCAAACGGAGCCTGAATGAGGTTTCCGTGAAGCACGGCAAAAACAAGGGCAGAAGCAAGAATCGCAAACTTATCGCCGTATTTTCTCAGAGGCTGCATGATTACACCTCTTATTGCAAATTCCTCAACAAGCGGAGGAACAACGGCGATTGAAACAATATAGATGAGTCTGCCTGCAAATCCGCTCGGAACTTCATATTCGGGGGATGTGAGATGAATTCCGATGGTGTCCATGGCGTTGACGAAAAGACCCGTCACATAATTGCCTGCAAGACAAATGAAAAATCCGAAAGGTATCGCCGCAAGCATAAGCCTTGTATCAACAGGTTTTCCGAGGTTATAGATATCGGCACCCGTGCGTTTTTTTATGAAATGTCCGCCGATGCCGAAGGGAAGAAGAATGCCTGCAATCGAGAAAAATATTGCCGCAACGCTCTGGAAATCGGGGTCAGATTCATAAACTGCGCCGAGGGGTCCCATAAAAAGCAAAATCGAGAGGATATTCTGAATGATAACATATCCGATTATGCAGAGTCCTGCAATCCGTCCGATATATTTTATACCCCTTTTTTCATTTTGTTCACGAAGATAAAATTCTTGAGGTGCAGAATAAAATTCGTTCAATAAAATCACCTTAAATATGCAAAATTATTCGATTTAAACATTTTTTACAAATTTTTTTAATATTATATCCTAAATTTCTATCTGTTACAAGTATTTTAAATTAACTATCTGTAAAATATTTGTTGTAAATCTATCAATTTTAGTGTAAACTAATAAGGTATATAGTTTTATCTGTGATAAGGCTATAAGTTTTAGGAGGATGTAATCAGTATGAAAATCACCAAGAAGCAGCTTGAGGAAATGATTTCCGCAAAGCTCTCCCACCTTTTCGGCGTTTCCCCCAAGGATGCGACCAATGACCAGTTTTACAGGGTGCTTTCAATAATCGCCCGTGATATGGTCAGGGATTCACGCCGTGAATTTGATAAAGTTTCGGCAGAAAAGGGTCAGAAAAAGGTTTATTATCTCTGCATGGAATTCCTTATGGGCAGAACCCTTAAAAATACTCTCTATAACCTCAATCTCACCGAAACAGCCAAGGGTGCTCTTGCAACCTTCGGCGTTAAGCTCGACAAGCTCTATGACTGCGAACCGGATGCGGGTCTGGGTAACGGCGGTCTCGGAAGACTTGCAGCCTGCTATCTTGATGCTCTTGCAAACCAGGGCTACAGAGGCATGGGTTACTCAATTCTTTATGAATACGGCATTTTCAAGCAGAAAATCATTGACGGCTGGCAGACCGAGATGCCCGATTTCTGGCTTCCCGGCGGCGAAGTATGGCTCGTTCCCAGAGAGGACAAAACCGTTGAAGTTAAGTTCGAGGGTGAAGTTGTTGATAACTGGGACGGTCCCTATCACCATGTTGAAATGGTCGGCTGCAGAACAGTCAAGGCTGTTCCTTATGATATGATGGTTGCTGCAAAAGACGGCAAGGGCGCAGCAGTTCTCCGCCTTTGGTCAGCAAAGGTTGACGGCATTGACATGGCGATGTTCAACCAGGGCGACTACATGAGAGCCATGGAAGAAAAGGCTATGGCAGAAGTTATCAGCAAGGTTCTTTATCCTGCCGATAACCATCAGGAAGGCAAGAGCCTTCGTCTTCGTCAGCAGTATTTCCTTGTTTCCGCATCTGTTCAGGATATCGTTCAGCGCCACCTGAGAGATTACGGTTCACTCGAAAACTTCGCAGAAAAGAATGCAATCCATATCAACGACACTCATCCCACCCTTGCAATTCCCGAACTTATGAGAATTATGCTCGACGAATGCGGCTACGGCTGGGACGATGCATATTCAATCGTTGAACAGGTTTGCGCTTACACAAACCACACCGTTATGGCAGAAGCTCTTGAATGCTGGGGCGAGGATTTATTTAAGCGTCTTCTTCCCAGAATTTATCAGATTGTCAAGGAAATCGACAACCGCTTCAGAAAGAAAATCTGGGACGCAACGGGTGACGCAGGCAGAGTTGAGAGAATGGCAATCATCGCAAACGGTGCAGTCCGTATGGCAAATCTCTGCGTTGCAGTATGCCACAAGGTAAACGGTGTTTCCGCTCTCCACAGCCAGATTCTTAAGGACACTATTTTCCGTGAATACTACACACTCGAACCCGATAAATTCACAAATGTCACAAACGGTATTGCCCACCGCCGCTGGCTCTGTCAGGCAAACCCCGGACTTACAAAGTCACTCAAGGGAATTATCGGTGACGGATTCATCTACGACGCAAGCGAACTTTCAAAGCTCCGTCAGTATGCCGATGACACGGCTGTGCTTGATGAACTCCGCAAGATTAAGACCTCAAACAAGCAGGATTTTGCAAAGCTTGTAAAAAGCAAGACAGGTATCAGCCTCGACCCGAATTCAATCTTCGATGTTCAGGTAAAGC
>JAZQTZ010000062.1:0-20943 GCA_045631105.1 Acutalibacteraceae bacterium
GATGAAGGCTGACCACAAATTCTACAAAGAACACGGACAGTATGATTTCCCCCAGAAACAGAGGGCGAAGATGATTGCGATGTATCTCGTCGGCGGATTGGTTTCCTCCCCGAAAATCAAGGCGAAAATGGGCAATATGATGACCGAAGGAATGCTCATGCCTTATAACAAAGTTCACGGAATCAAGACAGATTTCAAGAAGAATTTCAAAAAATAATGCAAAGAGAAAGACCTGCCGAGCGGCAGGTCTTTCTTTATTTTCCAATTGAATTTACAGTTTCATAAGCCATCTGCGGATAATCCGTCATGATGCAGTCGGCGCCGTTTTCTGCGAGGAGTTTCACCTCGTCTTCATTGTTGATTGTCCAATACTGAACGGCAATATCGTTTTTATGCGCATAATTGAGCATCTCTCTTGTTCCGAGATTGATAAGATTATCGAGTGCATTTGAACCGTAAGGAAGCTGAAGCGCAACATATGATGGGCAGACATCCTGCAGATTCCAGTTCATTCTGAAATAGAAATAAAACTGAATAGCTTCAACAGCATCGGCTGTTCTTGAAATTTCAGGATATTTCATCTTCATATATGCGGAGGTATCGGGTGCAAAGGTTGACCAGATAACTCTGTCCTCAAGATTTCTCTCGGATATAATCGAATAAAGCTTATCAACCGCCTTATAGCTGTTAAAACTGATGCTCTTTATTTCGATGCAATAATTATATTTTTTGCCGTTGCTGTTTGCCTCAACATAATCAATTATTTCATCGCAGGTCACAACCCTGAGGTTATAGGGAATATCCTCCCCTCTCAGACCTCTGTAAGGATATTCACCGTCAAGCTTGAAATTCTCACCGAGGTTAAGAACCTGCGCTTCTTCAAGCGTTATTGAAGAAACACTTACATTCTTTCTGCCGAATGCTTCTTCGGCATTTGTTGTTCCGTCATAGGTGAGGTCATGAAGAAGAACAAGCTCGCCGTCTTTGGTAATCTGAACATCGAACTCAAGGGTATCAACGCCAAGAGTTTCGGCATTGGCAAGAATATTCTCAAATGCCATGAGAGTATTCTGCGGCGCAACTCCCGCACCCGAACGGTGAGCCGCAATATCGGGGCTCAGATATTCAGTTATATAAGGATTTGTTGAGTCGGGATATGTTTCAACGGGAGTGTTCGGGTCGCCTGCATCACCCATAGTCAGCATAATGGGAATGAGCATAAAAGCCGCAATAACTCCGTTAATTATATTTTTAAAGGTAAGAAATAATGAAGTCATAATTACTCCTTAATAGGTTATTGAAAAATCCTTTTCAAAGGTAAAACCGACTGAAACATCATGAGTTCCGAACATATTGACCGTCATTTCAAGCGCAACGGGAGTTATATATCTGATATGGACAACATTTCCGCTTGCTTTATCAACCGTTGCAATAATTTCACAGTTATAATAGACTGTTGAGAACTTTTCAACAAAAGATGCTTTTTCGGCAACCTCGGCAACCTCTATAACATCACAAACTGCACCGACGCCGTTACCTGCTGACGGATTTTCCTGGTCCTTGAGCTTTATATGAACAACATACTGCGCTCCCTTATCGGTTACTGTTGCGTTCTTTACCCATGAAGGGTCAAGACGGCTTGAATAACTTTGTTCGGGAACGACAAATTCATTTGTGATATCTTCCCTTGTTTCATAAATAATAGGGTCGTTATCATCCTTCATAAAGCTCGCCATCATGTTTTCAGCCGTTGATTCAAGACCTGCCGGGAAAATAACCTTATCTTCATTCACGGTGCGCTTTTCATAATTCTTGACAACCTTATTGGCGGTAGGCTTTATCTTGTTCACGCTTGTGTTGAAATAGGCAACAATCTCTTCAACCGTTGAGGGTGCAGGTTTTTCGGTTGTTTCTTCCGCAGAAGTCTGAACAACGGTTTCGGAGATATTATCGGAAAGAGTTTCTACGGAAACATCTTCCGTAACCTCTTCAACATTTTCAATTACAGCTTCGGTTATTTCCGTATAAGCCGTTGTTGATTCGGGAGTTGTTGCAGGTTCATTTTCACCGCAACCCGATAAAACCGATAATGCAAGGATAAGAGTTATAATTACCGCAAAATATCTTTTCATTTCAGTACCCCATTTCGGATTTTTGCATTATAAATTAATCACCGATAAGACCGTGGTATCTGCCCATCCAATAAGGAAGAAGATAGATATAAGGCATTTCTGCGCTCTTACCGCTTGCACCTGTACCGGGAAGAGTTGATGTGCGGTTAACCTCTTTTTTGTTGATATCAACAAATTCTTCAGCACCTGAATCGCAGACGAACTGATTGCCGTCATAATGAACAAGAATTCTTGATGAATATTCAACGGGATATTTAAGCTGAGCGGGAATACCCATAGCTTCCTGCTCTGTGTCCCATACAATATCTTTTCTGTAGCTGTTATACATGGGCCATCTGATGAGATCAAGGTTCATTTCTGAAAGTGACTTAACCGCATTTTCAATGTCACAGCAATTGTTTGTAAGTGCGCCGTAAACGATATTGAACATGGGTGAACGCTCAACTCTTTCATATTCCCAATGGTGGGTAAGACCCATCTTGAAGATTTCGTTATGAGCGCTGTTTTCGGTATAAACAACAAGGGGATAAATATTTGTGAAGTCGAGCTGATCGTCGATATGAGCAACGTGTCCGTCTTCAACCTTATACTGCATACAGTTCATTGCGTAATGATGCTTTTTGATGAGCATATCGAAAACTTCGTTATACTTTTCTTCGCCTGTTACATGATATGTAGTTTTGAGGAAAGAAAGGATTTCAAGAGAGTTTGTTCCTCTTTCGAAATACCATCTGTCGTCGTTGTTGAGAAGGTCAGGTTCCCAGTTTGCCCATGTGGTGGGTACGCCGTCAACATCGGTGAGATGGAAATTATTATCAAGGATATGATCGGTGATATTCTTAACAACCTCTGCGATTTTCTTCTTTTCTTTCTCATCTGCAACAAGGTCGAAATAAATGCCGTAAGCAAAATAGTGACCTGTCATTTCGTCGCTCGAGGTTTCGCCGAGCCATTCGCAATCGGGATTGTTTTCGCAGAAATGCCATTCTTCTCTGTTGCCTGTTGCAAAGTTTTCTTCATGTGAATATCTTGTTGCTCTTGCTGTGAAGCCTTTTTTGCCTGTAATTTCGGTAAGCTTAATCATTGCTTCAACAGCCTTCTTTGCGTTTGCCTTTGCTTCAGCATCGCCTGTTACGGCATAACGGAAACACTGGCTTGCGCAGTAAAGACCTGTGAAAAGACCGTCATTATCAGAATTGGGAAGCCAACCCGATTCGATATCGCCGTATTTGCGAAGCTTTCTTGAAACCTGATAGCCTTCGTTTCTTGTGTAATATTTAACAGCATATTCATCATAATGCTTTGCTTTTTCTTCGAGGGTCATATACTTTGAAGTGATAAGGCTGATGCCTCTGGGAGTAACTGCCGCAATAGTGCCGTTATCGGAAACAGCAAGCTTTGTTACTGTGGGATGCATGAGCCATGCACCGTAGGAGAAATAAGAAATCTTGCCTTCAATAAGAGTGATGATACCTGTGTTTGTTGCGAAATACTTCTTTCCGTCAGCGGCAAAATACATATCGTTGAATGAACCGTCGGGTACAGAATAGAAATCGTTGCCGTTGAACCAATAGTTCCTGCCGTCGTAGATATTAAGACCTTCATCTGAACCGACCCAGAGATGACCGAGGCCGTCGATTGCTGCGCAGTTGATTTTCTTGCTGAGCACGCCCGACATATCGGGGGTAAGCTCTGCCCAATGGCGGCGTTTGCCCTTCATTGAAAGAAGACCTTCTTCAGTGCATCCGATATAAACTGTTTCGCCGTACTTTGATTTATTATCAAGAGCTGCAAGGCAAACAGTATTTTCGGGAAGACCGACAACAGAAGTGAATTCACCGTCATTCATAAGATAAAGCTCTTTTTCGGTGATAAGCCATACGGAATTATCAAGAGCAACGGACATATCGATTACGGGAGAATCAAAATCTGCAAGCTTCTTGATTTTGCCCTTTTTGATTTCAGCAAGTGAATTTCCTGCAGCAGCATAAAGCTTTCCGTTTCTTGTGAAAAGCTTTGAAACAACCGCATTATGCTTCTTATATTTTCCGTCGGCATATTCGATAAGACAATCAGGCTGCGCAATATAGAGGGTTTCGCCCTCAAATGCAACGGATGTTACGTTTTCAACATCAACGCCGTTATCAGCCGTGATGAAGATTTTGTCATACTGTTTGAATTCTCCAAAATAAAGATTAGGTTTTTTCATGATGTTTCTCCTATATTTTAAAATATACACTAATAGCATAAAGCAAAATCAAATCTCTGTCAATAATTATTTATTTATATATAATAAACCTTATTATATTCTTGACAATCGGATTTCTGTGGAGTAAAATTTCTTTATCTGCGAATTTTGGAGGAAATATGAAAAAAGGAAAAAAGCAAAAGCAGAAGGCACATATTTTCCGAAATACTGCCTTCATGCTCAAATGTGCATGGAAAAGTGCACCTCTGTCATTGATAATAATATATCTTGCATATATTCTTGAGAATGTTTATTATTCCTTTGTTATAGGTATTATGTTTTTGCAGACTGCCCTTTCAATCATTGAAGGCAACGGAACTTTCAAGGAATTTGCAATCAAGATGTGCATTATTGTTTTCGGCAAGGTGTTTGTTGACCTTTTCGCATATATCGATATGTATACGGTCAGAACAAAATTTGAAATCAAATGCGAAAGCTACATAAACAGCCTTATTTTCAAAAAAGCTCAGGAGGTTGAGCTCGGCTGTTATGAAAATCCCGATTTCTTCGATAACTATAACAGAGCAACCTGGGTTGTTGAAAAAGGCGGTTTCAAAAGAATAATCGAAGGCTCTGCATGGACAATCGGTTCTGTTGTGAGTCTTGTTTTGCTTGTCTTTTATCTCATTTCGATTGACCCGTTCCTGCTGTTTTTCATTTTCTGCCCGATTCTTGTTATCGCACTCAGAGTAAAGAAAAACAACATTGAGCTTGAAGCAGAAAAGGAATGGACTCCTTTCGAAAGACAGAAGGACTACACAAAAAGAACAATTCTTCTCAAGGATTTTGCAAAAGAAATCAAAACAACGGGAATTTTCGATGTTATAAAAAAACGATTCAAAAATGCCATTGACGGAAAAATCGGAGTTATAAGAAAATACGGCTGGAGAGTTGCGATTATCGAAGCGCTTGCCGATTTCCTCGGTGAAATTATTCCCGTCGGCGGCGGTTTCGGATACGGCTGCTACAGACTTATGGTGCTTCAAAATCTTGACATTGCAAACTTTTCCGTTCTTATTTCCGCAATCACAACAACGAGAAACAAGCTCAATCAGCTTGCCCGCTATTTTGCAATGCAGCAAAAGCATTGCTTATGGGTTCAGAATATGAGGGATTTCCTTGATTATGAACCGAAGCTTGTCGGAGGCGGAATTGAACCGGGTGACTTTGAGAGTCTCGAATTCAGAAATGTTTCATTCAGATATGAAGGCAACGATAAAAACACTCTCAACAATATTTCGTTCAGAATCAACAAGGGTGAAACCTTTGCTGTTGTCGGTCATAACGGTGCAGGTAAAACCACTCTTTCAAAACTCATCATGCGTCTGTATGACGTTACAGAAGGTGAAATTCTTTATAACGGAATAAACATAAAAGAATATGACCTTCTCAAATACAGAGATAAGTTTGCAAGCGTTTTCCAGGATTACAGAATTTTTGCAATGACGGTTGCAGAGAACGTTCTCATCGAAGAAGTTAATGAAGACAACATTGACCGCGCAAACAAGTCACTTATACAGAGCGGTGTTTTTGCTAAAATTCAGACTCTTCCCGAAAAAGAACATACCCTTCTGACCAGAGAATTCGACAATCAGGGTGCACTCCTTTCGGGCGGTGAATCTCAGAAGGTTACAATTGCAAGAATGTTTGCAAAGGATTTTGAGATTGCAATTCTTGACGAACCCTCATCGGCGCTCGACCCCGTTGCGGAAAGCAAGATGTATGATGCACTCATGGAAGGCACACAAGGGAAAACGGTCTTCTATATTTCCCACCGTCTTTCAAGCGCAACACGTTCGGACAGAATCCTTGTTTTTGCAAAAGGCAATCTCATAGAATCAGGCACCCATGAAGAGCTTATGGCTCTCGGCGGAGAATACAATGAGATGTTCACTCTTCAGGCATCGGGATATAAAGAGGAGGTGTCGGAGAATGAATAAGAATAAGAATAAGAATAAGAAAAACAAAAAAGCAGAAAAAAGCTACGGCACATTCAGAAACAACCTTTATATGCTCGGCTTCATTGCCAAAAACGCTCCGGGTCTTCTTTTCTTCTATATTTTCTTTGATGTCTTATCGAATGTTCCGTGGATACTTTCAAACGTCGTTCTTCTCAAATATATTATCGACGTTGTAACCTCGGGCGTTGATTTTTACAGAGCAGGAATTGCCTGCGGAATCTTTGCGCTGATAGTTATCGTCGGCACAATCGGAAGCACGGTTTTCTACGAAATTTTTCTTCCGAAACAGCGTGAAAGACTGAATTATAAACTCTATTCACAGATTTATGACAAAGCCGCAAAAATGGATTTCGAAGCATACGATAACCCTGCATATTATAACGACCTCGTTCTTGCGATGACATCAATGTACGAACGAGTTGACAGAGTTCTTTCCGATGCCCAGGATATCACACGACTTCTCACATCAATCATTTCAATAACCGCTGTTATTGCATCAATCGACCCTCTCTGTCTCGTTTTCATCTTCCTTTGCGTTGCAATAATGATTCCCATCGGCAGACTCATTGCAAAGGTAAATGTTAAACGCACCGAAGCCATGACTCCTCTTGACAGAAAAAATCTTTATTTCAGCAGAGTTTTCTATCTTCAGGACTATGCCAAGGAATTAAGGCTCAACCCCGCAGGCGAAATGATTGAAAGAAGATATAACAGAAACGTTATCGACAGAATCACTACAATCGGACCTTTTCTGAGAAAACAGTGGCAGCTTTATTTCTGTCAGGAAGCTTTGCCGATGACATTGCTCGTTTATCTCGGAATCGCCCTCTATATGGGTTACAAAGCAATCGTCACCAAAGAAATCACACTCGGCGAATTTGCCGCAACCTTCAACGGTGCAAACTCTGTCAGCCGATGCGTTTTTGACCTCACAAGCTGGTTTTCGATTAATCTGCGCGAAAACGGTCTTTATATCGAAAAATTCAGAAAGTTCATGAGCGCAAAAGAAAAAATCATCGGCGGCGAAGTTAAAAAGGTTTTTGACAAGCCCGCAACTATCAAGCTTGAAAATGTTTCATTCACCTATCCCGGTAACAACAAACCGACTCTCAAGAATATCAATCTTGAAATAAAGCCTTATCAGAAAATTGCGCTGGTCGGATATAACGGCGCCGGCAAAACAACTCTCACCAATCTGATTTTAAGACTTTATGATGTTACCGAAGGCAGAATCACGGTTGACGGAAAAGATATAAAAGATTGGGATATCCCCTCTTATCATGAAAATTATGCCGCTGTTTTCCAGGATTTTTCACTTTTCGGAGCAACAATCGGCGAAAATGTTGCTATGAATGACCATCCCGACAAAGAAAAAGTTCTTGATGCTCTGAAAGAAAGCAGTTTCGGCAAAGAACTTAAAAACGGCACAGACACAATTCTGCTTCGTGAATTTGACGATAACGGTCTTTCGCTTTCGGGCGGTGAAGGTCAGAAAGTTGCTGTTGCAAGAGCATTCTATAAAAAATGTCCGTTTGCAATTCTTGACGAACCCAGCGCAAACCTTGACCCCATTTCCGAATATGCACTCAACGATGCAATGTCAAGAGCTGCCGCAGACAAAACCGTTATTTTTATTTCGCACAGACTTTCAACAACCGTTATGGCAGACGTTATTTATATGCTTGAAAACGGCGAAATAGTCGAAAGCGGTTCACATGATGAACTCATGGCACTCGGCGGAAAATACGCCTATATGTTCAATCTTCAGGCTGAAAAATATACTGAAACCAACTGAAAATAACCTCCCCGAAAATCACTTCTGATTTTTGAGGAGGTATATTTTTTATTTGATTTTTATAATCTTATCGCCTTTTACGAGGTAGGCATTTTTCGCAAGGTCTATCATAGGTTGGTCGTTATATGAATCCGTATAGAAATTATCGATTACCGCATCGGGGAATTTTTCTTTGAAAACTTTGACCTTGTTTTCTCTGTAGCAGAAATTGAGAAGTTTTCTTTTTTCAAGGTCAACTGCAGACCCGACATAGTTTTTTATGCCTATTCTTTTGCAGATTTCCTCAAGCACAACATCAACGCAAGCTGATATGATAATATCATCTTCCTGCCTTTGCTCATAATAAAACGGCTTTATTTTTTTGATGTTCTTATCCCAGAACTTTGAAACATTTCCTTCAATATCATCAATTTTTGCGGCATAGCCTTCAATAACTCCCGCATATTTATTCAGAGCCTCATCGAGAGTCATTTTTGTTGCTTTATATCTTGCAATGCAGCTTATCGCCCAAGGAAGAGCGGCTATGAGCTTCGGGTCACGTTTCAGAAAATAAAGAAACAGGTCAACTCCCGATTCGCCTTTATAAATTGTATTGTCAAAATCATAAACGTTCATTTTTTCAACTCCTTACGGTAAATTATATCACCTGTTTAATGTTGCTTTTTTCTGATTTAGAATAAATTTCTTATGCTTTTATTAAGAAATGCATAATTTTTTCTTGTGTTTCGGATTTTTCGGTGATATACTTTAGATAACTTTTTAGTCGGAGAGAAAATATGGGAAAGAAAATTTCGGACAAGGCTTTTTACAAAGCTTTCATTATCATGACGCTGACAATGGCAGGTCAGAATCTCATTGCATTCGGCGTTAACCTTGCAGACTCGATTATGATGGGCGCATACAACGAAACAGCGCTCAGCGGTGTCGGAATCTGCAACAACATTCAGTTTTTCCTCAACATGGCGGCATCGGGTATTTCTTCGGGAATGGCAGTTATCGCCTCGCAATATTGGGGAAAAAAAGAAACAAAACCGATTCACAAGGTTTCCTCTGTTGCAATATGGCTTGGAATAATTTTCACCGCTCTGATTTTTCTTTTTGCAACAGTTGCTCCCGAAACTCTTATCCGCCTTTTCACAGACAAGGAAGCTGTTATTGCTCAAGCGGTTGAATATCTCGACATCATAAAGCATACATATCTGATGTTTACCCTTTCAACAATTATTCTTTCCATATTAAGAAGCGTTGAAACGGTAAAAATAGGTTTTTATGTTTCGCTTTCATCTTTTGCATTTAACATTTTTCTTAACTACGCACTCATTTACGGTAAATTCGGCGCACCCGAAATGGGAATAAGAGGCGCCGCAGTTGCAACTCTCATTTCACGATTTATTGAATTTGTTGTTACGGTTATTTATCTTTTGTTCATTGATAAAAAACTGAAAATGAAGATAAAAGATTTATTTATAACCGATAAACAAATGGTCAAAGACTATTTCAAAACAGGGCTTCCGCTTATGATGAGCAGCGTTTCCTGGGGAATTGCGATGAGCATTCAAGGAGCAATTATCGGCAGACTCATCGAAAGCGCAATTGCTGCAAACAGCATTGCAACAACTATTTTCCAGGTTGCAACAGTTATCTGTTATGCATCAAGCAACGTTGCCTGCGTGCTTATCGGAAAAACTATCGGCGAAAACAAACCCATGGAAATTATAAAGAAAAGAAGCAAAAATTTGCAGCTCATTTTCCTAGGAATCGGCGTTATATCAAGCGGCATTCTGCTTCTCACTAAAAATCTTATCATTGATTTTTATGATGCATCGCCCGAAACGATTGACATCACCAATCAATTTATATGGGTGCTTTCGGTAACGATAATCGGAACTGCTTATGAAGCTCCCGCGCTTTGCGGAATAGTATCAGGCGGCGGAGAAACATCTTTTGTTCTCAAAAATGATATTATCTTCATGTGGCTTATCGTTTTGCCCTTGAGTGCGCTGAGCGCCTTCGTTTTTAAATTCCCCGTTGTTGTCACCTTTGCCTGCCTCAAAGCAGACCAAGTGCTGAAATGTGCAGTTGCGCTTGTTAAAGTCAACAGCTTCAACTGGGTTAAAACCGTTACAAGAGATTAAAAAAGCGGACTGTTCGGAATGAACAGTCCGTTAATTTTATCCTACTTTGCCTGATTTTGTTACCTTCGGCGGAGGAGTTACTTTAACCTTTTTTCTTTCGGGGTTGCGTTCAATAATCGGAGATACTCCGTCATTTACGCAAGCCGATGTTATGCAAACTCTCTCAACGGTTGCCTCAGAAGGAACTGTATACATAATCGGCATAAGAACACTTTCGATAATTGAACGAAGTCCTCTTGCGCCCGTTTTCTTTTCAAGCGCTTTTTCTGCGATTGCTTCGAGTGCTGTATCGTCAAATTCAAGCTCAACATCGTCAAGTCTGAAAAGCTCTTTATACTGCTTTACAATTGCATTCTTGGGAGTTGTAAGTATCTTTACAAGCGCATCCTTATCAAGCTCACGAAGAGTTGTTACAACAGGCATTCTGCCGACAAGTTCGGGAATGAGTCCAAACTTCACGAGATCCTGCTGAATAACTTTTTCCATGAGATTTTCTTTTGCTGTTTCAGCCTTGCTCTTTATCTGTGCGCCAAAACCGAGAGTTGAACCCTCAGAGCGCTTTTCGATTATCTTTTCAATTCCATCAAATGCACCGCCGCAGATGAAGAGAATGTTTGATGTGTCAATCTGAATGAACTCCTGCTGAGGATGTTTTCTGCCGCCCTGAGGAGGAACATTCGCAACCGTTCCTTCAATTATCTTGAGAAGCGCCTGCTGAACACCTTCGCCGCTTACATCTCTTGTTATTGACGGATTTTCGCTCTTGCGGGCGATTTTGTCAATCTCGTCAACATAGATGATGCCTCTTTCGGCTCTTTCAACATCAAAGTCTGCCGCCTGAATAATTCTGAGAAGAATGTTTTCAACATCTTCGCCAACATAACCTGCTTCAGTGAGAGTAGTTGCATCCGCAATGGCAAAAGGCACATCAAGAATTTTTGCAAGAGTCTGTGCAAGCATTGTTTTACCAACACCTGTGGGACCGAGAAGAAGAATGTTGCTTTTCTGAATCTCGACATCGGAAATGCCCTTGCTCTCTATTCTTTTATAATGATTATAAACTGCAACGCTGAGCGCAATTTTTGCCGCATCCTGACCGATAACATATTCATCAAGCTTTGCCTTGATTTCAACAGGCTTCGGAAGGGTTGTCAGATCAGCCGAGCGGTGTTTTTTATGCGAAGGCTCGGATTCGATTATCGAGCAGCAAAGGTCAATACATTCGTTGCAGATATAAACATTGGGACCTGCTATAAGCTTTTCAACCTGATCCTGTGTTTTATAACAAAACGAACATGAAACCTTCTTTTCATCATCTCTGGGCATAGTTTGCCTCCTGTGGGATTAGTTATCTTTTTTCAATTACCTTATCAACAAGGCCGTATTCCATAGCCTCCTGAGCTGTGAGATAATTATCTCTTTCGGTATCTCTGGCGATTTCTTCGATGCTTCTGCCTGTGTTCTCAGCAAGAATTTTGTTGAGCTTTTCTCTTGTTTTAAGAATGTGGTCTGCAACAATCTTGATTTCTGTTGCCTGGCCTCTTGCACCGCCGAGGGGCTGATGGATCATGATTTCGCTGTTGGGAAGAGCAAATCTCTTGCCCTTTGCGCCTGATGAAAGCAGGAATGCACCCATGGATGCAGCCATACCCATGCAGATAGTTGAAACATCACACTTAATATACTGCATTGTGTCATAAATTGCCATACCTGCGGTAACAGAACCGCCGGGGCTGTTGATATAAAGGCTGATATCCTTATCGGGATCCTGACCCTCAAGAAAAAGGAGCTGTGCAACAACGATGCTTGCGGTTGTGTCGTTTACCTCATCGGAGAGAACGATAATTCTGTCGTTAAGAAGGCGGGAGAAAATATCATAAGAACGCTCGCCTCGGTTTGTCTGTTCAACAACATAGGGTACTAATGCCATAATAATTCAATCCTTTCTCCGCTTTATTTAATAAATGAAAAACCGGCAGTTAAACCGGTTTTTCGTTGAAACTCATAATTAAGTATAGTTTGAATATCCCTGACTTATTCAACCAAAGAAATTATTCAGCAGCTTCTTCCTTCTTTTCTGCTGCTTTCTTTGTTGTTTTCTTAGCTGCGGGCTTCTTTGCGGGCTTTTCTTCAGCTTCGCCTTCTTCCTTCTTTTCAGCAGCCTTCTTTGTTGTTTTCTTTGCAGCGGGCTTCTTTGCCTTTGCAGCATCGATAACAAGCTTCAGAGCATCCTGTCTTGCAAGTTCAGCGGAAATTGTTTCTGCAGGAACAAGTTCCTTGATCTTTTCAACATCAAGCTGATACATTTCAGCCATCTTTGAATATTCTTCTTCAATCTTTTCGTCAGTTGCCTTAAGACCTTCAAGTTCGATGATCTTTTCAACTGCAAGCTCAATCTTAACGTCTGCAACTGCACGTTCTCTCATCTGGCCTTCGAAAGTTGCCATATCCATACCCATATACATGAGATATGTGTTGAGGTCAATACCCTGCTGACCAACTCTCTGTGCGAAGGAATCAACATTTTCCTTTGCCTTGTTGTCATACATGCATTCTGGAATTTCGCCTTCAACGTTCTGAACAAGTGCATCGATAACAGCATCTTCAAATGCATGCTGAGCGCTGTCCTGCTTTCTCTTGAGCATATCTTCTTCGATACCCTTCTTGAGATCAGCAACTGTTTCGTATTCGCCCATATCCTTTGCGAATTCATCATCAAGTTCGGGAAGTTCCTTAACCTTGATTTCATGAAGCTTAATCTTGAATACTGCTGCCTTTGAAGCGAGTTCGGGAGCGTAAGCTTCGGGGAATGTTACGTTAACATCAAATTCTTCGCCGATTGAGTGGCCGATAATCTGCTCTTCAAAACCGGGAATGAATGAACCTGAACCGATTGTGAGTTCATACTTTTCTGCCTTGCCGCCGTCAAATGCTACGCCGTCAACAAAACCTTCGAAATCGATAACTGTGATATCGCCGTCTTTAACAGCTCTGTCATCAACATTAACGATTCTTGCGCCTCTGTCAAGCATATGCTCGATTTCGTGGTCGATTTCTTCTGCAGCAACCTTAACTTCTGCCTTTTCAGCTGTAAGACCCTTGTAAGCCTTAAGAGTGATTTCGGGCTTTACTGTTACGTTGAATGACATAACAACGCCTTCTTCTTTGCTCATTGTCTTAACGTCGAAGTCACGGGGCTGATCAACGGGGTTGATGCCTGCTTCTTCATATGCAGCCTGAACTGTTTCGGGGAAAACGATGTCAAGCGCATCTTCAAAGAAAACTTCCTGGCCGTAGAGCTTCTCGATCATCATGAGAGGAGCCTTGCCCTTACGGAAACCGGGAATCTGGATTGACTTTCTCTGCTTGAGATAAGCCTTCTGAATGGCAGCTCTGAAATCTTCTGCTGAAACAGCGATTTCAACTGCGTAGGTGTTGGTTTCTGTTTTGTTAGCTGAAATTAAGCTCATTTAGAATTCCTCCGTTTCGGCTTTTTGCCGATTGATATTTTAACGCTATAGATTATAACAAATAAATCCAGAAATTTCTATATTTATTTATATATATTTATATTTTCTTTTATTTAGTTAATTTTTACTGTTTTTTTGGCGTGATTTTGGTTATATTGACAATAATCAGTACACCAATGCAGGACAAAACTCCAGATAATCGCTTGAAATGAGCGAAAATCTTATTCCGTCATTCTCTCCGATAAATGCACCTGCGTGTGAATATGAATGCAGATGACCGTAATAACAACGGGTTATCTTCTCTTCAACAAGAACATTATATATCTCATCGCATTTCTGAGATATGTTTATCGGAGGATAATGAAGAAACACAACGGGTTCAAGTCCCGTTTCCTTTGCGGCAGCAATTGAAGCACGAAGTCTGCCTGCTTCACGAAGCACAACTTTTCTGTCAGCATCGCTTTCAGCATCAAAAAACCAGCCTCTTGTTCCGCATATCGCAAAATCGCCTTCAGTATAAGTATTGTTATGAAGAATATTCAACGTTGACAAGGAATATTTTTCAAAAAATTCGTCCGCTTTTTTCTTTGTTGCCCACCAATAATCATGGTTACCTTTGAGAATTATTTTTCTTCCCGGAAGAGAATCGAGAAATCTGAAATCCTCAAGTCCCTGTTCAAGATTCATGCACCAGGAAATATCCCCTGCTATCACAACCGTATCATTATCGCTTACAAGTCTTCGCCAATTTTTTTCAAGACGCTGTTCATAATCTGTCCAGCCACCGAAAATATTCATTGACTTACCCGTAGCAAGCGAAAGATGGGTATCTCCGATTGCAAAAAGAGCCATAAGATAAATCCTTTCCTAAAATAATTTAATCAAAAGTGTTCATAATATCATTGCGGATATTCTCCGTTAAAAAACTGTGAAAAAGGAGAAACTACAATGGATAAGAAAATCAGCGAAATCACTTGTTTTGCCAAAAACTGCGTTTATCACAAGGGTGAAACAGCATGCACCGCAGGCAGCATCGAAGTAGGCAATTCAACAGCCTGCAAGTGCGGCGAAACACAGTGCTCAACTTTCAAACTCAACGATAACGCAACAACAATGTAATCAGATACCGAGCATATCGAAAACAACGCCGTCCATGCTGTCCTTTGAGCAACAACCGTCAAATCTGACCGCCTTATCGCGGAGATTTGCAAGCTGCTCGGGGCAGCATTTTCCTGTTACGGATGCAAGACGTTCAACCATTTCAAATTCATCAAGGTTATCATTCTTTCCGTCAACCGCTTCAAGAACGGCTGCGCTGAATTTGAAGGGGCTTGCAGTTGATGCGATAACAGCAGGAGTATCATCGCCTGTTTCGGCTTTATAGTCATAGAAAACCTTAACTGCAACAGCAGTGTGAGTATCGCAAAGATAATTCTTTTCTTTGAAAATCTTAGCAATTGTTGCCTTTGTTTCTTCATCATCACAGCAACCTGCGGCAAACTGAGCCTTGATTGCGGCAAGAGTTTCGGCATCAACCTCATACTTACCGTTTTCTGAAAGCTGCTTCATCCATTCGGTTACCTTTTCGCTTCCTGCAATTGAATAAAGAAGTCTTTCAAGGTTGCTTGAAATAAGGATATCCATTGAGGGTGAAATAGTTGTGAAGAATTCACGGTTTCTGTTGTAAACACCTGTTGTCAGGAATTCGGTAAGAACGGAATTGCTGTTTGAAGCGCAGATAAGCTTCTTAACGGGAAGACCCATTTCCTTTGCATAATAAGCAGCAAGAATGTTGCCGAAGTTACCTGTGGGAACAACAACATTAATTTCGTCGCCCGCTTTGATATCGCCCTTTGCAAGCAATTCGCAGTAAGCTGAGAAATAATATACAATCTGAGGACAGAGTCTGCCCCAGTTGATTGAGTTAGCAGATGAGAATGCCATTAAATTTGCAGCGAGTTTTTCTGCAATTGCCTTGTCGGTGAAAATCTTCTTAACACCGCTCTGTGCATCGTCGAAATTGCCTTCGATTGCAGAAACAGCAACGTTGTTGCCTTCCTGAGTGCACATCTGGAGCTTCTGCATGGGGCTTACGCCGTCGCTGGGATAGAAAACAAGAATCTGTGTGTTTTCAACATCCTTAAAGCCTTCAAGCGCAGCCTTACCTGTGTCACCCGATGTTGCAACAAGAATGACGATTTTTGTTCCGGGTGCGGCTTTACCGCTGGAAACGGTAAGGAGTCTGGGAAGAATCTGAAGCGCCATATCCTTAAATGCGCATGTGGGTCCCTTGAAAAGCTCAAGAATATGTACACCGTTTTCAATTGTTTCAACAGGTGCAACCTTCTCGCTTGAAAAACCTGTTTCATATGCACCTTTTACACAGGAATCAACCTCTGCTTCCGTGAAATCGGTAAGAAACAGAGAAAGGATCGCCTTTGCTCTGCCGATATAATCATAACCTGCGATTTTTTCAATTTCGCTCATTGATACCTTGGGAAGATTTTCGGGAACAAAAAGTCCGCCTTCGGAAGAAATTCCCTTGGTAATTGCCTGAGAAGCGGAAACCTTGACCGCAGTATCTCTTGTACTTACATAGTTCATTCAACATCATCCTTTTCGGAAAATTAATTCAAAATATTATATCATATATTTTTACGAATGTAAAACATTTTTAAAGAAATTCATGGAGTTATTATAAAAAATTTTATCGAGCAAAGAAAAACCCATACCTTTTCCGATAAGAAAAGCATATAAATCGGGAATTTTATCAATTCCTGCAAACCCGGGATTAATTTCACATCCGTCAAAATCCGAACCGACAGCAAGAACATTTTCCCCTCCGAGATTCAGAATATGCGATATATGGCGGTAAACAGCTTCAAAGCCGTCATCTCCCTCATCACCGAGAAAACTTTTGCAGAAATTTATTCCGATTAATCCATTGGTTTCAATCAAAAGTTTTATCTGCTCATCATTCAGACTGCGTCGACAGGAAAAGAATTTATCTGCGCTGTCTTTTCTTGTTTTAAGAAGGACGCTTTCACTGTTTGAATGGCTTGCAATCACCCTTGCACCGCTTGAAACAGCATCATAAAAACCTGCACGGTTGAGATGAGAAACATCTGCAACTATACCAAGGTCACGCATATTGCGAAGCAAAGCTTTTCCGCATTCTTTAAGACCCGAATCGCTGCCCGACTGACAGCCGTAGCCGAGTTCATTTTCTGCATTCCATGTCAAGGTTATAAGCTTTACACCTTGTTCTTTTGCGATAAAAACCGCATCTTTTTCTGCAAACGGAGAACCTCCCTCAACGGCAGTTATTGCAGCACATTTTCTGCTTTTTACAGCATCTTCAATTTCAGAAAACCGTTGACAGAGCGTTATTTTATCTGAGTTTTGTCTGATTTCATTCTTATGATTTTCAAGAACTTTCAGAAAGTAGTCATAAGCATCTTTTCCCCGCAGCTCATCGGGTATCCAGATTGCAAAAATCTGGCACCATTCGTCAAGTATTTCGCCTTTACACAAACTTATGTGCAAATCATTGTCAGCAAGATGAATTTTCTTGTTGTAACACTCCCCTGCGGTGTCACAATGCAAATCAAAAAGCTTCATTTCATCACCTGAAACGCATTTTCAATATAGTTTATTCCGCAAAGAGCATAACCGTCATCAAGAAAAACTTCACAGACATCAAATCTTGTTACCGCATCGATTTTTGTGGCAGACAAAAAGCTTTTCGCCGCCATTTCGAGCCTCTTCTGTTTTCCTACATCAACAGCTTCCATCGGTCTTATTTTTGCATCCTTATTTCTTGCTTTAACCTCAACAAAACAAACAGTTTTATTCTTACATGCGACAATATCAAGCTCACCGAAGCGGCAAACATAGTTCGACGAAAGTATATCGTATCCGTTATCACGCAGATAACGGGCAGCAAATATTTCGCCCCATACACCTGTTTTATGTTTTATCATTACTTTTCACCAAAAAATGATTTAAGAAATGTCATGCGGTGGCAAGGTGAAACTCCGTGTTCGGTCAGCATTTCATAATGGAGCTTTGTGCCGTATCCTTTATGTTTTGCAAACTGATATTGAGGATATTCTTTATCCAATTCAAGCATAAATCTGTCCCTGCTGACCTTTGCGAGAATTGATGCCGCCGCAATTGACATGCTTTTTGCATCGCCCTTTACGACAGTTTCGCCTTTGATTTCAATCGGAGGCATTCTGTTGCCGTCAATCAACGCATAATCAGCAGGCAAATCAAGACCTTCAACCGCGTTTTTCATTGCAAGATAGGTTGCCTGAAGAATGTTGATTTCGTCGATTGTTTTTTCATCAACGCTTGCAACACACCAGCTTATCGCCTTTTCTTTTATAATATCATAAAGAGCTTCTCTTTTCTTTTCGGAAAGCTTTTTTGAATCATTAAGTCCTTCGATTTCGCAGTTTTCGGGAAGAATTACAGCTGCGGCAAAAACAGGCCCCGCAAGAGGTCCTCTGCCCGCCTCATCAACTCCGCAAACAGCTTTATACCCCATGGTTTTTGCGTTTAATTCATACTGATAATCCATAATTTATCACCTATTATAAAAACTGCGCGGCAATCGAATTTACCGTTTACCGACGCAGTTTGTTTTTATCAAAGAAATTGTTTGTCTATTACTTTTTCAATTATATTATAAAGATACTGAAGGCTGAAATCCGCTGTGTCATTCAGAACACCGTGCTTTGATGCAAGTTCATCGGTATAGTCTGCAAGCGGATAAAGACGAAGATTTGAATAGCTCTGACCGTAATGAGTCACAACACCCGAAAACCTTACATTTTCAAAGCTGAGATCGCCTGTTGCGTTATTCTTAACTATTTCGAAATTCAGAATACCGCCGAGCATTCTCGGGCCTCTGTTCTGAGCGGAAATAAAGTTACCGAGCGAATATGCAACAAGGGTTCTGCTTCCGTCCGCATTATCGATATATTCAACGGGCTGAATTACATGAGGATGAGTTCCGATGATAACATCCGCACCCCATGAAGCAAGCTTCTGCGCAAGCTGGCGCTGAGCTTCTGTCGGTTCATGGGTATATTCGTTGCCCCAATGAGCGCTGACAACAACAACGTCGGCAACATCTTTGGCATCAATAATTCTCTGCTGCAAACGGGTTTCTTCGGACGCACGGACAAGAATAACCTCGGAATCATCAGGAAGCGAAAGTCCGTTAGTAGATTCAGTAAATCCGATATAAGCGATTTTAACGCCGTTAACCTCGTGAGTGGGAATATCGGAATAATCCTCTCTGTCAAGATATGCACCGCAGGTTATTGCATTTTTGCTTTTCCAAAAATTAATTGCAGAAACAAGACCCTTTTCACCGCAGTCAATCGAATGGTTGGTTGCAATATTGAAAACATCAAAACCGAGTTCAATCATTTCCTCGCCGACTTCAACAGGCGAATTAAACATGGGATATGTTGAAACATTATGCTCTGTCGAAATGATTGTTTCCTGATTTAAAATTGCAACATCCGGAGATGAAATTATATCTTCCAAATTTTCATATGCATATGAAAAATCATAGCCGTCGGTCATTCTTGCCGCCGCCTGATTATAAATCGGCTTATGAATAAGGTTATCGCCGACCGCAACAAAGCTGACAGAAGAAAAAAGAACTTGTTCTTCGGTCGTGGTTTCTATGGGACCGGGTATGGGGTCTGCATTAATATCAAGACTGTTATTGGAATTCCTTGTGAAGAATATCACCGCCAGAGCCACAACATCCAGCGCGATTATCACCGCAAGAAAAACTGCCAGTTTCTTTCTCATAACAACACCTCTTATTCAGAGCAACTATTTAATCAAGAGTTATCTTTCCGAGCTTTCCCGAACGGTATTCATCGAGAAGCATAACCGCAGCTCTTTCGGTATCGGTTTCTCCGCCTTTGATAAGCATTCCTCTTTTTGCACCTATGAGTTCAAGAAGCTCATAGGGTTCAAGTTCTGCAAAATCACTTATTTTATATCTTTCCGTAAGTCTTTCGGGATAATTCTTCTGCATAACAACAAGAAGTCTTACGGCTATTTCCTGGCTGTCAAGAATTTCATCTTTTACAGAACCGATGAATGCAAGCTTGAAACCAACCTCGGGATCCTCAAATTTCGGCCACAGGATGCCAGGAGTATCCAACAACAGCAGCGAATTATCCACCGTCACCCACTGCTTACCACGGGTAACACCGGGACGGTTCTCGGCCTTAGCACCCTTGCGTCCGGAGATCTGATTGATGAGGGTCGACTTGCCCACATTGGGAATACCAACGATCATGACACGCAGAGGTTTATTCATACCTCTGGCAGCGTTACGCTCGATCTTCTCCTTCAGCACAGAGCGCACAGCAGGCTGAAAATCAGCAATACCCTTTCGGGTCTTGCAGTCAGTAGCAACAGCCGCATAACCCTTGCTGCGAAAATATGCTAGCCAACGCTTGGTAGCATTGGGGTCAGCAAGATCCATACGGTTCAGAACGATAATTCGGGGCTTGTTGCCGCAAATCGAGTCAATGTCCGGATTGCGGCTGGATATGGGAATTCTGGCATCCACGATCTCACAGACCGCATCCACCTGCTTCAAATCCGCTTCGATCTGACGGCGGGTTTTGGTCATGTGACCGGGGTACCACTGGATATTCATGCGTTCATTTTCCATCTTATGATAACGCTCCGATTCTGTTAAAATTCATCTGTCCCGTGGAAGCATCCCTGCCGGGCAGGAACAGGAAAATAGCTTTACCGAGAACTTCACGGGTATCTACCTGGCCGATTTCCAGGCTGCGGCTGGCCTTGGATTCATTCCGGTTATCGCCCATGACAAAGATACATCCTTCATCCACCATCAAAGGAAAATCCACACCCTCATACAAGTTGGTCGGTGTGTTCGTATAGGGTTCGTCCAATGCGGTGCCGTTTACATAGACCACACCGGCATCGAAATCAATGTCGACCCACTGCCCTTCCGTGGCGATCACGCGCTTGATAATCGGCTCACCGTCTTTATACGAGTCCTTACTGACGACTACAATATCACCGTGCTTGGGTTCCGGATAGAAAATATTGTTCATCAGCACAAGGTAATCACCATGAATCAGCGTGCTATTCATGGAAGGTCCGGAAACTACGACGATACGGAACAAAAG
>JAZQTZ010000063.1:0-5853 GCA_045631105.1 Acutalibacteraceae bacterium
GGGTTGCAAAATTTCAAAAAAATGAAACCCCTAAATGATAGGGTTGCAAAATTACAAACTTTGTATTAAAATATGCGTAGAACTACATAAAAATCCTGAATGCGAAAGCGTTCAGGATTTTTACTTGTTATTAATAAAAAGACGATCACGCAGTTGTTTTTGCATGGTCGCCTTTTACTTGTTTGTGTTATTTCTTACTTGAGCTTTTCCTGTTCCAGTAAGTATAATTCCAGAACAGCGGCAACTGTTGCACGTTCTTCCGGTGAGCGAGAACAAATATATAATTCGTATTCGTTTATCGGGTTGCACTCGAGCATTTTTTTATAAACTGCATTCTTAAACTCCATACCTGTCTGGCTGCGCTTGAGAATTTCAACAGCCTGTTTAAGCACATCGGTATTGCGGTTGCGCAAATCAGCACCGGTTACGCAAACTGTAACCTTTTGGGTGACGGGAGTTTCCAGCTCTATGCGAACGGTGTGGGTGGTCGGGTCAAAAGAATAGTTGACGCTCTTGCCTTCAACCGTTACCGAATCCGGCTTAGCAAATCCACGCAAGCACACCGCATATTGACGTACCGGCGGAATCAAAGAGCAATCACCCTGCGCAGGATTTATCTCAAACAGAGCCTTCTGATCAGTATAGGTCAGCCGCATTGTTGTGGTAACGTACGCACCGTTAAGATACTCGTTTCCGTCACCGGCATCCTCGTAGAGAGTAAACTCGTTATCCGCTCCGGGGAATACCAGAATTTCCATCTTCTCTGCACCGCCCAGGCGGTTATCATGTGCCACGTGAGCCTGCATCGGTATGATTGCGCCTGCTTTGCATAAAACGGGAATAGAATAATCGTTACGGTACGAATCGAGCATACGGCCTGCCAGACCATCGTAGACGCGCCCGGTAAAGAAATCGGTCCAGATTCCCTGCGGAAGCCATGCTCTCACATGGCCCATTTGAGAAGCTGTGTTGTTCTTTTCGGTAATAGGTGCAACGATCATCTGATCACCAAACCAATACTGATTTTTCACGTCATAGGCGCACCGACATTCAGGATAGGTATAATACATTGGCATAACCAAGGGTTTACACTCGGTATGTGTCCGATAATTCATCGTGTAAAGATACGGGAACAGCTGATGGCGTAATTTCAGACATTCACGCATCACCCGTTCGGTTACGGCATTGTAATCCCAAGGCTCCTTATTGGCAAAGGGATTGCAGGTCGAATGTAAACGGTTGATGGGAGAGAATACGCCATACTGCATCCAACGAGCGGTCAGGTTATCGTCACGGTACCCGAAATGATGGCCACCGATATCATGACTCCACCAGCAGTAACCGATATTGGATGAGGTGGCGGTAAATTCGGGCTGAAAGTTCAATGACTCCCAGGTGATTGATGTATCGCCTGAGAACCCTACTGGATAGCGCTGACTGCCCGGACCGCTGTAGCGGGAGAAGAACATGGGACGTTTCCCGTCGCGCTGGATATCCAATATATGCAGATGATTTAATTGCCACAGCGGGTCAAGTATTTCTCGGGGATCCTGCATCTTTCCGTTTTCATTGCCCTCGTGAATCCACCAGTAAGACTTGCCTTGCTGCCAATCCATCCACCAGAAATCCACGCCGTCTTCTTCATAGGGATGATGGATAACATCAAAGTATGCTTTCATATAATCCGGATCAAGAATATCTAAATTGCAGGGAGTGCCGTCGGCAGGGCGACCAAGAGCCTGACACATCTGCGGATACATAACTTCAAAATCGCGCACGCCTAAGGCCGGATGCAGGTTGAGTGCCGTTTTCAGGTTGTATGTGTGAATATCCTTCAGGAATTGCTTGTAATCGGGGAACAGCTCCTTATTCCAGGTGTAACCCGTCCAACCTCTGCGACCGTCGGGGATTTTCGTAATGTGCCAATCCATATCGACTACCGCAACTGAGAAGGGAACATCTTCTCTCTTGAATTTTTCCATCAGCTCCAGATATTCCTGCTGAGTATAGGCATGGTAGCGGCTCCACCAGTTGCCCAGCGCATAGGCAGGCAGAAGCGACGGTACACCTGTCAGGCGGCAAAAGTCTTGTACGGCGCCGATATAATCGTGTTTATAGCCGAAGAAATAGAAATCCTTAGTGCCTTCACGACGAACATCGACCCAGCCGTCGTTTAAAACCATGCGCTCACTGTCATCAAGTACGGCAAAGCCACGCTGTGAACAGATACCGTCTTCAATTCCTGTTCTGCCGTCGACACGGTCAAGTGTGGAAGTCGTACCGCCCAGTGTTTCGATCTCATCACCGTAGTGCCAGATATGCGGCCAATTACACAGCGAAACCTCCAAGCTTTCCAAGGTGTTGCCGCAGCGCACACGCAATTGAGCTGTTTCCAATGAAAACGCATCATCTTGGCTTACCTTGAAATCCACCTTTGGGAAATCGCGATGGAAGGCAGTCTGGCTTGCACGGTCCTCAAAAATGCAGTCAGGATCGTATTCCATGCGAATTAAACGGTCGGTCAATACGGTAAATCGCCAGTTCTTATAGGAAACCATATTGTTAGGATGCGCCTGCGGGGTAACAGGCCATTGAAATCTTTTTTTCATATTTACTCCTTTTTTATGTCACAGTTATATAAAATAACACTATATTAGTTTTCAGGGGCTTTTTGATATTATTCGTCTGTTAAAATCAAGCTGTTTCGTATTCTGACCTCAAAGGTTTTTTTGATGTCGTTGCTTGAAGTGCCTACTGAAATTGTATAGTCGCCGTTGTGCATACCGTATTTCAGCTGTCGGTCATAATAGAAAAAGGCATCATCCGGTATTTCAATGGTGATATCAAGTGTTTCTTTTTTGTTAAGTCTGAAGCGTTTGTATGCTTTCAGCTCCTTTATGGGCATAACAACATCGCAGTTTCTTCCCGAAAAATAAATCTGAATTACTTCTTCACCGTCGAAATCACCTGTGTTTTTTGCTGAAAAGCTGATTTTCAGGCGGTTATCTGTATTGTTAAGGCAAAATTTATCAAACTCGAAGGTTGTGTAACTCAATCCGTATCCGAATGGATAAAGAGGAGAGCCGTCATTGTCAACATAGCCGTATCCTCTGCCTGATGGCTTCATTGAATAGAATAACGGAAGCTGACCTACGCTTCTCGGAAAGGTTATGGGAAGCTTGCCTGAGGGATTCGTTTGACCAAAAATTATTTCCGCTATTGCCTGTGCACCCTGCTCACCGGGATACCACGCTTCAATAATTGCAGGGCAGACTTCAATCCAGGCTGACATATCAATCGGTGATCCGTTCAGCAGAATAACAGCAGAATTTTTGTTTGACCTGCACATTTTCCGAATGCTTTCTTCCTGATTTGTTTTTAGTTCAAATTCATTCGTTCCGACTATTATTGCATTTTCATTTTTTTGTTTTGCTTTGGTGACACCCGGCAGTCTGATATCTGAGCGATCCATTCCTTCACCCTCTATAAGTGAAGTAAAATATAAAGCGGCATCACAAAGGGGAGCTATACTTTCAATTTCATCGTCATCAGCAAAGATAACCTCTGAATATCCGTCAAGATATTCTTTAATGTACTGTAACGGTGTTTTTACATCATCGGCAGTCCATTTTACTCTGAAAGGTCCTGAATAATTCTCACCGACAGGAATAAGCGTTGCCCCAAGTCCGAAAACTGCAATTTTTCTGATTTTGTTTTTTCTTAAAGGCAGAACATTTTCATTTTTAAGAAGTACAATTGATTTTCTTGCACTGTCAAGTGCCAACTTTCGGTGTTCGGCGCATCTTACAACCTCACAAGCTTTCCTACTGTCTCCGTAAGGATTTTCAAAAAGTCCTGTTTTATATTTTGCGGTGAGCACTCTCAGAACGGCAGTATCTATATCCGATTCCTCTATATAGCCTTTATCAAGAGCCTCTTTTATATTATCGAATGAATTATGCGGGAAGTTAATATCAAGACCTGCCTTGAGGCTTTCTGCCTGTGCCCTTGCTGAAGAATCGAAAAGTTTGTGAGCATAGCATATGTTATCAACTCCGCCATAATCAGAAACAACAAAGCCGTCAAAGCCCCATTCCTTGCGAAGAATGTCAGTAAGCAGATACTTATTACATGAGCAGGGAACTGAGTCCCAACTGTTATATGCTGCCATTACGGACATTGCTCCGCCTTCTTTTATGCATTTTTCAAAGGGACGAAGATAAACCTCACGCATTGTGCGTTCACTTGTGTCGGAAACATTGGAATCTCTTCCTCCGTAAGAATAGTTGTCTGCAAAGTGCTTGGGCGTTGCTATTACACCGTTTTTCTGAAGTCCTCTGCAGATTGCAGCTCCCATATCGGCGTTCAGAAGTACATCCTCTCCGAAGGTTTCTACAGTTCTGCCCCAACGGCAGTCACGCACTACATTAACAACAGGTGTGAGGGCTTGTCTGACACCTGCAACAGCACATTCCCTTCCGATAACTTCAGCAATTTTTTCAACTGCTTCACTATCGAACATCGAAGCCATTGCTATAGGCTGCGGAAAACAGGTTGCCATACCCCACTGTGCGCCGTGCAGAGCTTCACCGTGTTCAATCGGTGGGATAGAGTGGGAATTGCATTCAACGGTACATGTGATTTCATTATTGATAGCCTCGGTAACCTCCTCGTGTGATACCGGCCCGCCTTTGCTTTCATGCAGAAAATGACCGATATTCCGACAGTTTCCGACCTTATAGCTTCTTTTTGAATAATAATCATCTCTGATAGGATACACCATCTGACAGCAAATCTGATATATCTTTTCATCAAGGGATAAGTCTGACAATAATTCTCTTGCTTTGATTTCTGCCGTTTTTATCATATGATCACTTCCGTAAATAACCTATCGTTAAATAGCTGAAGACAACATCATCATCCTAATATTGTCTGTTACTTGTTCAGTTTAAATACTGCACATTCATACGGCTGATATGTTCCGCTTATGTCTCGCTGTTCGCAATTGGTTAATACCAATTCACAATCAAAATTAAGCCTTATTTCATTGCTATTTTCAAAATTACAAACAACGATATAGCACTCGTCATCTGTGTAACGTTTGTAAATATATACACCTTTTCTATCCTCGGTAATATTTTCGTATGTGCCTGTAATAAAAGCCTCATTTTCTTTTCTGAGATTAAGAAGTTTCTGATAATATTTATACACCGATTTATCCGACATTGAATCTGTTTGCACATTAATTTCCTTGTATCTGTTATATACGGGAAGCCAAGGTTTTCCACCAAAGCCTGAATTTTCTGAATCGTCCCATGACATTGGTCGTCTTCCGGCGTCACGTGTTCCGAAATTCATATTACGGAATAACTCTTCTTCACTCTGATTCCTTGGATTCATTCTATAATAATTTACAGTTTCTATATCATCATAATCCTTGATATTTTCAGAATATGGGTTTGCTGTTCCTATTTCCTGGCCTTGATATATAAACGGAATTCCTTTTTGAAGATACATCATTGTAGCCAGCATAGTAGCCGATTCATATCGTTTATCGGCATCATTTGCAAATCTTGATATGCTTCTTGGTTGGTCGTGATTTTCAAAGAAAAGTGTTGCTACAAGCTCGTTTTTCTGCATAAAATTCTGCCATTTAATAAGTGGGTTACGAACATCGTCAAGAGTGAACGGGACAGGATCAAATCTTCCATGCTCACCATAACCGACTACGATATGGTCAAACTGAAATACAGTTGAAAGCTCGTTTCGGTCAGCGCCTATCAGAAGCTTCATATTATCTTCTTTTGCGCCCCAACATTCCCCGACAGTAAAGATATGAGAAACCTTTTCTCT
>JAZQTZ010000064.1:0-12627 GCA_045631105.1 Acutalibacteraceae bacterium
CCCTGCTTGCCGATAACGTCGCCGATCTTTTCGGGATCGATCTTTGTTGTGAGCATCTTGGGAGCCCACTTTGAAAGCTCTGCTCTGGGTTCGGGGATAACGGGAAGCATAATTTCATCGAGGATGTAGCATCTTGCCTTGTAAGTCTTGTCAAGAGCTTCTCTGATGATAGCGGGAGTAAGACCGTGAACCTTGAGGTCCATCTGGATTGAAGTGATACCCTTCTTTGTACCTGCAACCTTGAAGTCCATATCGCCGAAGAAGTCTTCAAGACCCTGGATATCAACCATTGTCATGAATCTGTCGCCTTCTGTGATAAGACCGCAGGAGATACCTGCAACGGGTGCCTTGATGGGAACACCAGCTGCCATAAGTGAAAGTGTTGAACCGCAAACTGAGCCCTGTGATGTTGAGCCGTTTGATGAAAGAACTTCGGAAACAACACGGATTGTGTAGGGGAATTCTTCAACTGAGGGAAGAACGGGAACGAGTGACTTTTCAGCAAGTGCACCGTGACCGATTTCACGTCTGCCGGGGCCTCTTGAGGGCTTTGTTTCGCCAACAGAATATGAGGGGAAGTTGTAGTGGTGCATATATCTCTTTGATTCTTCTTCATCAAGACCGTCAAGAAGCTGAGCGTCGCTCATGGGTCCGAGGGTTGTGATTGAAAGAACCTGAGTCTGTCCTCTGGTGAACATACCTGAACCGTGAACTCTGTCAAGGAGGTCAACCTGAGCGTTGAGGGGACGGATTTCGTCGATTCCTCTGCCGTCAACACGCTTGCCGTCATCAAGAAGCCAGCGGCGAACAACATACTTCTGAACCTTGTAGAGGCATTCTTCGATCTTTACTTCCATGTCGGGGTAAATTTCGTCGAACTTCTCGTGAACCTTGTCATAAACGGGCTTGAGTCTTTCGTCACGGATTCTCTTATCGTCTGTATCAAGAGCAAAGCGGATATCTTCGATTGCGAAATCCTTGATTGCTTCGTACATTTCGGGATCGGGATCGTTTGAGGGGAAGTCAACCTTTTCCTTGCCGCATTCAGCCTTGATCTGGTTGATGAATTCAACGATTCTCTGGTTTTCTTTGTGTGCAAACATGATACCGTCATACATATCATCGTTTGAAACTTCGTTTGCACCTGCTTCAATCATAGCAACGAGTTCGCTTGTTGAAGCAACGGTAACATACATATCGCTCTTTGCTCTTTCTTCAAGAGTGGGGTTGATAACGTATTTGCCGTCAACAAGGCCAACAACAACGCTTGAAACGGGGCCGTCCCAAGGAATTTCTGAAATTGAAATAGCAATTGAAACGCCGAGCATAGCAGCGATTTCGGGCTGGCAGTCGGGGTCAACTGACATAACTGTTGCAACAACGCCAACATCGTTTCTCATATCCTTGGGGAAAAGAGGTCTGATGGGTCTGTCGATAACACGGGAAGCGAGGGTTGCTTTTTCGCTTGCCTTGCCTTCACGGCGCTGGAATGAGCCGGGAATTCTGCCTACTGAATAGAGCTTCTCTTCATAGTCAACTGAAAGGGGGAAGAAGTCAACACCCTCTCTGGGTTTTGCAGCCATGGTAGCTGTGCAAAGAACGTTGGTTTCGCCGTAGCGAACAAGGCATGAGCCGCCTGCAAGCTGAGCCATCTTGCCTACTTCAACAACAAAAGGTCTGCCTGCGATTTCTGTTTCGTACTTTTTAAAAGCTTCAAAAAACATTTTCTTTTACCTCTCTGTATAATATATTTCCACAGGCGGCGGGGTCGGGTTTAGCAATAAATCCAGAGTTTGAAATTCAAACGCTCGATTTACCGCTAAAACCTTTTAATGTGCCGCCTGAAAGATGCGCTTTAAGACTGTAATGAGTTAGCGTTTTAATAAGTTGATTTACTGTAAAAACGCAACAAAGCAGGCAAGAATGAAAGGTTCCTGCCCGCTTTATAGACAAATTATTTACGGATGCCGAGTCTTGCGATGATTGAACGGTAACGTTCAATGTCAACCTTCTGAAGGTAAGCAAGAAGGTTTCTTCTGTGACCAACCATCATAAGAAGGCCTCTTCTTGAGTGGTGGTCCTTCTTGTGAACCTTAAGATGCTCAGTAAGGTCGTTGATTCTCTTTGTGAGAACAGCGATCTGAACTTCGGGTGAACCTGTGTCACCTTCGTGAAGAGCATATTCCTGCATGATTGCGGTCTTTTCTGCCTGTGTCATTTTCTTTCACCTCATTAATATATTTGCCTTCGCCCCCAGAATGCGGCAGGTGATTACCTCGGAGAGGTTTACTCCGCAACCCGAGTGACGGGCATAGCAAAAGGGATTATATCACAATGTTTTATAATTGTAAACCCCTTTTTAAAAATTATTTTAAAGTATTGCTGAAACGAGCAATGCGCCTAAGCCGAATACACTTACAAAGAAGACTGCCATCGGTACCATAAGGGGAAGGAATGTTATGAATGTCCATGCAGACATCGCACCGCCGATAAACTTGATAGCCATTGTGCTTTCAGCTTCGGAGATGTTCTGCCAGCTGAAATAGATGTCTTTTCCTTCGGTGTAGAGATGGTCAGTTTTAATGTTGTCTTTTGAGTCGGATTTCTTGAATCCGCAATCTGCAAGACCGGTGGCAACGATTTTTGCCATTTCTTCGTCTTTGAAAGTTATTCTGCCGTCAAGACGGAGTTCGTCAGCAGGCTCCTGCTGCCTTAAGTGACCGTTTTTGAAACCGGTGCACCACCAATATTTATCGTATTTTCTGGTGAATTCACGAACCCATGTGCCGTTGAGCTGTTCGTGCCAGAGAGTCATTTCCATGCCGAGCCAGTCTTCTTCTGCGGGGCAGTTGAAGAATGTCCATTCGGATAAGCCGTCGTCAACATGATCTCTGTTATAGATGCCGATTTCTCCGCCGTAGAAAATGAAGCCGTACTGACCCTTCCACATCTGGAGCATCCAGTCTTTGTCTTCATAAAGGAAGAAAACTCGGATGTAGTCATATTCAAGGAAAAGATAGGGGGAAGCGATGTCATATATCTTTCCGAATCCGAAATCGTACTGCCATGCTTCCTTATCGTTTGTGTAGTAATAGTCGTCTTCGTAGCTGTACTGATAGCTGAGAATCTGCTGACCTTCAAGCAAATCTCTGACAAGATTTTTTGAAGCGGTAACGGTGATTTCGTATTCGCCTCTCAAAGTCTGACCGTTAACGGTAACTGATGCGGTGATTATTGCGGTACCTTTGCCAACGCCGTAAACAACGCCTTCTTTGTTAACTGCCGCAACAGATGTGTCGGAAGATGCCCAGACTATTGCGGGCTGGGAATCCACGCCTGAAACATGTGCAACAAATTTGGTGTTTTCATATTTTGCGATTGTGAGTCTTTCAGCCGAAAGAACAAGAACGGGAACGGTTTCTTCGGGCTTTTCCTCGGGTGTTTCTTCGGGTGTTTCCTCAGGAGTCTCTTCGGGTGTTTTGTCGGGTGTCTCGTCGGTTATTTCTCCCGATATTTCGCTGCCTGTTGTTTCTTCAACGGCAAAAATGGTTGTTGTAAGAACGCTCGAGAATGAAAAAATAAGAACAAGAATTATTGCCGTAAGTCTGATTGCGAACTTTTTCATGTAATACCCTCCACAAAAATTATCTATGGTATTATATCAAAAAGTATAGTCGAATTCAATGAAATTTATTCCAAACACTCCGCTTTTTTCCTTTGTTGCATTGGTAAGAATGAATATAAATCATTGTTGCCAGCAGAAACAGTTTATGATATAATATTATAAGATTACATTCGGAGGTTTCCCTGTGGATATAAAAAAGAATGACAGAATAAATCTTAAAATCGACTCTTGTTCGGTCAACGGAAGCGGAGTCGGAAGACATAACGGAATGGCAATTTTTGTTCCCGCAACTGCGCCCGGCGACGAAATAACGGCGCATATTCTCAAGGTCAAAAAGAGCTATGCTTTTGCAAAGGTTGAGAGTGTTATCATGCCCTCGGCGGACAGAATTATGCCTGAATGTCCCGTTTATCTCAAGTGCGGAGGCTGTGTTTTTTCGCATATGAACTATGAAGCGGAAAAGAATATCAAGGCGAATCATGTTGCCGAATGTTTCAAAAGAATCGGTGGAGTTTCTCCCGATTTTGAGCCGATTATCGACGCTGATACTGATGCACGCTACCGTAATAAAGCGCAGTATCCCGTTGCATCTGATAACGGCGAAATAAAAACAGGTTTCTATTCTCCCCACAGCCACAGAGTTGTCCATTGTCCCGACTGTCTTTTGCAGCCTGCCGAATTTGAGGGTATCCTCGGTGTATTTTCCGATTACATCAAAAAATATAATGTTTCAGTTTATGATGAAACCAAAAACAGAGGTCTTATCCGCCATATTTATATAAGAAAAGGCACTGCGAGCGGTGAGATTATGGTCTGCGCAGTTATCAACGGCAAAAAGCTCCCTGCTGAAGATGAACTCGTGAAAATGCTGACCGAAAAAGAAAAATCGATAAAGAGCATCATCATAAATTCCAACACAAAAGATACAAATGTTATCCTCGGAGATAAGTGCCGTACCCTTTGGGGAGAGGACTGCATAACAGATATTCTCTGCGGACTGAAATTCAGAATTTCTCCTCTTTCTTTCTATCAGGTGAACCGAAATCAGGCGGAAAAGCTCTATAACAAAGCGGCTGAATATGCATCACTGACAGGCAACGAAACCGTGCTTGACCTCTATTGCGGCGCAGGCACAATCGGACTTTCCATGGCAAAAAATGCAAAGGAAATCATCGGTGTTGAGATTGTTCCCGAGGCGATTGAGGACGCAAAAATCAATGCGGAAATCAACGGCATAACCAACGCAAGATTCATCTGTTCCGATGCGGCGCAGGCAGCTGAAATGCTTAAAAATGAGGGGATAAAGCCCGATGTTATCATCCTTGACCCTCCGAGAAAAGGCTGCAGCCCCGAAATGGTCAACACCGCTGCCCAAATGAATCCCGACAGAATTGTTTATGTTTCATGCGACCCCGCAACCCTTGCCCGTGACTGCGGAATTTTTGCGGAGCTCGGATATACGGTCACAACCGCAACTCCCGTTGATATGTTCCCGAGAACAGGTCATTGTGAAACGGTCGCAATTTTAAAAAAATAAAAGGAGCAACAAAATGAGTAACGGAATGACACGCAGAGAGCGTGAGATAACGGATATCAACAAAATCATCGAAATTCTTGATAAATCAAAGATTGCCCATATCGGTATGGTTGACGGTGACGAGCCGTATGTTGTGCCGATGAATTACGGCTATGTTTTCGAAAATGATAAACTTATTATCTATCTTCACGGTGCAAGAAGAGGCAGAAAGCTCGATGTTATCAGAGCAAACCCCAAGGTTTTCTTTGAGGCTGAATGCGACCTTGTGCCGTTTGAGGGCGACATTGCCTGCCGCTACGGGATTGCTTATTCCTCGGTTATGGGCAAGGGTATCGCCGAAATCATCGATGAGGATAGCGAAGAAAAGAAAAAAGCGCTTTCACTTCTCATGAAAACGCAGACGGGAAAAGATTTTGAATTTGAAGATAAAATGGTGGCTTTTGTGAGCGTTATAAAAATCACCGTTTCCGAATTCACCGCAAAATACAGACCCATGCCCCAAAAATAACTTCATAAAGCAAGAAAAAGATGCGGTTAAGCATCTTTTTCTGCATGGGGTTGAATTGAGGAGGGGTATTGCGTACTCAATCATGAGCAGTACCTTGCAGGTTGCGGCTCCTGCTCGGTACATCTGTATAATAACCCTCAAATGTTAATTCCGTATGAATTCAATTTTAACGTTTGTAAGATAAATTATTAATAACGGCTCGAAATTGCCGCTTCATATTCGTTTTTCAGCTCTTCCTTGACCATGCCTTTGAGCAGGTTGAGGGAGAGTATTTTGTTTGCCTTCATGTTGTCACGGCTCATGAAATCACCGCCGATAATATTGACTCTTTCAAGCATAACGGGGTCTGCGGCAACATCGTCAATAATCTGATGGAAAAGGGATCTGATAATGTTGTCGAGGTCGTCGGGCCATTTTGACCAGCCTATTTCCGTTCCGAGGTTCGGGGTCATCTGGGTCTGGTAACGCATGAAACCTTTATATTCTTTTTCGGTTAAATATTTCTGAATTTCCTTTATGAATTTTTCGGGTTTATAGCCGTAAACAACGGAGCTCCAGGGGTCGTCATAAGGGCAGTCAACGCTGAAATCGTATTCCTTTTTATCGTTGATAATGATATATTTCTTGCCCGATTTACGGATATCGCCGAGGGTTAATTCACCGATGTTTTCAACGTCTGTGAGAGCATATTTTTCGGGCGAAAGATACTTGCAGATGAGTCTGCTCGTTTCGTCGGAATTACCGTTATAACTGAGCTTTATCGGGCCGATTTTCTGATTCATATATGTAATCATTGAAATGACGAAAAATTCGCCGTTGCACTCATTCAGAATATTCCTGAGGCTTTCAAACACAAATTCTGCGGGCATACCTGTCATGATTCCGTGACCGATGAAAAGATTGCCGTTTTTATCCGCTTTCAGTCTTATATCAAATGCACGCACACCGTGAGCGAACTGGCTGTAAAGCGAGCCGTTCTGACATTTCGCAAGCTTGCACATACCCATTGTGCCCGAATTATGAGAACCCGGCATTGCAATCTTCGTTATTTTTGCATCGTCGGAAATATACGACATCCAGTTTTTGAGAAACATAATAACACCGCCTTTTCTGTTCTGTATTTTATCACATCGGACTTGCTGTTGTCAACAAATGCGAAAGATAGACAAAACTTACAAAATTTATGCAAAATAAATATTAAAATCGATAAAAAATATTAATAAAAAAAGTAGCATTTTTTATAATTATATGATATAATCTTGTAGAATGCGGAATTGCGGAATGAAATGCTGTTCTGTATAAAAACAAGTATGTTTAAAATTTCATTCAGGAGGAATGACTTAATGCTTAAGAAAATCAGCAACCTGCCTTTCACAGGCACTCCCGAGCAGGAGGCTCAGCTTAAGGCAATCATCGCAGAATGCACAGGCGACAAGAGCATGCTCATGCACGTTATGCAGGAAGCTCAGAACATCTACGGCTACCTGCCCATCGAAGTTCAGACCATGATTGCAGAAGGAATGAACGTACCCCTCGAGAAGGTTTACGGCGTTGCAACATTCTACGCTCTCTTCTCACTTACTCCCAAGGGAAAATACAACGTTTCCGTTTGCCTCGGTACTGCTTGCTACGTTAAGGGTTCACAGGAAATCCTTGATAAGATTTGCGAAGTTCTCGGAATCGCTGCAGGCGAATGCACAGAGGACCTCAAGTTCTCCGTTGAAGCTTGCCGTTGCATCGGCGCTTGCGGTCTTGCTCCCGTTTTCACAATCAACGATGATGTTTACGGCAGAGTAACTCCCGAAGAGATTCCCGATATTCTTGCAAAATATAACTGATTAAAATCCGCACAGTTGAAAATGAGGGATTTGGTATGACAATCAACACTGTTAAAGATTTGCTTGAAGCTGAAGTTCTTAGCGGAAGCGAAAACCTCGGAGAAGAAGTCCATTCTGCCTGCGGAAGCGACATGATGAGCGACGTTCTCGCATATGTTAAAGACCAGGCGGTTATGCTGACGGGGCTTGTCAACGCTCAGGTTATCCGTACAGCAGAAATGATGGATATGAAGTGCATCGTTTTTGTTCGTTCAAAGCGTCCGACGGCGGATATGCTTGAACTTGCAAAAGAACACGGAATTGCCGTTATGACAACTGCAAAGCGTATGTATGACGCCTGCGGAATTCTTTATTCAAACGGACTCAAAGGAAATGGTGAATGAAATGGCTGAACCCCTGATATTCCACTTTGATGTCGACGGCGATAATTTCACATCGGCAGGTCAGGCTTCGGTGCAGGTGAAGAAAAATCTTCGTCAGCTCGGGATTGACCCCGAAACAATCCGCAGAGTTTCCATTGCGATGTATGAAGGTGAAATCAACATGGTCATTCACGCAAAGGGCGGAGACGCAGATGTTATTGTCAGCGACGAAAGTATTGAGATAATTCTCAAAGATACGGGACCCGGTATCGCAAACATCGAACAGGCTATGCAGGAAGGCTTCTCAACAGCTCCCGATAATATCCGTTCGCTCGGTTTCGGTGCGGGCATGGGTCTCCCCAATATGAAAAGATATACCGACTATATGCAGATAGATTCCGTTGTCGGAGAAGGCACCACAATAACAATGAGGGTGAACTTCTGATAAGGAGTGTATTTTTATGAATACATATATCCATTCGGTATCGCTCGATGCGAGCAAATGCACCGGCTGCACAACCTGCATGAAGCATTGTCCCACCGAGGCAATCCGAGTGCGCAACGGCTGTGCCGTTATTGATGCGGAGCGTTGCATTGACTGCGGAGAGTGCATCCGTAACTGCACAAACAACGCCAAAAAGAGCATATGCAACTCTTTTGACGAAATAAAGAACTACAAGTATAAGATAGCGCTTCCTGCGCCGAGCTTGCTTGCACAGTTCGATAATCTCGACAACATCGGCTATGTGCTGAAAGGTCTTCTCGATATCGGCTTCGATGAAGTTTTTGAGGTTGCAAAAGGAGCGGAAATCGTTTCCGAGCACACAAGACTTTATCTTCAGACCGAGGGAATAAGAAAACCCGTTATCAGTACGGCGTGCCCCGTTGTCACAAGACTTATACTTATCCGTTTCCCGTTCCTTAAGGATAACCTCATTCCGCTTCTGCCTCCTGTTGAGGTTGCCGCACATATGGCGGTTGAAGAAGCGATGAAGAAAAATCCCGAGCTTAAAAGAGAGGATATATGCACCTGCTTTATCTCTCCCTGCCCCGCAAAGGTGAGCTATGTGAGAAACGGTTTCGGAAGCTACAAAAGCGAGGTTGACCTTGTTGTTTCGATGAGTGAGATTTATTTCCAGCTCATCAACGTTATGAAGCGTGAGAATGCTGCCGATATTCCTTCTCAGGCAGGAAGAATCGGTCTCAGCTGGGCAATCTGCGGCGGCGAAGGCTCCGCTCTGCTCAACGATAAGATTATCGCTGCCGACGGAATCAACAATGTCATTTCGGTTCTTGACCAGATTGAAGACGGCAACATACCGCCCGTTGATTTCGTGGAACTGAACGCTTGTCCGAGCGGCTGTGTCGGCGGAGTTCTGACAATCGAAAACCCCTATGTAGCGAAAAACAGACTTCACACCTTAAGAAGATATATGCCCGTTTCGCTTACTCCCCGTTCGGAGGAAGGCGCTTATATCCCCGAAAACAGCTTTTTCGGAGCTTTGCCCGAATACAGACCCCTTAACAGACTCAGCGACAGCATCGGAGAATCCATGAGACTCATGTCAAAAATTCAGGCAGTCCGCAAGGAATTGCCCGGTATCGACTGCGGTTCATGCGGTGCGCCGAATTGCAGAGCCTTTGCCGAGGATATCGTTATGGGAACTGCGGACAGAAACGAGTGCGTTATCGCTTATAAGGACTTTATCAAAAAATATATTGAAACCTATGACGGAGGTGAGAAGGTTGACGGTGAATGAACTTTCGGCAATTCAGGGTTTTAAACCCGTTGCAATTCCCGACGGTGAAAGAGAAATAAACGGAGTTTACATCGGCGACCTGCTCAGCTGGGTAATGGGCAGAGCAAAAGCAGACGATGCCTGGATAACGATAATGACGAATATAAACGTTGTTGCCGTTGCATCCCTTGCCGATACGGCTTGCATTGTTCTTGCCGAGGGAGTGAATCCCGATGCTTCGGTTATCGAAACCGCAAACGCAAAGGGAGTTAACATCATCTCATCCGAAATGCCCGCCTACGAAACCGCAAAGGCAATCGGTATATGAAAAAATATTATTACGATTTACACATGCATTCATGTCTTTCACCTTGCGGTGACGACGATATGACTCCGAATAATATTGCAGGCATGGGAGTTGTCGCAAAGCTCGATATAATGGCGCTGACCGACCATAACACCTGCCGCAACTGCCCTGCGTTTTTCAAAACAGCAGAGGCTAACGGAATCATTCCCGTTGCAGGCATGGAGCTTACCACGGCGGAAGATATTCATCTTGTGTGTCTTTTCGAAAATCTCGAAGATGCGCTGAAATTTGATGAAGCCGTGGATAAATACAGAATCCCGTTCAAAAACCGCGTTGATATTTTCGGCGAGCAGATGATAATGAACGAAAACGACGAGGTAATCGCCGTTGAAGAAAATCTGCTTTCAAACGCAACGATGATAACCGTTGACGATGCCCCGAAACTCGTTAACGAATTCGGAGGAATCTGCTATCCTGCTCATATAGACAGGGAAGCAAACGGAATTATTGCAACTCTCGGTGTTTTTCCCGATATGCCTTGTTTCCCGTGTTATGAACTGCACGACGGCGATAAGAAAAACGAGTATCTCGGCAAGTTCCCGATTCTTTCGGACAAGCCCTGCGTCGTTTCGTCGGATGCGCATTATCTCTGGGATATAAGCGGAAGGCTCAATTGCTTTGAGCTTGACGTTTCGGAAGAAACTCCCGAAAATATCCGCAAAAAGCTTTTTGAGAGGTTGAAAGGTTTATGAAAGAATTATCGCTGAACATTCTTGATATTGCCCAAAACTCCGTAAAAGCAAGAGCGGAGAATATTCTGATTGAGCTTATCGAAGCAGACGGAAAACTCACCCTTATAATCAAGGATGACGGCTGCGGAATGAGCAAAGAAACGGTTGAAAACGTGATGAACCCGTTTTACACAACGAGAACAACGAGGAATGTCGGTATGGGTGTGCCGCTGTTGAAACTTGCGGCGGAACAAACGGGCGGCGGAATAAAAATAGAATCCGTCAGCGAAAACGACAATCCCGAAATTCACGGAACAACCGTTACAGCGGAATTTTTCACCGACCATATCGACTGCACACCGCTGGGCGATATAATCTCCACCGTAACGGTGCTGATTCAGGGTTCGCCCGATATCGAATGGAAATTTATCCATAAGAAAAACGGCGGTTCGGTTGAACTGGATACAAGAGAGCTTCGTGAAGTTCTCGGAGATGTTCCGCTTGACACTTATGAGGTCATAAAATGGATTGAGGAATATCTCAGGGAAGGATATTCCGCCATTTAATATAATGTATATTATAAAAGAGAGGATAGATACTATGAAATCATTGGCTGAGCTTGCTGCTATCAGAGAAAAGATGAAGGATAAGGTTGTTCTTCGTGAAGGCACAGGCGAAATCAGAGTTGTTGTCGGCATGGCAACATGCGGCATCGCTGCAGGCGCAAGACCCGTTCTCAACGCTTTCGTTGAGGAAGTTACAAAGGCAGGCCTTGGTGACAAGGTTACGGTTTCACAGACAGGTTGCATCGGCGTTTGCCAGTTTGAACCCGTTGTTGAAATCTATGAAGCAGACAAAGAAAAGGTTACTTATGTTAAAATGACAGCTGAAAAGGCAGCCGAGGTTGTTGAAAAGCACCTCAAGGGCGGCGAAGTTGTTTCTGAATACACAATCAGTAACGTTATCTCATAATGGAGGTTAAAATAATATGATTCGTTCACATGTATTGATTTGTGGCGGTACCGGCTGTACTTCATCAGGCAGTAAGGTGCTTATTTCCACATTCGAAAAGGAAATTGAAAAGAACGGTCTTGCTGAAGAAGTTAAGGTTGTTCAGACGGGTTGCTTCGGTCTTTGCGCTCTCGGCCCCGTTGTTATCATTTATCCTGAAGGCACATTCTACAGCCGTGTTGAGGAAAAGGATGTTGCTGAAATCGTTTCCGAGCATCTTCTCAAGGGCCGTCTTGTTGACAGACTCGTTTATAAAGATGCAGACGAAAGCGTTATCGAAGAAGCAGGCAAAACTCTTTCTCTTAACGACACAAACTTCTATAAGACCCAGAAGAGAGTTGCTCTTCGTAACTGCGGTCTTATCGACCCCGAAGATATCGATGAATATATCGCTATGGACGGTTATGCAGCTCTCGGTAAGGTTCTCACAGAAATGAAACCCGAAGAAGTTGTTCAGGTTGTTAAGGATTCAGGTCTCCGTGGTAGAGGCGGCGGCGGTTTCCCCACAGGTCTTAAGTGGAGCTTCACCGCAGCTAACGCAGCTGACCAGAAGTATGTTGTATGTAACGCTGACGAAGGCGACCCCGGCGCATTCATGGACCGTTCAGTTCTTGAAGGCGACCCCCATTGCCTTATCGAAGCTATGACAATCTGCGGTTACGCAACAGGCGCAACCGAAGGTTATGTTTACGTTCGTGCTGAATATCCCATCGCTGTTGCTCGTCTTCAGAAGGCTATTGACCAGGCAAGAGAATACGGTCTCCTCGGCAAGAACATCTTTGATTCAGGCTTTGATTTCGACCTCTTCATCCGTCTCGGCGCAGGCGCATTCGTATGCGGTGAAGAAACAGCTCTCATGACCTCAATCGAAGGTAACAGAGGTGAACCCAGACCCAGACCTCCCTATCCCGCAGTTAAGGGTCTCTTCGGCAAACCCACAACAGAAAACAACGTTGAAACCTTTGCAAA
>JAZQTZ010000065.1:0-32364 GCA_045631105.1 Acutalibacteraceae bacterium
TAGCTATGGGTGCCTTGGTTGCTGCAGCTTCGCCAATCAATTTGATGATTTGTGAAAGCGTTGTGTTTTCTCCTACTTTCGTAGCTTCGCATTTGATATAACCGGAACGGTTTATTGTAGCGGCGCTTACGGTATCGCCGACTGTTTTTTCAACAGGTATGCTTTCTCCGGTTAATGCAGATTCATCAACTGCGCTGTTTCCTTCGATTACTATACCGTCAACAGGAATGCTTTCTCCGGGGCGGACTGCAAATATATCGCCTTTGCGAACATCATCAATAACGATTTCGGTTTCTTTTCCGTCTTTTATGACCGTTGCAGTTTTCGGAGCAAGGTTTATGAGAGTTTTCAGCGCATTGGTTGTTTTACCTTTTGAAAAAGATTCGAGCATTTTTCCGAGTGTTATCAAAGTGAGAATCATTGCGGCAGATTCAAAATAAAGATCGTGAAGATACATTGCAGGTGTTGATGAAAATCCCATTGCAATCAATGTAAATAAACTGTAAATAAAAGATGCAGCAGACCCGATTGAAACGAGCATGTCCATGTTTGGTGAGCGATGAATAATGCCGTTAAAACCGTTGATAAAGAATTTTCTGTTAATTATCATTACTGTCGCTGATAAAAGCATCTGTATGATTCCTATTATCAAAGGTCTGCTTTCTAAAGCGGAAGGCAATGGGAAGTTCCACATTGTGTGACCCATTGAAAAATACATAAGCAAAAGCAGAAATCCAACGGATAAAATGAGCCTTTTACGAAGCCGGGGAGTTTCCTTGTCAATCAAAATATCGGATTGTAATTTTGATGATTGATATGAAGAGTATGTTTTTGTTGCGGTATATCCCGCTTTTTGAACGGCACTTATTATTGCTTTTTCATTTGCGGTGCCTTCAACTCCCATTGAATTGGTCAGCAAACTGACTGAACAAGAAGTAACGCCTTCAACGCTCAGCACCGCTTTTTCGACTCTGGCGCTGCATGCAGCACAGCTCATTCCATTTATTTTGTATTGTTCCATGTTTTTTCCTCCGTCAGTATTGCTACATTAAAAAATTATATCATAAAATGATTTTTTAATCAATGGTATAACATCTGTCTTTTAGCCATATTCCTTCTCAACTATATCAAAGAGCTTGCAATTCCATTCATGATTGCCTGGGTAGGCTATCAGGCTTTGATTAAAGGCGACGATGTATCGTGAGCGTGAAGTTAAGACACGAATAAAACGAAACGGTTGAAGCTGCTAATAAATAACTATAAAAATAAAACAGTACCCTCATTTGTGAAGGTCCTGTTTTTAATTTTTCAAAATAGATTGCACCGCTTTGTGAAAAGATGAGGGGGGGCAAATTCATGCCTTTTTGCGGTATTGATAAGATTTGTAACATCCGTAGGTTTAAAAAATTTTACCATATAAACGGAATAAGTCTGTATCTGACTTTTTGTTTGTATTCTTTGTAACCGTCAAGCTCTTGTTCAAGCAGTTTTTCCTCATTTTTGATTCTTTGAACTATAATAATCGGATATGTAAGAAAAATGAGAAATGAAAATAAGGAACCGAGAACAAGCGGCATGGACAGGAACAAAAGCAAAGTTGCAAAATACATGGGATGTCTGATAATTCCGTATAGTCCCGTATCGATAACTTTCTGATTTTCCTGAACTAAAATTGTTCGTGAAAGATAAGTGTTTTCACGCAGTACTTCGACATAAAGAAGATATGCTATAACAAAAACAATTGCCGAACAAATCACAACGGCTTTCGGAAGAGGAAACCAACCGAAACGGAAATCAAGACCTGCAACGATGAATCCTGCAAGAAACATCAGACCGCTGAGTTTAACGATGATATCCTGTTCTTTTTGCTTTTCTTTTGAAATAAGTCTTTTTTTAAGCAAATCGGGATTTTTTATCATCATAACAATGCCGGCAACGAAAATCGGAACAAACAATATTCCCATGAGAAGCCAACCGTTGGGATAAGAAAAATTTCCTGCGGGAAGAAAAATCAGCAAACCTACAAGAATAATTCCTGCAAGAAATTTGCTAATTGCCTGAATGAATAATTTGCTTGACATGTCAATTTACCACCGTTCTTTCGGATTTGAAAAGTTCATACATAAGTGTGTTGTGTTTGGATGTGTTAATAAAAATAGTGTCTGATTCAAACTCGTTTTCATCGGAAGAGTTTAAAGGTTTTATTTTATATTCTTTGGGAAGCTTTATTGTTGTTTCGCCATCTGAAACGGTGTGTATTCCGAGAAAACCGCCGCTGCAATAAATTACGGAGCCGTCAGAATTATAGCAATGAACACCCGATTTAATAAGAAAATCCCTGAGTTCATTCGTGTTATATTCAAACTTATCTTTGGTAGAGGATATAAATGGAATGTTCAGTTTTTGGCAAATTTCAATTGCTTTTTTGCCGTTTTCAGAGGGGATAGGTGCGGAGAATATAGCTGCTTTAAAATTCTTTGAAATCTTCTCTGCATCTTCAACCATATAAATATCAAATGGTATTCCCGTGTTTCCGAGAGCCGAACGGATGTGGTTAACCGAATTTCGGAGATGGTTTCCGTTTTCAATGTTTGCATATGCTTTTTCATCAATGAAAAGTACCGTTTCGGAATTGGGTAAATCTTCTTTGTCTTTTATTGCAAAATTATCGGATATAAAGCGCATGTTATCAAGCTCGGACATGATGTCATTATCATGATACCATCCGCCCCACATGTCAAACCACCATACTCCCGATTTCTTCGTTATCTGATGCGAAAACGCTTTTCTTATTGCGGAAACAGAAAGCGTAGAAGTTTCGGGACCGCTCCATGCTGTTTTGTTGCCGTCTTTATCAATTGTCGGATAAATATCTTCTGGATATCTGCCGGGACGTGATTCCTGCATTCTTCGGGTAAGATGTGTTCTGATATCGCATTCAATAAAGCAAAGTTTACCGTGGAGTCTTACGGAATCAACAGGTATCATGTCGCCCCAGTCTATACCGAGTTTTCTGTTGCCGTCATATGCACAGGGGGATGAAAAGAAATCGATATACGGCGAATCGATTATTTCACCAAGACCATGAAATCCCCACAGAGGGTCATTTACAAATGCGTTGTAACCGTAGAAAACGCCGATTATCTGTTCGTTGTTAATGAATTCTTTGAGTTCTCTTGCGAAAAATTCGATTGTTTTCGGAGTCATTTCGCTGACAAATTCAAAGTATTTTCTGCATTCATCAGTCAGATAACCGCAGTGAAAATCAGCTTTATCAGGTGTTTTAATATTTTTAATCACGTATTTTTTATATGCCCATTCACGGAATTTTTTCATTCCCATATCGGAATATGAACCGAAAAGGTCGGGGTGTATCCATTCCTGAGTTGTTCCGCCGCAGAGATGATAACCTGCAATTCTGTCGGCATAATCCGAATTCCGAATGTGCGATACAAGCGTTTTCAGAAGTTCGGCACCGTCTTGCATAAATAAATCTGAATAAAGCGATTCTCTGCATCCGCTCTCGGTTTCAACCGTTTCTGAGGGGTTGTTTTTTAACCATTTACGAGGCATTGAAATGTGTATTCTCGGGAATATAAGAGCATCAGGACATACCGAAATAATTGAAGAAACAATGCCGTCAAATTCAGAGTAATCAGGAGTGTCGGTTTCAAAAACTCCTTTTAAAAACGGTGAGAAACCTGTGATGTTATTAATCGGTAAATCATTAAATGAAACATTGACAAAAAACATTCTGTAACCGCTTTTGATAAAATCTGACCATTCGCCGCACTCATCAAAATATGTTGTGTATGCAAGAGGAGAGTGAGGTTTCCCGTTGATGATTATCATAGGTCTGTCGTTCAGAAATTTAATTTCGGATTTCAAAATAACACCACCCTTGAGAATAACAGTTTCTGTTTGAATTATATCATTCCTGATCATTAAAAACAACCCCGGATAAATCATACATATTAATTGATTTAATTTTTTTATTATGATATAATAGAATTAATCATTATAACGCATTTGCAGATGCTAAAAACAAAGGGAATGGAGAAAATAATTATGAATGCAAAATACCCCAATCTGTTATCGCCGGGAAAAATAGGAAGCGTTGAACTTCGTAATAAAACCGTTATGGCGGCTATGGGTATGAGCCAGAGTGATAACGGTTTTGTCAACAAAGCGGTTCTTAATCATTACGCCGAAAGAGCAAAAGGCGGAGTTGGTGCGATTATCGTTGAAGTTACATGCGTTGATTCACCGCTCGGACTTAACACTAAAGGAATGCTTATTATTGATGATGATAAGTATATTCCCGGAATGACTGAGCTTGCAGATGTAATTCATGAAGGCGGCTCGAAGGCGTTTCTTCAGCTTTCGCATACGGGCAGGGGAGCAAGAAGAAAGATTATCGGAGATCAGCCTGTCGGACCGAGTGCGGTTGCCATGCCTTATTCATATATGATGGGTCTTGCCAACGAAACTCCCCGTGCATTGAAAATTAACGAAATAAAAGAAATTGAAGAAAAATATGCTCAGGCTGCTTTGCGTGCAAAAAAAGCAGGATTTGACGGCGTTGAAATCCATGCTGTCGGTTATTATCTCGGACAGCAGTTTTTATCAAAGACAGCAAATATCCGTACTGATGAATACGGCGGAAGCCGTGAAAACAGACTTCGTTTTCATCTTAACATAATAAAAAGAATCCGAGAACTCTGCGGTGATGATTTTGCAATAATCGTTAAACTTTCTGTTATAGAAATGGGCAAGGATGGCGGTATTTCCATGCTTGACGGTCTTTATTATTGCAAAAAACTTCAGGAAGCAGGTGTTGATGCGATTGAAGTTCTTGCAGGTATCTGGTCGTGTGAAGCAGGTAAAAACCAAAAACCCGAATCTGCATATTCCGACTGCATGGCTGTTGCTCTCTGTCTTGTTATGAAAATCGGACTTATTCTTACTGCAGGAAAAAAGAAAATAACTCTCATCGGCGGAGGAAGAGCGCAGAATCCCGTTGCATCCGAAAAAGCTCTCAAATCGGGTCAATGCGATTTGATTTTTATCGGTCACGGTTTGCTTGCTCAGCCCGATCTTGTCAATCTTATTGATGAGGACAGAGAGGACGAAATCCGTCCTTGTATTGGTTGCGGTCATTGTATCAATCATCAGCTTCAGCACGGAGAAAGAGCGATTTGTTCCGGTAATGCTGTTCTTGCGAGAGGTGATAATGACCACACGATTATCCCTGCTGAAACAAAGAAAAAAGTTGTTGTTATCGGTGCCGGTGTTGCAGGCGTTGAAGCTGCAAGAATTGCTGCAATGAGAGGTCATACCGTTGATATTTATGATGCTGCAAATGAGGTCGGAGGTCAGATGAATCTTGCATGTAAACCTCCATTCAAACAGCATCTCGGTTTGATGAAACCTTATCTTGAAAGACAGCTTGAACTTCACGGCGTGAATGTTCATCTCGGAAAGAAACTCACAAAAGAAGATGTTCTTGCATTGAATGCAGATGCAGTAGTTTGCGCAACAGGTGTTGAAAATGCAGTTCTTAAAGTTGATGGCGCTGAAAGAGCAGTCAATGCAACAGATGTTCTTTCGGGATTGTCAAGCGGAAAGAATGTTGTTGTTATTGGCGGCGGCTCAATCGGATGTGAAACATCCGAATTCCTTGCAAAGCAAGGCAAAAAGGTCAGCATAATTGAAATGACCGACACTCTTGCAGGAAACACGGGGAAAACCGCACAAACAATTCTCCTTGGTCATTTGGAAGGTAATCACGTTGATATTCTGACAGAATGCAGAGTTGAAAGAATAACCGCAACGGATGTTATTTATAAAACCAAAGACGGTAAATCAAAATCTGTCAAAGCGGATACTGTTGTTGTTGCTATCGGTACAAGACCTGATGCGTCGCTTTATGAATCCCTCAAAAATGAGGTTAAAGAAATCTATAACATCGGTGATTCAAACGGCGGCGGAATAATTCCCAATGCCGTTTATGAAGGATATACAGTAGGTAATATTATTTAAGGGGAGAGAAAAAATGAAAAAGAAGTTTAAGCGTATCCTTTCAATAGTTCTTGTTCTGTGTCTTATGATTGGCAACGTTGCATTCGCAACAAGCGGCGATGTTGATCCTGATATAATTGCAGAAACCCGTGAAACCGCTGTTCAGATTGAAAGCGAAGGTATTGTTCTTCTGAAAAATGAAGAAAACTTTCTTCCGCTCAATAACAAAAAGGTTAATGTTTTTGGTGCAGGTTCTGTTTGTCCGTTTTTCGGCGGTGCAGGTTCGGGCGCAATAACAACCGATGATCCCGTAACTCTCTATGAAGCTTTTGAAGCAGAGGGTATTGAATATAACTCAGAGCTTCGTTCGCTTTATGAAAAACATTGTCTTTCAAATGAGCTTCCCAAAACCGATAATACTGTTATCAATAACCTTCTTCAGGTGCTTCTTGCAAAGAATACTCTTGAAGAAATGGCTCCGAGATATTTAACCGATAAGGTTATTGAAAATGCGCTTGATTTTTCCGATACAGCAGTTATTGTTATCAGCAGAACAAGTGCTGAAGGAACAGACCATACCGTTGAAACGCTTTCGATTTCCGACGATGAAAAAGCCATGATTGAAAAGGTTACATCGGCATTTGAAAATGTCGTTGTTCTTTTCAATATCGGCAACGTTATGGAAATGGGCTGGATTGATGAATATGAAAGCATCAAGGCTGCGGCGATAATCTGGATTCCGGGCGAATTCGGTATGACAGCCGTGCCCCGTATGCTTAACGGCAAGGTTAATCCCTCGGGCAGGCTTACCGATACAATTTCATATAAAATCGAAGAACATCCCTCAAGCAAATGCTTCGGTACAAATGAGTATGACGGCGGCGAATATTTTGTTGAATACTATGAGGGTATTTATGTCGGTTACCGTTATTTTGAAACTTTTGCAAAAGACAAGGTGCAGTATCATTTTGGTTACGGTCTTTCATACACAAGTTTTGAAAAGAAAGTTGTTTCAACTGATTTTGATTCCGAAAATATAACAGTTAAAGTTAAAGTCAGAAATACGGGTAATGTTGCAGGCAAAGAGGTTGTTCAGCTTTATTACAGCGCACCTTATACCGAAGGCGGCATCGAAAAAAGCGCAATTTGCCTCGGCGGTTTTGCAAAAACAAAACTTCTCAATCCCGATGAAAGCGAAACAATTACAATCACATTCAGAACCGATGATATGGCTTCCTATGACTATAAGGGAAATGAAGCATGGGTTCTTGAAAAGGGGACTTATAAAATCATCGTTGCAAACGATGTCAGAAATCATATCGCATCATATGATTATAAGATTAAAAACACCCGAATTATCAAAAAAGATTCAGCAACGGGAGCAGAAATTGAAAACCTTTTTGAGGATGTATACAGCGGTTATGAAATAATGTCAAGAGCAGATGTTGATACAACATATCCTGAACTCCGTGAACTTGATAAAAAAGATTATCTCATTGATGTTGATAAAACTCCTGATCCCGTAAAAGATGGCGAAGTTCCGAAAATGGGTGTGAAGTATGATGAAACAATTACTCTGCAGGATGTTGCAGAAGATGAATCTCTTTGGGATGCATTCCTCGACCAACTGACTCTCGATGAAATGACAATGCTTGTTATCAACGGAGGATATGAAACTCACGGCATTGAACGTCTCGGAATCCCTCATACAATGGATAATGACGGCCCTTCGTCTGTCAAGGGAAGAAACGGTCTTGTTTATACAGACAGCGGAACGGCTTATCCCTGCGCAACTGCAATCGGATGCACATGGAATGTTGATCTTGCTTATGAAATGGGCAAGGGTGCGGGCAAGGAAGCCAAGGATATGGGAACAGACACATGGTATGCGCCCGGTGCGAATATTCACAGAAATCCCCGAGGCGGCAGAAACTTCGAATATTTCTCTGAAGATCCGATTATTTCAGGCATTATGGCGTCTGAAATAATCAGGGGTGCAAATTCTGAAAGCCTTGTTACAACAATAAAGCACTTTGCTCTCAATGATCAGGAATCCCACAGAAACGGAATTTTTACATGGTGTGATGAACAGGCAATGCGTGAAATCTATCTCAAAGCATTTGAAATTCCCGTCAAAGAAGCGACTCCCAAGGGTATAATGTCAGCTTATAACAGAATCGGTACAAAATGGTGCGGCTCAAGTTCAGCGCTTCTTAAGGATTTACTCCGTGACGAATGGGGATTTGAAGGGTTCGTTGTATCTGACTATTCATCTAATTTTACGGGCAGCGGATATATGAGTCCCGTACTTGCGGTTTATAACGGTAATGATACAATACTGACAGGTATGTGGTCGCTTCAGGCTGTTCAGCATAAAGCAGCTGTTAAGCTCGCCTATGCAAAAGACCCTGTCGGATTCGGAACGGCGTTGCGTGAAGCCTGCAAAAATCTTTGCATAGCAAAGATGGAAACAAAAGCATTCAAGAATCCCGAAATAACCTATGATTCATCGCTTATAGGCTCGCTTGATACTTTTGACGACTGGGATTTTGAGTTCCCCTATGTTTTCACCTTTATCAGATTTGTCTTTAATAATTTCCTGAATATAATTATTTACGCATTCAGATTCATTCTTTAATATTAAAAAACCACTTTATCAATGCAAAAGCAATGGTAAAGTGGTTTTATTTTATGTTAAACAATGAGGGAAATTATATGTATCATATGGCTTATTCAAGATTTTTACCTTTGGCCAATATGAAATCTTTATAGAAACAGACACATTCTCCGATGTTTTTGATTTTAATATGTTCGTTTGCGCTGTGGATTGAAGCATATTGTTTTTTATCAAGGTCGATGGGAGCGAATCGGAGTATGCAGTCGGCAACATCTGTGAAGCGTCTTGCGTCCGTACCTGCAGTAAGAAGGAAGGGCGCAACGATAACATCAGGGAAGTTTTTGTTCATTATCTTTTCCAGAAGTTTATAAGATTTGCTTTCAAATGAGGAAGGCTCGCAGTAGTCTCTTTCGATTTCTTCGATTTCAACACCGTATTTTTGAGCGATTATCTTAATCTTATCAAGTCCTTTAAGCAAATCATCTTCTCTCACACAGCGGAGAAACATTGTTGCTTCGGCTTCTTTTGCTCTGATTTGAGGGTCATCTTGAGTTCCTGCAAAAATATTTGTGAAATTAATGCTCGTTGAAAGCATCGCTTTTGTCTGCGGAATTGAGAGCATAATCTTTTTGATTAAAGGTGAGAATATTGCAAGGTTTCCGAACAGGAGATTAAGCGGAAATGACATATAGGGAGCATGTGTTTCAAATGTTGCACGAACCTCAGGCTGAAATTTGCCTTTATATATTTTTTTATCGGTTACTTCATTTATAAATTTTGTCAGGCGTATTATTGCACAGTCATCCGACGGATTAAGACCGCCGTGACCTTTGGTATCTCTGACGGTTTTACAACGGTATAAATGACGGCTTTTTTCATGAACGGCAACCATAGCGCTTTTTGCTTTGACTCCGGGAATCATTCCTTCGGTAATTGCACCGCCTTCATCGAGTACGGTTTCAAATCTTATTCCGTTTTTCTTGAAATACTCTGTTGCAAGCACCATTCCGTCTCCTGCAACCTCTTCGTTATTTGATGAACCGATATAAACGTTTATCCCGTCGAAACCGTAACCTTCAGAAAGCAATTCTTCGCATGCCTGAAGTTCAGCAAAAAGCGGAGTTTTTGTGTCAATTGTTCCTCTTCCGAAGAGTGCTTTGTCTTTTTCTGTTGCGCAAAACGGGTCTGTTTCCCATTTATCGTCGCCGTCAACAACATCATGATGTGACATAAGCATTATGTTCTTTTCTGCGTTTTTACCCTTTATTATATAAACAAAGCATCCGCTTCCGAAAAACAATTTTTCAGCTTTTGCAGTAAGATTGGGAAAACTCTCTTCAATAACAGAATAGAATTTTCGGTATTCTTCATTGTTTTTACCGTCACGGGTGAAAACGGTTTTGCAGTCAACCATTTTCTTGAGTGTTTCTGCATATTTATTGTATTGCTCAGGAGAAACATTTTTTCTGTTTTCTTCAGATTTTAAAATTCTTTTTTTCATCGTTATTGCTCTTTTCTGTATTCATCAATAGTTTGAGTTACTTTTTTATCGTTATAGAAGATGAAGATTATAAGCGAAAGAAGACTGAATATACCTGCAAAAACGCCTGTGAGTTTTACGCCTTGCAGACCAACCGATTCGCCTGAAAGCGCACCGATGGCGAGAATGCTTGAAACTCCCATCATTGCAATGGCGGATGCGATTTTTTCAATAAATGTTTTAACTGCAGAGAATATGCCCTCTCTGTTAACGCCGTTCACAAGGCAGTCGCATTGAATAATATCGGAAATAACAGACTGCGGAAGAATATTGATTGCTGCAAACGGGAATGAAACGATAATTCCCATTCCGAGACCGACGAAAAGCTCATTGCCGGGTGCAAGTGCTGCGATTTTATCTCCGAAATAAATAAGACCGAAAACAACCGTAAACACTACGCTTGCAATAATCAAAGGAACTTTTTTGTTGTATTTTCTGCTGATTTTGATGATAAGCGGGAAAAGACAGATTGCAACGGCAATTGCCGCAAGCATAACGAGGAATGACTGTGACTCGGGAACATTCAGAAGCATTGTGATATAGTAAAGCATTGCAGTCTGGAAAAATGCCATTGAAACGCCGCTGAATAAATCTCCGAGACTGAAAATAACAAAATTTTTGTTCCTGAAAACAAGTGAAAACGATTTGAGCATCGATTCTTTCGGCTTAGTGTTTTCCTGAACATAATCCTTTTCTTCAAATGCATATGCACTTAAAAGGACGCAGATAATACCGATAAGTGCAAAGAAAGTGAATACCGTTCTCCAGGCCCAGAGAGGGGAAAGACCTGCGTTTTTAAGCATATCAACAAACAATGTTGCGGCATACATAAATGAGCTTGAACCCATAAAGAAAACGGTGCTTATGCCGTAGTATCCGACTCTGACTTTTGTGTCGGGAATAATTTCAGGCACAAGGGCATTTCTCGGGATGAAGAAGAAGGTGTAAGCTGTATAATACGCAATAAGGAAAAATCCTACCCAAACAGCATTGGCAACTGAGCCTTCTGCAAACGGTGCATAGAAAATGAGCAGAACGGAAAGAGCATAGGGGATTGCCGCATAGCGAAGAAACGGCATTCTTCTGCCTGCTTTATGAGTGCATCTGTCGGAGAGGGATGCGACAAGAGGGTCTGTAACAGCATCGACCACTTTTCCGATTGCAGTAACCAAAGCCATGATTGTTATGAAACCGAAAAGCTTGTTTTCAGGTAACAGAAGCGGCAATCCGCTCTTGGCGGTTGGCTGAAAGAAATAAAGGAGATAGTTGCTTATCATACCCGTGAATAACCCTTTTGCAATATCTGCAAGGCAATAACGGTACATTTTTCTCTTGGGTAAAACTTTTGTCATAACGGACAACCTTTCTTTATCTTTAATTATGCGGAATATTAAACTGCAGAACAAATTTTCCGGTTGTTTATCTTAAGAAGTTCTTTCGATAAAACTTCAGGTGAATGGTTAATTTTATTCTGTATACAGCGAAACAGGTCCGTACAGTCCGCCTGATACATAGTCTTTTGCATATTCCTTTTCGCCTTCAAAATACGGAGATAATTCCTTGATGCTCCACTTGTCAAAGTAATCGGTGTGAACATACCAATTCGCTGATGTGTTGGTTACAACTATTTTCAACTTGTTATTTTTATCAAGAACACCGCTTGGTATCTGTAATCTGTACGGCGGCATCAAAGCTGTTCCCAACAGCTGGTCATTCAGATAAACACACGCTGTGTAGTGAACATCTCCGAGATCAATCTCACCCTCTTTACCGACTATTTCATCGGGGAGGGTAAAAGTTGTATCATAAACACAGCTTCCTGAGTAAGCGGTGCCAATAAGATATGACCAATCACCGAGGATTATGGGCGTTGCTTTATCGGAATGCTTTATGTTTTTGAAACCGTTTTCATCGCATGTGAGTTCAAGTTCTTTTCGGAACAGAAACTCATTCGGTATATCAAATTTTTCTTGAAAATCTTTTTTGTCTTCTGCATTCAGAGTTTCATCTGTCAGCAAAATCACAGCCGTTTCACCGACGGCGAGAGAAAGATTCAAAATTCCGTTATCTGTTTTGATGCGTTGCAATTTACCGTTTTCCATATCAAGCATATAGCTGTTTGCGGAATGCAGATGAATCCGATAATTTCCGCTTTCGCCCGTTTCACGGAACAAGCAGAATATTTCGGAATTTTCAGCTTTTCTGTGCATTGCACGTAAACCTGCACCCTCAACCTGAATAACGGGTGCAACATCCGTAACACCGTGCGAAATCCTTCCTCCGCCTTCAACAAAACGATTCAGAACATTTTGGGTTTCTTGCGGAATAAATGCTCCTTCGGGAATGATGATGTGGCGGTATACTGCATTGCCGATACAAATACAGCCTTCGTCAGTTCCTTTTGATGCTTGTATAACATCATCGTCAACAATATCAAAATCTACCGTCATATCTTCAAGGGTTCTTCCGAGGATATCGAATGTTTTTGCCATAGATTCTGCTTTCAGTCTGCCTTGAATATCGCAAACGGGATAATAGAGTCCCGTTTCGCAGACACGCTCTCCGAGAGAGGATATATATGAGAGTCTTTCCATATAACGGTTAAACTGATTCAGATGGCGATGATACGGTTGATTCTCCGTGAAAATTGGAAGTTCCTGCGCAAGATATGCGTCTTTTCGTCCGAGAGGAAAATTAAACAGATTAAAGATATTTATTCCGCGCACAGCCTGATATCCTACGGTATATCTCATTATATCGTAAGTCAATTCCGGGCCTGCTACGCCGAAGCTTTCACTCATTGCAAGCCTTGTGCCGTTTTGGGCGGCAGCAGATGAAGCGTATCTCGGAAAAAATCCGTTGTAGCCGTTTATATCATCCTTTTTTATGGCTTTGTTATCGGGGTAGAGCTGTCGCCAGATAACGTCAATTCCGGGAATATCGAAACAACGCAGAGCACGCATCAGGTTGAAGTTGCCGCCACCGTAGACACAACCGAGAGGATCATGATCCTTATCCATGTGACCGGTAAAAGCTATGCCGTTATCGTTTGCCCATTTTTTGCACGGGAAAAGAAAATTATCGCAGAACATACGGCTGCAGATATCATACCAACGGTGCAAAATATGAACGTTTTCTTCCGTCACGGGCATTCTTTGTGCAATCAGCGGCAGATGCGGTAAAATCGATTCACTGTATTTAGCTTCGTATTGCTCGGCAAGTTCTTTGCTGAATGCGTTTGACGGTGCTTTGGGCTCGTCTGTAAATACGGCCGTAACATTTTTGCCAAGCGATTCTTTCAAAGCGGATGCATATTTTTCGTGAGTAATTTCGATGAAATATTCCGTTGCATCTTTATTCAGCAAATCAGGATAATCAGCATTACCGCAGATTTCTTTTTTTGCAACATATTCAGTTACTGCAGCATCCTCAACGAAAATATATCCTTCCGATATCATTTCTTTATCCTGCAGAAAAGCAGCAATAACATCGGGTGTTGTTTTTTTATATGTATCTCCTGCAGAGAAAGAGCGTTCATAAATTTTCAGCACCTGTCGGGCATATTCGGGATGATCTTTCAGAACTTTTCCGCACGCACCGCCCGAAGGCCAGCCGCCTTCATCGTAAATCCAGCAGTGCATACCGAGTTCTTTTCCCTTTTCAACAGCATATGCACAAAGGTCAAAATACTCCTGTGAAAGATAGTCGGGTGAAAGGTTTGTAGGCATACTGTCGGGTCGGAATTCTTTCGGCTCAGGGAGAATATAAAATGCGCGTATGCCGAGATTGAGCATCTCTGCAAGCTGAATATCTATAATTTCACGAGTGCATATATCATTCCATACCCAGATATATACAGGAGCATATGAAACGTCGGGAGAAATAAAATTGTTTATATCGAATTTATGATTGTTTTTCATTGTTCAACCGTCCTTGCAACCTCAGACATTTGCATTGTATCTGTCCTGCTTTTTAATTTTGTTTATAAAGCACTTAAGTGCAACAACCATTATCACATAGAGCACAGCAAGCAGAACGGGATATACCCCTATGCCAAACAGTCTGCTTATAAGGCTGACCATAGGCGGTGCAAGCATAACACCGATGTAAGCAAATGCAATCTGTGAACCCATAATCGATTGTGAAACTTCTTTTCCGAAGTTGTGGGGCGTCAGGTGTATCATATTCGGATAGATTGAGCCGTTGCCAAGACCTACAAAGAATAAACCGACAACAGTAACTGCTCCGTGCAAGGGGAGAAGCATAATTGCAATAGCGGGAGCAAGAATAGCAGCACCTATACCGATTCGTTTCCACGTGCTGATTTTATTCGAAAGCAACCCCGAAACAAAGCGTCCGACGGACATTCCGGCATAATATATAGTCAGAGCAAGCGCTCCGTGTTCTGCCTGAAATCCTTTTTCTGTTACAAGATATGTACTTCCCCAGACTCCGCAGGCATATTCGATTGCGTTTGTTGCAAGCATAATAATCCATACCAGTCGCACGTCCGCTTTTTTTGCCATCTGCAAAAGAGTGAGGTTGACACTGCTTTCATTTTCTTCTTGTTCGGTTGAGGCAGTCTTTTTCCACAAGGGAATTGACACAATCAGCAACAATGTGATGGCTGATTGCACATAAAAAGCATAGCGATAACCGCCGCGCCAACCTGCATCGCTTAACGCCTGCGACATAAGATAAGGACTGAGACTTACTCCCACACCGTAAAAACAATGCAGAAAATTCATATGGCTCGCTTTAAAATGAAGAGCAACATAATTATTAAGTCCTGAATCAATCGCACCTGCACCAAGTCCGAGGATAACTGCTAACGGTATCATAAACCAAAAAGACGGTGCAAAAGAGAAGCCAAGCAAAGCTGCCGCTGTCATTGCCGTACTGAATGCGGTAACTTTAGCTGTTCCGAATTTATTGAGAATTCCTGCGCTGAACATACTTGATAACACTGTGCAACCTGAAATCAGAAGGGTGAGAATGCTGACCGCTTCAACGGGTATGTTCATTTCCGAATGAATGGCAGGCCAGGCAGACCCGATAAGAGAATCAGGCACTCCAAGACCTATAAATGCAATATAAATAACAATTAATAAAAAACACATAAAACCTCCGAACAGTTTTGAATAAATGAATTGAGTAAATAAATCAGAACTTGCACTTATGATGCCTGTTATCAGTGCTTATTTTTTCTTTAAAACAATAGCAATGAAGTTCAGATATTTACATGCTCCCGCTTCAATAGCTTTTCTGTCATTTACAGAATATTCATTGTCGCACTGTATCCAATCGTTCCAACATTCTTCGTTGCTTTCCATTTGGCAAATAGAAATAATCTCACTGTTCTTGGATTTTGAAATAATGCTTTTCCAATATTCAATATCGTGGATATAGTCTAATTGTTCAGCAGTCCAAGATAATAATAGTTCTTTTGGAATATTATTATGGCAGTCTTTTTTCATTCCCGGAACAACTATATAAATATAACCACCCTTCTTTACAAAGGGCAAAAGTTTTTCGTCTAAATAGTCAACATCTCTTCCCCAATAATTATAGGAATCTGTGCTGACAACTGCATCGAAAAATTCTTTTTCATATTTTAAATCCGTAGCATCCGCTTTTACAGCAATAATTTCTTCCTCTGTTAATCCCATTTCAGCAAAGAATTTTTGGTTTTCTTCTGCATCGCTCCAAAGGTCGGTTGCATAAACTTTAAATCCGTATTCTTTTGCTAAAAATACTGACGTGATTCCTTGCCCGCTACCCAAATCCATAACAAGGGCACCTGGTTTAATTCTGCTTTCTCTCATCAGCTCTTCTTCTAATTTTAATGGGTTAGGCCCCATGATTTTTTGATTGATTATATCAATATCGTATTTTTCTGTTCTTACATATTTCATTTTAAATCCTCCTTGTTTGATTTGACAGATTGGAATTTGCTGTATCAATGAGTAATTTTTGATACACAATAATATTCTGAAGTTGTTTTGTTATAAACAAAAAGTAGATTTTCTTGACCAAATAAAAGAGTATTGTTAATAGTGTTTTCATCAACTACAAAATCAGAAAATGTACGTGTATATAACTTGAAAAAAATAAAAATTGCGGCAAAGTTACACCGATATTTTTATCTTTGCAACCGTTATTTTGTAGGTTGATTCAAAACACGGAGGGTTATTAACATAGTAAAGCGTTGTGCCATCCGGCGAGAAGAAAAGTGACGGACTGTATCCGCATCTTTCATAAGGGTCTAATTTATAAGGTATCGGATTGTCAATGGGAGCGAATGTTTTTCCGTGGTCAAAGCTTATAAACATATCGGTTCCTGTATCACTTCCGCCTTTAATCGGATGCTTTCCGACTACAATAAGTGTTCCGCATTCTCCGCCAACAGGTGTCCAAGCAGCGTACGGAGAAGAACCAAAGGTTTTTCCTGCGGCGGATATGATGTTGCCGTAGTCCGATACATCTCCCCAGTCATCAAGCGAGGTTGTCTTTTTGCAGTAAATTGGATTTCCGTTTATACCTACCATTTCATATACCATGAAATATTCGCCGTTGCCCATTTTTGTAACAGATGCCATTCCCGATCTCAAAGAAGAATCTTCACAGGCAACACATTCAAATTTTTCGCTCCAGTTTACGAGATCGGTTGTGTATTTATAAACGAGCTTTTGCGAATGTTTCGGATCGGAGTCATCAGAATAGAAACAGAAAAGTCTGCCGGTTTCTTCTTCATATATAAGATAGGGTTCCCATACACCCCAATCTGTTCCTCCTGCCTTATCAACATTGCAGAATGCGTTGAATGTTTTTCCAAGGTCTGTGCTTGAATACAGGGTTATTGTGCTGTCGGTAACGCCTTCTCCGTATACTGATGTTGCAGCAAGTATCACCGTGCCTTTTTCAAAATCACCTATATCTGCAGGAAGTTCATATAAAAACGGCATCCATTCATTCAGATAACCGTTGTTAAAATTATCTTTAACGCTGCTTACATATTGCCACGTTTCAGCGTCGTCGGTGCTTTTGTATACGGGATATGTGTTTCCCCATCTTTCAAAAGTCGCAAGAAGCATGCCGTTATCCTCATGGTATTTCTGATGGCAAAGTCTTATAATTGTAGGGTATTCGGATACATTTGCATTTTCATTATCGGGAACATATATATCGCTTACACATTCTATCTCAAATGTAATCGGTAATTTATTGTAATCTATATTTGTGTTATCGCAAAAAGGAAAAATAGCTCTGAAAACAGTCAGCAGTATGAGTGTTAATTTAAAAAATATAATCTTCATTGTTGCTTTCTCACTTTAAAATTAAAATTTTTCCGCAGATTCCTTATGAAAATCCCGATGAATTCAAGATTATCGATAAAAATTATATCATAAATCTTTGAAAAAACAACCTGATTTTTAGTTATATTAAGCTTAATATAATTCGTTATATGAGCGAATATTCACTTCACATCGGTGAGTTTAACAGTGATATTCTTATTGATAAAAATCTTATTGTGTGATAACATAGATTTGCCGGCATTGTTTTAATAGGAGCTGATATAACACTTGGACCTTGCTTTGCGTTAAATGGAGTGCAAACTCCCGCAATCATTGAAACAGTTTATCCAACAGATGATGTTGTTATAGCAGTTATTCTTATCGATGCTGAACGGCTCATCCAAAACCGAGCCTGCGTTTCAGTTCCTAACGAAAGACATACAGTTTACAGACCGCAGGAAGAAACGGTTTTTTACAATGAATTTTGATTTAAGAGTGATTTTATGAAAAAGGTAAACATGATCGGAAGTTCGATTTTGTTCTCACGCAAAGGTGAACTTGTCCGTCTTACAGACTGCGATGCAAACGTTAAAAATAAGTTTTCAAAATATCTTTTTTGCTATTTTGTGGGCAATCAGCCCGAAGAGGAAAGGGTGCATTTTGCCATTTCCGACGATGGATATAACTTTACTGCTCTTAACAGAAACGAGCCCGTAATTATACAGACAAAAGGCAAAAAGTGCTGTCGTGACCCGTTCATATTCCGTGACGAAGATAACAGATTTCATATCATTGCAACGGATATGAGGAGCAATGACGGTTGGTGCAACAACAATTCCATGGTTATCTGGGACAGCGATGATTTGATAAACTGGAATAATGAACGTATCATTGATTTCTCTCGGTTTGAGGAAACGAAGAACGCAAACAGAGTTTGGGCGCCGCAGATTATTTTTGATAAATTCAGAAATGAATATATGATTTACTGGACTCATAACAATTCCGATGACGATTTGGACACAATTACCTGGTATGCTTACACCAAAGATTTCAACTCTCTCTCAACTGCTCCAAAGGTTTTGTTTAAGCCGAAAAGCGGAATGTGTGCCATTGATGCAGACATAATTGAGCATAACGGGAAATATTATCTGTTTGAAGCTGACGGCGAAAAAGAAGCGATTTGTTATTGCGTGGCCGACAGACCCGACGGACCGTATTCTGAGCCTGATAACAACAAGGTTTCTGTTGCCGACACCGCTTTGGAGGGTAACTGTATTTACAAAATACTCAGAACGGATAAATTTGTTATGATTGCAGACCAGTTCAAAAAGGGCGGATATTTTATGCAGGAAACAACCGATTTGGTTAATTTTACAAAGGTTGAAAGCGATAATTTCTCGCTCAATCATCTTCGTCCTCGTCACGGCTCAATGCTTCATATTACTCAGCAGGAATTCGATAGATTGAAAGAATTTTATAAATAAGTCGAAAGCTCGGAGTGTATACACATTCCGAGCTTTTTTATGCACAACATTTATTTCATGCAATGTTTATCAAACGACGGATTGAAAGCGTAGAAATTCTTTTCGTCGAGTTTATCGGTTGCGAGGCGCAGGCCTTCGCCGAAACGCTGAAAATGCACAATTTCACGTGCACGAAGGAATTTGATGGGTTCTCTTACATCGGGGGCATCAACAAGACGGAGAATATTATCATAAGTTGTTCTTGCTTTTTGCTCAGCGGCAAGGTTTTCTGTCATATCAGTTATAATATCGCCTTTGCTCTGAATATAGGCTGCCGTGAAAGGCATACCTGCCGCGGATGAAGGATAAACGCCGGTTGTGTGATCAACAAAATATGCATCGAATCCATGCTTCTTGATTTCGTCTTCGGAAAGATTTCGCGTCAGCTGATAAACAATTGCGCCGATCATTTCGAGATGCCCGAGTTCTTCCGTACCGATGTCTGTCAAAAGACCTTTAAGCTCGTCATAAGGCATGGCAAAACGTTGACTGAGGTATCTTAAAGATGCACCGAGTTCACCGTCCGGACCGCCGTATTGTGAGATTATTATCTGTGCGTATTTAGGATTGGGATTTTTGATTTTAACAGGGAACTGCAATTTTTTCTCATAGACAAACATCAGCAATCACACTCCTGATTCTCCCAGGGCCAAGGACCTTTAAGCCATTCTGCGCCCTGTGATTTTGCTGCTGTAAGAGGGCAGAATTTTTCTTCAAATTCAGCCTTCAACATTTTATATTTTGCATTACATTTGTGATAGTGTTCAACCATCTGTAAGTCCCAAGGATGTGTGTCAAGATAAAGATGTATTTCCCAGAGAACAAATTGCATTGCTCCGAGTTTTTTCAGCATTGCTTCTCTGTTATTCATTTGCAACACTTCCCTGCAAAAGGCTTGCTCAGAACGGTGAAAAGTGATCCGCATTCGAAAGCCTTCATTTCGTCAAACATCGTTGTGTCATTCTGCATAGGTACATACAGCATTGCCGCAACAGGGTTTGCGGGCAGGGGAGTGATTGACACGGGACAGTAATCGCTTTTTTTAAACTGACGTTGGGGATATCTGTATCCGTTATAGTCGGTCACATCAATCATTCCTTTCTTGAATTGAGGTAATCCTCAATACATAGTATGCAAAAAAATATGGTTTGACACGGAATAATAATGGTTATATACTATTAATATATATACATATCAAGGAGAACTATATGTCGATAAAAATAATTGCAACAGACCTTGACGGCACTTTGATGGCTCCTGACCATCTTACCGTTACCGAAAGAACAAGAAATGCATTGAAATCAGCGCATGATAAAGGCGTTAAAATCTCAATTGCAACAGGAAGAGCGTTGAATTTTACAAACGGTGTTACACCGCAGATTCCGTTTGCAGACTATGTTATCTGTTCAAACGGCGCATCGGTGTATGACAGAAATAATAATAAGTTTATTTATACCAATCTTGTTTCGCCTGAAATAACTTTTGAAGCGGTTTCGCTTCTTAACACATTGCCGGTATATTATAATATTTATATGGACGGCAAAATTTACGCACAGAAAGGCGCAGATTCTTTCTTAAAGAATTTAAATCTTCCCGCCGAATTTCTTGCCGATTTTGTTTCAAGACTTATTATCAGCGATAATCTTGCAGAAGAAGTTTCGGGAAAAGGCGCAGAATTGATTGATGTTTTTTATACAAACGATAACGATAAAAAGATAATTTTTGATTTCTTCGAAGAAAAGGGTCTGTTTCTTGCCTCTGCGCTCAGCGGAGTTGTTTCGGCAACCGCACAGGGAAGTGACAAAGGCACGGCTTTAAAAGGTCTTTGCGACATTCTCGGAATAAATTCCGATGAGGCGATGACTTTTGGTGATGCTTCAAATGATGCAACAATGCTTGAGTTTGCTTATTATTCTTTTGCAATGGAAAACGGCGATGAAATTTGTAAGAAATCCGCCCATTTTTCAGCACCGTCAAATGCAGATGACGGAGTTGCTCAAATGATTGAAAAATATGTCTTATGAGGTGAATGATAATGGATATCAATAAAATACTTTCTCATTGTGACCACACACTTCTTGCTGTTGATGCAACATGGAACGATATAAAACAGATTTGCGATGATGGAATGAAATATAAAACCGCAAGCGTCTGCATTCCTGCGTCTTATGTTAAACAGGCATCTGAATATGTTGACGGAAAACTTTCTATCTGCACTGTTATCGGTTTCCCGAATGGTTATTCAACGAGCGCAGTTAAAGCTTTTGAAGCAAAGAATGCTGTTGAAAACGGTGCCGATGAAATTGATATGGTTATCAATGTCGGCTGGGCTAAGGATGGCAGATTTGATGATATATTGAAAGAAATTAAAGAAGTAAAATCAGCTTGCGGTGATAAAATATTAAAGGTTATCATCGAAACCTGCCTGCTTACCGATGATGAGAAAAAAGAAATGTGCCGAGTTGTAACTGAGTCAGGGGCAGATTTCATTAAAACTTCAACAGGCTTTTCAAAAGGCGGTGCAACAAGAGACGATATTTCTCTTTTTGCCGCAAATATCGGTGAAAACGTAAAAATGAAAGCTGCGGGCGGTATCCGTTCGTTTGATGATGCCGAGGATTATCTTAACCTTGGATGTGAAAGACTCGGAACAAGCGCAATAGTTAAACTTGTTAAAAATCAGGAAGTAACAGGATATTAATTAAGGGAGAGATATTATGAGTAAATTGCCGACTCCGCATATTGCCGCAACTGAAAAAGATGCGTTTGCAAAAACCGTTCTTATGCCCGGTGATCCGTTAAGAGCGAAATATATTGCCGAGAATTTCCTTGATGATGCTGTTCTTGTTAATAACACAAGAGGTGTTCAGGGTTATACGGGATATTACAAAGGAAAAAAAGTTTCGGTTATGGCGTCCGGTATGGGTATGCCATCAATTGGTATTTATTCCTATGAACTTTTTAATTTTTATGATGTTGAAACGATTATTCGTGTCGGTTCTGCCGGTGCGATAAGTTCCGATTTGCATCTTCGTGATGTTGTTTTCGGTATGGGCGCATGCACAAATTCGTCATATGCAAGCCAGTTTAATTTACCCGGAGATTTTGCTCCGATTGTTGATTACGCAACGCTTTGCAGAGCTGTTGAGGTTGCCAAGGAAATCGGTGTGAAACCTTTTATCGGCAATCTTCTTTCATCTGATACTTTTTATGATGATTCGAACAGTCTTGCCGATTGGCAGAAAATGGGTGTTCTTGCCGTTGAAATGGAATGCGCCGCACTTTATATGAATGCCGCAAGAGCCGGTAAAAAAGCTCTCGCAATCTGCACGATATCAGACTGTCCTCTTTCGGGCGGTGAGGAATGTACCGCTTTGGAAAGAGAACAAACATTTAACAAGATGATAGAAATCGCTCTGGAGGCGGCGGAATGAATAACCGTGAACTCATAAACTTTGCTTTTGAAGCAAGAAAAATGTCTTATTCACCGTATTCGGGATTTTCCGTCGGCGCGGCACTTCTTTGTGATGACGGTTCTGTATATTCAGGATGTAATATTGAAAATTCCGCATTCTCTCCAACCAATTGTGCGGAAAGGACGGCTTTTTTTAAGGCAGTTTCCGAAGGTAAGAGAGAGTTTGTGAAAATTGCGGTTGTCGGCGGTGATTCTTCGGAAGTGATTCCAAAAAATTATTGTCCGCCTTGCGGTGTTTGCAGGCAGGTCATGAAGGAATTCTGTTCACCTGATTTTGAAATAATAATTGCAAAATCTCCCGATGATTATAAAATGCTGACTTTAGCTGAAATTCTGCCCTTATCCTTTGACAAACGTGAGGTATGATATGAATTTTATTGATATTATCCGAAAAAAACGTGACGGATTTGAGTTGACAAAAGAAGAAATCGAATATTTTGCATTTTCTGCCGCGGATGGCAGTGTGCCTGATTATCAGCTTTCAGCGCTTCTCATGGCAATCTGTTTCAACGGTCTTACTGAACGTGAAACTCTTGAACTTACCGATGCCATGGCTCGCTCGGGCGATATGGCTGATTTATCGGGTATAGAAGGTGTAACGGGAGATAAGCATTCAACGGGCGGCGTAGGTGACAAAACAACTCTTGTTGTGGCGCCGATTGTTGCTTCATGCGGAGTTAAGATTGCCAAAATGAGCGGCAGGGGACTCGGACATACGGGCGGTACTGTTGATAAGCTCGAATCAATTCCCGGTTTCAGAACGTCGCTTGAATCGGATGAATTTATTTCGATAGTCAATAAATGCGGTATATGTGTAACAGGTCAGTCGGGAAAACTTTGTCCCGCCGATAAAAAACTTTATGCTCTTCGAGATGTAACGGCTACGGTTGATAATATTTCGCTCATTGCTTCAAGTATTATGAGTAAAAAACTAGCAGGCGGTGCAGAGTGTATTGTCCTTGATGTTAAATGCGGAAGCGGAGCTTTTATGAAAGATGATGAATCCGCAAACTTACTTGCCGAAAAGATGGTTGAAATCGGCAGGGGGGCTGGCAGAAAAATTGCGGCTCTCATTACAGATATGGACATTCCTCTCGGCTATAATATCGGAAATTCTCTGGAAATTATTGAAGCTGTTGAAACACTTAAAGGTAACGGCCCCGAGGATTTAACCGAGGTATCAATCTCGCTTTCTGCGAAATTGCTTCAGCTTGCAGGTAAAGGTTCTTTTGAAGAATGTAAGAATCTTGCTCGTTCAAAAATTTCTGACGGTTCTGCGTTTGAAAAACTTTGCGACATGGTTAAACTTCAGGGTGGTAATTCCGATTATATCTGCAACACGGGATTGTTTCCCGGTTCAAACTATATATATAATGTAATAATGCCCGAAAACGGTTATATTGTTCATATGGATACTGAGGGTATCGGTTCTGTATGTGTTTCACTCGGTGCAGGAAGAATGAAGAAAGAAGATGTTATAGATTCTTCTGCCGGAATTGTTCTTCTCAAAAAAACAGGTGATTATGTAAATAAAGGTGATGTTATTGCAACATTATATGCGAATGATGACTCTTTATTTGAAAAAGCAGAAGAACAGTTTTTGTCTTCTCTGACTTTCGGAAAAGAAAGGCCTGAAACAAAACCGTTTATAATAAATACCGTTGAGTAATAATGCACAAAAAACAATGTCAAATTTTGACTTGCCAAATATTATATATTTGTGATATAATACATTGAATTTATAAAGATAGGAGATAATATTCATGGGCAAATTAAATCAGATTGATAAGGCTGCAGAAAGCAAGGGCTCGCTTCTTGTGACAATCTGGCAGTTCGTAAAATTCATCGTTGTAAGTCTTCTTGCAATGATCGTTCAGTTCGTTCTTCTCAACACTCTTAACCTCATTCCTGCAATCGCTGACCTGTACAGCCAGGATTTTGCATGGTGGGTATTCATTTATCCCGTTGCAGTTGGCGGTCTCGGCTATTTTATCGTAAGCAACGTTGCAAACATCATCGCTCAGATTGTTGCATTCTTTGTTAACAAAGAAAAGACATTCAACTCAGGCGCAAATGTTGCTGTTACTCTTCCCATCTACATAGTTTTCACAATCGCTCTTATTTTCTTCTCAGCATGGCTTAATCCCACTCTCAAGGAAGTGTTTGTTGGTTGGGGTCTTGAAGAAGTTGCAGCTAAGAATATCGCAACAATGATCTGCTCAGCAGTTCAGTTTTTCCTTTATTTCCCTGTTGATAAGATTCTTTTCCACAAGAAAAAGGAAGAAAAGGCTGAATAATAGGTATTAAATGACTTGCAGACGGCGACCTTTTTGTCAGGTTGCCGTCTTTTTTGCGAAAAAATTCTTAAAAAATCAAAATTTTGTGGTTTTGGGTATTGCAAAACACAATATATTGTGTTATTATAGGTGTACACCACCGATTAACCGCAACTAACTCTATCAGATGAAGGGGGAATTACCATGAATGTTCAGGGCTTACAAAAACTGACGCTTCTTGATTATCCGGGAAAAATGGCTTGCACAATATTTACTGCGGGGTGTAACCTCAGGTGTCCGTTTTGTCATAATTCAAGATTGGTAATTAACCAAGAAAAGCAAAGCGAATATTCTGAAGAAGAGATTTTTGCTTTTCTTAAGAAGAGAGCTGGTGTTCTTGATGGAGTTGCCATAACGGGCGGAGAACCGCTTTTGCAGAATGATATCGAAGATTTTATCAGAAGTGTCAGAGATTTCGGATATTCTGTTAAGCTTGACACAAACGGCACTTTTCCGGAAAAACTTAGAGATCTTGTTGAAAAAGGTCTTGTTGATTATATTGCCATGGATGTTAAGAATTCACCCGAGCTTTATGCTGAAACGGTAGGAATAAGCGGGTATGATATCTCCAAAATAAAAGAGAGCATTGATTTTCTTCTTGAAGGCAAAGTTGATTATGAATTCAGAACAACTGTTGTTCGTGAATTCCACAGTGTTTTCGGTATGAACGGACTTGGAGAAATGATAAAAGGTGCAAAACGCCATTATCTGCAGGGATTTATTGATTCGGGAGAACTTATCGGTTTCGGCATGTCGGCAGTTCCTGTTGAAGAGATGGAGAGAATGAAAAAAATCATGCTTCAATATGTAGATGAATGCGAAATCCGCGGAGCGTGAAAAAATGACTAAATAATACTGCATATATAGTGCAGTATTCACAAACTTTAAAATATCAACACAATATCTTGTTAAACCCATTGACAGAACCATATTTATTTGTTAATATCTTAAACGTTGCCCTAGGGGCACAACATATAGTAGGTTTAAATTTTAGTTAACATATAAAAAACGAAAGGAAAGACGGTATGTATCAGGTAATCAAAAGAGACGGCAAAACAGCAGATTTTAACATTACCAAAATCGCAGAAGCTATCAAAAAGGCATTTGAATCCCAGGAAAAGCAGTATCACCCCTCAACAATTGATTTTCTTGCTCTCAAGGTAACCGCTGACTTTGAACCCAAAATTCAGAATAACTTGATTGCAGTTGAAGATGTTCAGGACAGCGTTGAGTCTGTTCTTATTCAGGCAGGCTATGCTGATATTGCAAAGGCATATATTTTATACCGCAGACAGCGTGAAAAACTCCGTAATCTCAAGTCAACTATCCTTGACTATAAGGAACTTGTTACCAGCTATGTTATCGTAACAGACTGGAGAGTTAAGGTAAACTCAACCGTTACCTATTCAGTTGGCGGTCTTATTCTCAGCAACTCAGGTGCAATCACAGCTAACTACTGGCTTTCCGAAATCTATGATGACGAAATTGCTAATGCACACAGAAACGCTGATATCCATATTCATGACCTTTCCATGCTCACAGGTTACTGCGCAGGTTGGTCACTCAAGCAGCTTATTCAGGAAGGTCTCGGCGGCGTAACAGGAAAGATTACTTCCGCACCTGCAAGCCATCTTGCAACTCTTTGCAATCAGATGGTTAACTTCCTCGGAATTATGCAGAATGAATGGGCAGGCGCTCAGGCTTTCTCATCATTCGATACCTATCTTGCACCTTTTGTTAAGGTTGATAACCTCAGCTATGACCAGGTTAAGAAGTGCATTGAATCATTTGTTTTCGGTGTAAATACACCCAGCCGTTGGGGTACTCAGGCTCCTTTCTCAAACATTACTCTTGACTGGACTGTACCTGCTGACCTTGCAGAGCAGAACGCTATTGTAGGCGGCAAGGAAATGGATTTCAAATATAAAGATTGTAAAGCTGAAATGGATATGATTAACAAAGCTTTCATTGAAATTATGATTGAAGGCGATGCTAACGGAAGAGGCTTCCAGTATCCTATTCCCACATATTCAATCACAGCAGATTTTGACTGGTCAGAAACAGAGAACAACAAGCTTCTCTTTGAAATGACTTCAAAATACGGTACTCCTTATTTCTCAAACTATGTTAACAGCGACATGGAACCCAGCGATGTTCGTTCAATGTGCTGCAGACTTCGTCTCGACCTTCGTGAACTCCGCAAGAAGAGCGGTGGTTTCTTCGGAAGCGGCGAAAGCACAGGTTCAGTAGGTGTTGTAACAATTAACCTTCCCAGAATTGCATTCCTTGCTGAAAATGAGGCTGATTTCTACAAGCGCCTTGATAAGATGATGGATATTTCCGCTCGTTCACTTAAGATTAAGCGTACAATCATCACAAAGCTTCTTGAAGAAGGTCTTTATCCCTACACCAAGAGATATCTCGGCACATTCAGCAATCACTTCTCAACAATTGGTCTTGTAGGTATGAACGAAGTTGGTCTTAATGCTAACTGGCTTCGTGCAAATATGACAAACGAAAAGACCCAGAAGTTTGCTCAGGATGTTCTTAATCATATGAGAGAGCGCCTTTCTGACTATCAGGAAGAATACGGTGATCTTTACAACCTCGAAGCAACTCCCGCAGAATCAACATCCTACCGTCTTGCAAAGCATGACGTTAAGCGTTATCCCGGTATCATCACTGCATCCGAAGAAACTCCTTATTACACCAACAGCTCACATCTTCCTGTTGGTTACACAGAAGATATCTTTGAAGCTCTTGATATTCAGGATGAACTCCAGACTCTCTATACATCGGGTACTGTTTTCCACGCTTTCCTCGGTGAAAAGCTTCCCGATTGGAAGGCTGCTGCAAATCTTGTCAGAAAGATTGCTGAAAACTATAAGCTTCCCTATTATACTCTTTCACCCACATATTCCGTATGTAAGAACCATGGCTATATTGCAGGCGAAGTTTATACTTGCCCTGAATGTGGTGAAACAACAGAAGTTTACAGCCGTATCACAGGTTACTACAGACCTGTTCAGAACTGGAACGACGGCAAGTCACAGGAATATAAGGAACGTAAGGTATATAACATTGCTGAGTCCGATATTTCAAAGCATAAGAAATCAGCATCTGCATTGAAGGCAAATCTTGATGATTTTGATGATTTCGGCTGCGGTCTTGCAGACGGCATCTATCTCTTCAAAACAGCAACATGCCCCAACTGCAAAGTAGCTCTTTCACTTCTCGGTAAGGCAGAAATCGCTGTTCAGGAACTTATGGCATATGAAAACGAAGCTCTTGCAATGCAGCTCGGCGTTAAGCAGGCTCCCACACTTGTTGTTGTTTCAAACGGTGAGGCAGTCAAGTACGCAGGTGTTCCCGAAATCAAAAAATTCATTGAAGCTGCAAAGGGTGCAGCAGTATAAGGTGACATTATAATGTATGATATAATTGTTATCGGTGCAGGGCCTGCGGGATTAACCGCAGCGCTCTATGCACTGCGAGCAGATAAATCTGTTCTTGTTCTTGAAAAGGCAACTTTCGGCGGACAGATAACTTTTTCACCGCAGATTGAGAATTATCCCGGTTTTGCAACTATGAGCGGCAATGAATTTGCTGATAAGCTTGTTGATCAGGTTATAAGTCAGGGTGCGGATATCGAAATGGAAACTGTTACCGCAATCCGTGACAATGGTGAAACAAAAACCGTTATAACCGAAGATGGCGAGCATGAAGCAAAAGCAGTTATCATCGCAACAGGCGTTAAGCACAGACAGACAGGTCTCCCCAACGAAAATGAACTTGTCGGTGAAGGTATCTCATACTGTGCTGTTTGTGACGGTGCTTTCTTTAAAGGACAGACTGTTGCAGTTCTCGGGGGCGGAAACTCCGCTTTGCAGGAAGCTGTTCTTCTCTCTGACGGATGCGAAAAGGTCTATGTTATCCAGAATCTTGATTATTTCACAGGCGAAGCAAGACTTGTTGAAAAACTCAAGGAAAAAGATAATGTTGAGTTCATAATGGGTACCGTTATTTCATCGCTCAACGGTGATGGTTCTCTCGAAAGTCTCACACTCCGCAAGGAAGCCGACGGAACAGAATCTGAACTCAAGGTTAACGGTCTTTTCGTTGCAATCGGTCTTATTCCCAACAACAAGATTTTTGCCGAAATCGCAGGTCTTGATGAATGGGGTTATATCAACTCCGATGAAAGCTGTCTTACAAAAACAGAAGGTGTTTTTGTTGCAGGTGACTGCCGCAAAAAGCAGATAAGACAGATAACAACCGCAACCGCAGACGGTTCCGTTGCAGCTCTCGCAGCTTGCAGATATATTGATTCCAAATAAAAAATCATCTCCTCTGTCATACGGCAGAGGAGATTTTTCATTATAATATTACTTTTTCGGGTATACCGTTATTTTCTCTTGATTTATCTGCAAGGAAAACAACGAGATGTCCTGAGAGCGAATCTGTGATAGAAGTGCATGAAACAGAAGGCTCTTCGCCTCGTGCATAAGCAACAAAATCTCTCACGAGATCAAGGTCGCCTCCGCCGTGAGTATCGTCGCCGACTTTTAAATCATAAAAGGTATCTTCATGTTCGCAATCGGGGCGGGGATCAATTTTGGAAAGCGTAAATTCGCCTTTTTCAAAATCGCCTGAAATTTCGCCTTTGGTACCTGTGATACGGATTGTTCTTGTGCCGTAGGTTGTACCGCCGACCATTGTGTGAATTCCTGTTGCGCCGTTTTTAAACATAACGCTGACCGTTTGATGGTCAACAACATTGTTATCGCTTTTATAAGCGCAAACACCGTAAGGACTGGTTTTGAGGAGCTCGATTTTATCTTCTATCGTTGGATTCTCAAGATGTTCAAGTTTATCCCAAACATAGAATGACCATCTGTCAGGGTGGTCAATATAAATTCTTTTTGCCGAATAAAGACATTCATCAACGAGAGGACAGTCAACCATACATCTTGTACCGGAATTTTCGGGTGCATTTTCTTTGACGAATTGTTTGTTGCATCCGAAACTTGAAACAAGAGCAGGTTTTGTTTCACTCATAAGCCACATCATAATGTCGATATCATGACAGCATTTTGCAAGAAGCATTGAGCTGTGGCATTTTTCGGAATTATTCCATTTGCCTCTGACGTGGCTTGTTGACATATGATGATAGCTGACATATTCGTTTGTCTGAATGCTGATTATATCGCCGATTTCACCAGATAAAATCAAATCCTTGATTTTTCTGTAAAACGGTGCATATCGGAGCACAAAGCAGACCATAACTTTTCTGCCGTATTTTTCCGCAGCTTCAACAAGTTCTCTTGCTTCTTCTTCGTTAACGGAGAAGGGCTTTTCAAGAAGTACGTCATAACCCGCTTTGAGAAGTGGAATAGTTGTTTTGACGTGAACGTGGTCCATTGTGCCGTTGATGACAGCATCGGCGAATTTCGGAGCTTCTGCGAGTTCTTCTGCCGATGTGAAACATCTTTCAGGCGGAATGTTATAAAGCTTTGCAATTGACTTTCTTCTGTTTTCGTCGGGGTCTGCAACTCCGACGATTTCCATTTTGTCGCTTTCAACATTTGCGAGGTTGGCGTAAGTCAAACTTCTGTGACCACCGCCGACAATAATAGTTTTTAAGGGTTTATGTTTCATAATTTATACGCTTTCGTTAACTGATATAATTATTTCTTTATTTTTTTGTTCCATGATTTCGTTCATTTCATGTCTTCTTTGCATAAGCTCGGAATACATTTGGTCACGAAGACTGCCCGAAAGGGGATAAAGGAATTTCGGAATAACGGCAAGAATGCCCGTTATCTGAGGAATACCTGTGCAAAGAGCGAACAACCACCATTTGGTTTTGTCCGTTTGAGTGCCGACTGTTAGTCCCTGAGTATAGCCGATTCCGTCAAGAATAAGGCTCTTTATAGATGTCATGGCAACATTCTGAATTTTTGTTATAAGATTTCGTGCAACACCGATTGTTGCTTCAACTCTGTAGCCGTTTTTCCATTCGCAATAGTCCATCGCTTCATTATAAAGCTCAGCTTTAACAACTTTTCTGATGCCGAATGCCCATTTGTCAAACCATGCCTGAACACCGAAAAGTATACACATAAGCAGGCGCTTTTCATAGTTTTTGTTTATTGAGCCTATAATGAACAGCAGAATGACCCAGAAACGCGTGTAAAGGTCTTCAAACACCCAGATGGCTTTGGTTGAAAAACGCTCTCTGATGGGCTTTACAAAGCCGTAGCTGAGAGTGCCGTTGATACCCGAGGGAAGGTTTAGGATTGTCAGAAGAGAAGCGGAACCGAGAACGTCGATGAAATAGTTCGTGTTGCTTGAACCGACGCTGAAACCTCCGAGAAAATCAGAGATTGTAATGAGAAGAACGGGGTAGTTGTTTATAACTGCTTTAAGACCTTGCTTTACACTCGGTGCTTCAACCGATTGCATAACTCTTTCTCGTGAAACGAAAAAGAAATAGAGAGTGAATGCGCAGGAAATAATGCTCGTTCCGAGACCCATTGCAAGGAAAACATTCTGAAGTTTCCATTTCAGAACGCCGTTGTTTATAAGGTCGATTAGAACGCCCATTATGTAGTTTGGCATATCTTCGCCCATAAAGCCTGTCAAAAGCTCTGCAAGCGTTATCAGCCTCGCTCGGTCGTTTGGATGCGGAGTTACTGTTGTCATATAACCTGATTTTGCAATGCTTGTGAATGTTCCTGCGGTTTCATTGACAACATTGAAAGCAAAGAAATAAATAAGTTTCGGAATATGTGTTCCTGCCGTTCCGGGGAAAATAAACGGGAGCAACCAATATAATGTTCCGAGAAGAGTCATCGGTATCTGAAATGCAACAAGATAGGGTCTGAATTTTCCCCAACGGGTTCTTGTTTTATCAACAATAGTTGCAATAATTGGGTCGTTGATAATATCCCATGCGCCTGTAAAAAGACTAACAAGAGCGTTGGTTTTGAAATCTATCTTGACAACGTCCCAAATGAAACGGTCGGTATATTGACCTATGTTGAACGCATTTGAAAAGTCATTCAGAAGATAAGCAAAAGTTTCCTTAGCGCCGACATATCTTCTGTCATAAACTTTAAACTCGGAAACCTGTCTTTGAGGAGTTCTTTCTGTGTCGGAATTCAAGAATACGCCTCCTTAATTAAATTTTAAAAGAACAATGGCTTTGCAGTTAAACCGCAAAGCCAGTTGATTCATTAAAGGTTTTTGACTGCATCTTTGAGAGCTGCCATTTCTTCTGCGCTGAGGGTTACGCCCTTGCCCATTTTTTCATGGTCGGGTGCCCATTCACGGATATCATACTTGGGATCTCTTCCGTTCCAGCTGATGAGGTTGAGTTCCTTTGTCCAACCCTTGGGGTTTTCTGAAAGAACTGCTACGGATTCAACGATTTCATAAGTAAATTCGGGCATGATGATGCTCCTTTCATGTTTTATACGCGTTTATTATAATATAATAATATTAAAAAGTAAATATATTTTTAAAAATTTTATAATAAAATGAAGAAAATTTTGC
>JAZQTZ010000066.1:0-9285 GCA_045631105.1 Acutalibacteraceae bacterium
AGTCACTTCTTCCTCTTCCCGAAAAATTCCACGGTCTTACCAACACAGATACAAGATACCGTCAGCGTTATGTTGACCTTATAATGAACAAGGAGTCAAAAGAGACTCTCATCAACCGTTCAAAAATTATAAGAGAAGTAAGAAACTATCTTGATTCACAGGGCTTCCTTGAAGTTGAAACACCCATGCTTGTTTCAAACGCAGGCGGTGCTGCCGCAAGACCCTTTGAAACCCACCATAACGCTCTCAACGAAGATTTCAAGCTCCGTATTTCACTTGAGCTTTATCTTAAAAGACTTATTGTCGGCGGCATGGAAAAGGTTTACGAAATCGGCAGAGTTTTCAGAAACGAAGGCTGTGACACCCGTCACAATCCCGAATTCACCCTTATGGAGCTTTATCAGGCTTACACAGACTACAACGGCATGATGGAACTCACAGAAAACCTTTACCGTCATGTTGCACAGGCTGTTCTCGGAACAACAAAGATTTCGTACAACGGCGTTGAGATGGATCTCGGCAAGCCTTTTGAAAAGATTTCAATGGTTGATGCCGTCAAGAAATATGCAGGCGTTGACTGGAACGAAATCGAAACTCTCGAAGATGCAAGAGCAATCGCTGACAAGCATCACATCGAATACGAAAAGAGACACGGCAAGGGCGATATCCTTGCAATGTTCTTTGAAGAATACGCTGAAGAACATCTTATTCAGCCCACTTTCGTTATCGACCATCCCATCGAGATTTCTCCTCTTACAAAGAAAAAACCCGAAGACCCCAATTTTGTTGAACGCTTCGAGTTCTTCATGAACGGTTGGGAAATGGCTAATGCATATTCCGAGCTCAACGATCCCATCGACCAGAGAGAACGCTTCAAGGCTCAGGAAGCTCAGCTTGCACAGGGCGACGAAGAAGCAAACACAACAGACGAAGATTTCATGATGGCTCTTGAATACGGTATGCCCCCCACAGGCGGTATCGGTTTCGGTATCGACAGAATGTGCATGCTCCTTACCGACTCTCAGGCTATCAGAGACGTGCTTCTCTTCCCCACAATGAAATCAATCGACTGATATGAAAATATCCGTTGCGCTTGCCGCTTATAAAGGCGAGCAATATATATCCGAGCAGATCGATTCCATCCTCAGTCAGCTCGGTGAAAATGATGAACTGATAGTTTCGGACGATTATCCCGAGGGTAAAACCCGTGAAATCGTCCTCGGTTATCAGTCGAAAGACAAAAGAATCCGTTATATTAAAGGCGAAGGCAAGGGTGTTGTCAAAAACTTTGAGAACGCTCTCAAAGCCTGCTCGGGAGACGTTATTTTTCTCAGCGACCAGGACGATGTCTGGATGCCCGACAAGGTTAAACTCGTCATGAAAGAAATTTCAAACGGTTCAGACCTTGTTCTCCACGATGCCGCCGTCACCGATTCCGACCTTAATATAACCGAGCCGTCATATTTTGCGCTCCACGGTTCAAACGCTTCTTTTTTCGGCAACATGGCAAGGAATTCCTTCGTCGGTTGCTGCATGGCGTTTAAAAAAGAAGTTCTGCATGAGTGCCTGCCTTTCCCCGAAGGTCTGCCCATGCATGACTGGTGGATTGCTCTCGTTGCAATGAAGAAGAAAAGGAAGGTTGTTCTTCTCTCACAGCCGCTTATAAAGTGGCGCAGACATTCCGGAACCGTAACAGGCAAAAAAACTTCTCTTCTGCAAAAAATAATGTGGCGTGTCAACATTCTTTTGTCGCTTATAAAAATCAAGTAGTTTCCAATATGTGCCTTGGAAAGGAATTGCTAAATTATGAGTATAACCGTAACCGGTTGCATTGTAACCTACAATAATATGTCAACCATTGACAACGCTGTGGGTTCGCTTCTGAAATGCACCGAGGTTCCGTTCCGTCTTTATGTTGTTGATAACGGCTCAACCGACGGAACAGTTGAACATATAGAAAAGAATTATCCCGAGGTTACTCTCATCCGAAGCGGCGGAAACATCGGTTTCGGCAAGGGTCATAACCTCGTAATGGACAAGTTAGATTCCGATTATCACGTTATAATCAATCCCGATATCATTGTCAAAGATGATGTTATCGCAAAGCTTGTTGATTTTCTTGAAAAAAATGAAGATATCGGCATGGCGTCACCCGAAATCCGTTTCCCCGACGGAAGACTTCAGATTCTCGGAAAGAGAACCCCCTGCCTTAAATATCTCATCGCAAGCCGTTTGAGAGGAAGCGGTGAACCGAGCGATATTCTCCGTGAATACGCTATGCTCGACTGCGACCTCACAAAACCCATCGACATCGAAAACGCTACGGGCTGCTTCATGTTCATCAGAACAAAGCTTTTCAAAGAAATCGGCGGTTTCGATAAACGCTATTTCATGTATTTTGAAGACAGCGACCTCACCCGTGAAGTCAACTGCCGCTGCAGAACGGTCTATTATCCCGAAGCAACGGTTTATCATGAATGGGGACGCGAATCCAAAAAGAATTTCAAGCTCAAGCTTGTTCAGATTAACTCCATGCTCAATTTCTTTGCAAAATGGGGTTTAAAATAACAGCAGAAACGGGAAAATGATATGAAATATTTGAAGAATTTCTATAAATACAGATATCTGCTTTACGAAATAGTCCGCAAAAACATAAAGCTGCAGTACAGAAACTCCGTTCTCGGCGTTTTCTGGACTTTCCTGCAGCCTCTTCTCACAACAATAATCCTTGTTGTTGTTTTCGGCGGAGTTTTCGGCGGAACACGTTCGGGAGTTGTTAATTATCCCATCTATCTCCTCTGCGGACGTCTTATCTTTGAATTTTTCACGCAGTCAACCAAAAGGGCAATGCGTTCACTCCGAAACAGCGCATCGGTTATCAAAAAGGTTTATGTTCCGAAGTATATTTATCCCCTCTCAAACATCATCGCAAACTTCGTGACTTTCCTCATTTCCTTGACCGTTCTCGTTTGTTTCATGGTTTATTTCTATTTCTTCTCAAACGAGCCCCCTCATGTTACACCGTATATTTTCCTTTCACCGATTCCGATTCTCATTCTACTGATGGTCAGTATCGGCGTTGGTCTCATTCTTTCAACTCTCGAAGTTTTCTTCAAGGATGTTGAATATCTCTATGAAGTGTTCTGCACCCTTCTTTTCTACCTCACCCCGATTTTCTATCAGGTTGAGCAGCTCAATATCAAGAGCGAAATCTTCAAAATGGCTCTCATGGCAAATCCGCTTTATTCGATAACCCAGATGTTCCGAAGCTGTGTTCTCTACGGCGAGATGTTCAATATCAACCATCTCCTCTATTCGCTTGCTTTCGGAATCGTCACCGTTGCCATCGGTCTTTTTGCATTCTATAAAAAGCAGGATAAATTCATTCTTCACATTTGATGAAAGGAAATGCTTATGAGCAAACCCGCAATTGTTGTTGAAAACATGAGTATGATGTTCAACCTCAACAAAGAAAAGGTTGACAACATAAAAGAATATTTTATAAAGCTTATCACAAGAAAGCTCCATTTCACCGAATTCTGGGCGCTTCAGGATATCAGCTTCACGGTTGAAAAAGGCGAAAGAGTCGGCGTTCTCGGATTCAACGGCGCAGGCAAATCAACTCTTCTCAAGGTTATCGCAGGCGTTCTCAAGCCTACCAAAGGAAGCGTTAAGGTCAGCGGTGTTATCGCTCCGATGCTTGAACTCGGCGCAGGCTTCGACATGAACTATTCCGGCAGAGAAAACATCTTTCTCTACGGCGCAACCATGGGTTATTCCAGAAAGTTCATTGAAGAAAAATATAACGAAATCGTTGAATTTTCCGAACTCGGTGATTTTATTGAAGTTCCCGTCAAAAACTATTCATCGGGTATGAGAGCAAGACTCGGTTTTGCAATTGCAACTGCAGTTGAACCCGAAGTTCTTATTCTTGATGAAGTTTTATCCGTCGGCGACGCAAAATTCAGACAAAAAAGCGAAGCAAAGGTCCGTTCCATGTTTGACAAAGGAACAACCGTTTTGTTTGTTTCTCACAGCACTCAGCAGGTGCTCAACATCTGCAACAAAGCGATTATTCTTGACCACGGAAAGCTGATTGCGCAGGGCGATGCAAAGGAAATCTGCGCTCAGTATGACAGAATGGTCAAGGGCGGTAAATAGAAAGGAGATATTGAATATGGTATTTGCAGCAGTATTTGCAGGCGGCATCGGAAGCCGCATGGGAAATTCCGACACTCCGAAGCAGTATCTTGAACTCGGAACAAAACCCGTTATTATCCACACCATAGAAAAATTCTTCGTTAACGATAAAATCGACGAAATACTTGTGCTTTGCCCCAAGGCATGGATTGCTCACACTCAGGATTTGATAAACAAGCATCTTCCCGAGGGCAAAAAGGTGACCGTTGTTGCAGGCGGTGCAACAAGAAACGGTACACTTGAAAATGCAATTGATTATATAGAAAAAAATTACGAAACCGATGAAAACACGGTTATCGTGACCCACGATGCGGTAAGACCTTTCCTTACCCACAGAATCATCGAAGAAAACGTTGCCGCAGCTCTTGAATACGGCGCTTGCGACACGGTTATCCCCGCAACCGATACAATCGTTGAAAGCTTTGACGGCAAGGTTATTTCATCAATTCCCGACAGAAGCAAGATGTATCAGGGTCAGACTCCGCAGTCATTCCGTCTTAAAGAACTCGAAAAGGTTCTCGCAAGTCTGACAGAAGAAGAAAAAGCAATCCTCACCGATGCCTGCAAGATTTTCTCAATCAAAAACAAAGATGTTTTCATGGTTGAAGGCGAAGTTTTCAACATCAAAATCACCTATCCGTATGACCTCAAGGTTGCTCATACGCTTTTGAAAGGCAAGGATTCAGATGATTAATTCAGTTTACAGGCTTATTGCACCGGGCATGATTGAAGTTGCCTGCACACAGCCCGATATAAAAAACAGCGTTCTTCTCAGACCCGTTTATCTCTCGGTCTGCAAGGCTGACCAGCGTTATTATCTCGGCAACAGAAGCCGCGAAGCGTTGAAAGCCAAGCTCCCCATGGCGCTCATTCATGAATGCGTTGCCAAGGTTGTTTTTGACCCGACAGGTAATTTCAAGCCGGGCGAAATCGTTGTTCCCGTTCCGAACACGCCGACCGAAGAAGACGATGTTATTGCCGAAAACTACAGACCCTCAAGCCGTTTCTGCTCAAGCGGTTACGACGGTTTCCTGAGGGATTATATTGATATTTCACCCGACAGACTCGTCAGAGTCCCCGAGGGTGTTGACCTTCGTATCGCATCATTTGCAGAGCTTATCAGCGTCTGCGTTCATGCGATTGCACGCTTTGAGAAGTTTTCCCATGTCCGCAAAAATTCAATCGGCATCTGGGGCGACGGTAACGTAGGCTTCATAACAGCTCTCATTCTCAAAGCTCTTTATCCCGAAACAAAGCTCTATGTTTTCGGAACAGTCTATGATAAGCTTGCCTATTTTTCATTCGCAGACGGCGCATATCATGTTGACCACGTTCCCGAAAACCTTAAGATTGACCATGCATTTGAATGCGTCGGCGGTGAAGGTTCAAGATTTGCGATTGCGCAGATAATCGACCTCATCAATCCCGAAGGCTCAATCGGTCTTATGGGCGTAAGCGAAAGATTTGTTGATATCAACACAAGAATGGTGCTTGAAAAAGGTCTTAACCTCTTCGGTTCAAGCCGAAGCGGTGTTGAAGATTTTCAGCGCACAATGGATATTCTCGCAGAGAATCCTAAAATTCTTGCCTATCTTGAAAATCTTATCGGCGGCGTTGTTGAGGTTAAAACAATCTCCGATATCCACTCCGCATTCGCCCAGGATTTAAGCCGTCATTTCGGAAAAACAGTTATCAAATGGAAAAAATAAACATGAAAATTTCTGTTATCATTCCTGCATATAACAGCGAAATGTTTCTCGCCGAAACGCTTGACTGCCTTGAAAATCAGACTCTGAAGGATATTCAGATTATCATTGTCAATGACGGTTCAACCGATAAAACGGCAGAAATAATCGAAAAATATGCAAAGAAAAACAGCAATATCCTCTCTCTTTATCAGGAGAATTCGGGCGTTTCCGCTGCAAGAAACAACGGCATAAACCATGCCGAGGGCAAATACACCCTCTTTCTTGACAGCGACGATGTTTTCACTCCCGAATCGTTTGAAAACATTTATAATGAACTCGAAAAGAGCGGCGCTGATCTTGCAATTTGCCGTATCACAAGCTTTGGATACGGCGGTGCACAGATAAATCTCGTTGCAGAAATGCTCTCAAAAGAACAGCTTATTGATTGCTCGGACAAGCGTCTTTTATGGAATTTTCTGCTCGGTAATAAATGCTATAAAACAGAGATGCTGAAAAACAGCGAAATCCGTTTCCCTCCCCTGCGTTACAGCGAGGACGGTGCGTTCACCATGTCTCTCATTTATGATAAAAAACCGAAGATTATCGGTGTTGACGGTGCTCTTTTCAAGTATCGCCGCCACACTCCGATAGAAGGTTTTTCCGTCAGCCAGAGCATCAGCGCGGAGCTTGTCAATCATTTCCTCTCTTCAATGAGCATCGTTTATAACGCTGCGGAAAAAGCAGGATATCCCGAGGATTATCTTCAGGAAATCCTCTATAAAACCTATTCCGCACTTATCAATGAATTTTATAGAATTCTCTGGCGTGCGGATGCGGAAACTGTTGAGCTGATTGTTGATAAATGCAACGAACTCAAAAGCCGCATGACATCTGAAACCGCAAAGAAATGCGAAACCGTTCAGAAAGATATCGGCAAAGAAGTTTATACAAAATCCGAAATTGCCGAAAAACCTTTCGTCAGCGTTATCGCAAAGAACTGCACAGCGGAATTCGTCGAATCTGTCTATGCGCAGTCGATGCCCGTTTTTGAGCTGATAACAACCGAAAACAATAAGCTTCCCGAAAATGAAAATATAAAGATTTTGACCGAAAACGGATTCTCCTCAGCCTCAAAAAAGCTTGCAAAAGGCAAAATTGTTTTATATCTCGACGGCAAGAAACCTCTCGACACAAGATTTTTCAAGGTTGTGACACTTCTCAAAAGGTCTTCCAAATTCGGAATCTTCCCCGATTTCCTTATCGGATTCGGTGCAAAACTGTTTTTAAAAATCAAACGGTGATATTTTGAAAAAGATTTTTTATTTTCTTTATGCCGTATTTTTTAATATATGCCGTATTTTCCCCGTCAAAAAGAACAGAGTTGCTTTCATTGCGCCTCACAACGGCGGCGAAAAAGACTCTCTCGGAGTTATGCGCTCATATATCGAAAACATCGGCGGATATGATATCGTGAATATTTCAACAAGGGATTTGCACCTTGATTTTTCGGGCGCTAAACCCCTTGTGATATCCTGCCTCAAAGCGGCGGGATTTTTCACTTTAAAGGCAAAGGCACTTGCAACGGCAAAATATGTTTTTCTCAATGACAATTTTATGCCGATGGCAAACCTCAATTTCAGCAATGAAGCAATCGTTACTCAGCTCTGGCACGCTGAGGGTGCATTCAAAAAATTCGGTCTTTCCGCACCGCTGACCGACGATGTTGCGGAACGTGAAAAGAAATGCTCTGAAAAGCTTACATATGTTATCTGTTCATCGAAAAATGTCGTCCCCGTTTATTCCGATGCATTCGGCATTGATGAAAATAAAATTCTTCCACTCGGCGCACCGAGAATTGACCTGCTTTTAGCTGAAAGAAACATCGACAAATTAAGAAGCGCATTTGATAATTTGCATCCCGAATGCAAGGGCAAGAAACTCATTCTTTATGCGCCCACCTTCCGTGAAAACGGCGATGCAGACAAAAAACTGCTCGATAACATTGATATGAAGAAATTCGGCGATGAACTCGGCGATGAATACAGCCTTCTGATAAAACTTCATCCGCAGATCAACTCATCAAAACCCGTTGAAGGTGCGGTTGATGTTACAAAAGGTCATGACATCGGCGAATTGACGCTCATATGCGATATGCTGATAACCGACTATTCCTCTGCATGCATGGATTTTGCGCTTCTTTCAAAGCCCTGCATTTTCTTTGCATTCGACCTTGAGGAATACGAAAAAGAGCGTTCATTCTATTTTAACTATGAAGAATATGTACCCGGCAAAGTTGCCAAAACCTTTGATGAGATTATTGAAGCAATAAAAAATCCCCGAAACAGCGAAGAAAAGCTTTTCAGTTTCAGAGATTTCAATTTTGATTATGTTGACTGCAACAATGCAGAGAGAATTTATAATCGTATATTCAACGAATAAAAAAATAAAACCGCTGTACGAGGTGTACAGCGGTGATTTTTTTATCAGTCACTTGTGTAAGCAAGAAGAGCAATCTGACGTGCACGCTTGATAGCTGTTGTGAGCTCACGCTGATGCTTTGCGCATGTGCCTGTTACACGACGGGGAAGAATCTTTGCTCTGTCTGAAGTGAACTTGTTGAGTCTGTTAACATCCTTGTAATCGATGCATTCAACTTTTTCAACACAGAAAGCACAAACCTTTCTGCGACCCTTCTTGTTGGGTCTTCTGTCATTCTTATCGTATGCCATTTCGGATTAAACCTCCTTTTTTCAGTTTCAGTTTTGCACGACCTTAAAACGGAAGGTCGTCTTCGGGGATTTCCTTGAAATCGCCTTCATCAGCAGTTGAATATGAAGGAGCAGGCTGAGCAGCTGCGTAGCTGTCTTCTCTTGAATAAGATGAGCCTGTTTCGTTCTTGGAGCCGCAGAAACTTACGTTATCTGCAACAACTTCAACAGCCTTTCTCTTGTTACCGTTCTTGTCTTCATACATTCTTGTCTGAATGTGACCCTGAATGGCAATCATTGAACCCTTGCGGAAATACTTGCTGACAAATTCAGCAGTCTGTCTCCATGCAATAACGTCAATGAAATCTGCCTGACGGTCTTCACCCTGACGAACGAAGCCTCTGTCAACGGCAACTGTGAAGGATAAAACGGAAATACCGCTTCCTGTAGTGCGAAGCTCGGGGTCTGCAACAAGTCTGCCCATAATTACGGCATTGTTTAACATTTTGCGACCTCCTTAGTTCTTCTTGACAATGAGTGAACGAAGCACGCCGTCTGTGATCTTAACAACACGGTCGAGCTCTGCGGGAAATTCAGGTGTTGCCTGATAATTGAAGAGAACGTAGTAACCCTCTGCTTCGTCGTCGATAAGGTATGCGAGCTTACGCTTACCCCATTCATCAACGCTC
>JAZQTZ010000067.1:0-19675 GCA_045631105.1 Acutalibacteraceae bacterium
CATCCGTATCACTCCCCTTTCATTCGGATAACAAAGAAATTATTTTTTGTATTCCGTGAATCTGAACTTCACTCCGTTATGGTCGAGTTCTTCGCCTTCATATGCAAGTGTCCAGCCTTCGGTTTCATCAAGGTTCGGAAAAAATCTGTCCGCTTCCTTTTCGGTTTCAACCTTTGTGACATATGCCGTATCGCAATATGAAACAAGCTGATCATATACTTTTGAACCGCCGATAACATAAACGGTGTCTGTGTCATACCTCTTAAGCTGTTCAAAAAGTTCATCGAGCGAATGGCAGACGATAACGTTTTCTGCAGACCATTCAGGGTCGGTTGTGAGAACGATATTCACTCTGTTTGGAAGAGCTTTCTGACCGGGGAAGGTAAGAAATGTGGTTTTTCCCATAACAACAACATTGCCGGTTGTTTTTTCTTTGAAAAATTTCATATCTGCGGGGATGTGGTTGAGAAGTTTATCTCCGATACCTATTCCCCAGTTTTTATCAACATTAACAATAGTTTTCATATTACCTCTTATCAGATTGCAACGGGAATTTTTTCGCTGAAATCATGGAATTTATAATTTTCAAATGAGAAACTGTCTTTTGTGAAGCTGTAGAAATCAGTTATGCTCTTATCCATAACAAAATCGGGAGCATCATAGGGGTCACGGCTGATAAGCTCTTCGATAATGGGAATATGTCTGTCATAAATATGTGCATCGGCGATAACGTGAACAAATTCGCCGACCTCAAGACCGCTTACCTGAGCAAACATATGAACAAGCGCCGCATACTGAGCAACATTCCATGCATTGGCAGCAAGCATATCCTGAGAACGCTGATTGAGAATAGCGTTGAGCTTGTTACCTGAAGTATTGAAAGTCATTGAATATGCGCAAGGGTGAAGTGCCATTTCGCTGAGATCCTGATGAACATAGATATTGGTCAGAATTCTTCTGCTCTGGGGGTTATGCTTAAGGTCATAAAGCACTCTGTCAACCTGGTCCATATCGCCCTCTTTATAATGATGCTTCACACCGAGCTGATAGCCGTATGCCTTTCCGATTGAGCCGTTTTCATCTGCCCATGAATCCCAGACATGGCTGCCGAGGTCTGCGATATTATTTGATTTCTTCTGCCATATCCAGAGAATTTCATCAACCGCACTTTTGATAAAAGTTTTTCTGATTGTCTGAGCGGGAAATTCCTTGCTCAGGTCATATCTGTTGACAACGCCGAATTTTTTAACGGTGTGGGCAGGTGTGCCGTCTTCCCATTTAGGGCGCACATCAAGTTCAGTATCCCAGAAACCGTTCTGAAGAATATCTTTACACGTTTCGATAAACACTTTATCTGCAAAGCTCATTTTATTTTCCTCCCAATTTTTTAATATAGTCGAAGATACCTTGCTCAAACTTAACTCCGAGCCTTGTATCCGTTCCTGCTTCATAAGTTCTTCTGATTGCGGAATTGGTGAATTCGAGAGCAATTTCCGCACTTTCGAAGATTGATTTTCCGTTGAGATATGCGCCTGTCAATGCAGATGCAAACAAATCACCCGTGCCGTAATATATACCCGGATATTTTTCGGAAAAGCTATAAAAAATCTCATCGGATTCTCTGCAATAAACAGCACATCCGAGTTCATTATCGTTGAATGCAACACCTGTCAGGACAATCATTTCAGGTCCGAGCAAAGACAAACGTTTCAGAATATCTTCGATATATTCTTTGCTGTGCGGAGGTTCAATATATTCTTCATCGAGAAGGAATGCCGCTTCAGTAATGTTCGGAACAATGATATCCGCTTTTTTGCAAAGAATGGTCATTTCCTTGGCAAAGGCTTTATCGAATGTTGTATACATCTTTCCGCCGTCTGCCATGGCAGGGTCAACAATAACAACCGTATTTTCATCCTTGAACATATCGATAAAATCGCAGACTATATCAACCTGTTCGATTGAACCGAGAAAACCGCTGTAGATACCGTCAAAGGTAATCCCGAGGCTTTTCCAATGCATCGCCATGGGAGTTAAATCGCTTGTTAAATCACGGTAGGTATAGCCTTTTATGTTACCCGTATGGGTTGAAAGAACGGCGGTCGGCATTGCGGCTGTTTCGATTCCTGCGGCAGATATAACGGGTATGGCAGCTGTCAGCGAACATTTTCCGATACCCGAAATATCATGAATCGCTGCAACTCTTTTTTGTTTTTCCACATCCTCACCGCCTTTAAATAAAATTATACATATTAATTATACTCCATACAACTATTCTTTTCAACCTCAAAATTTTAGTGTTTACGCAAAAAAATGCTTTACATTATGTTTAAAAAATGGTAACATATGATAAATAATTATTTTTTTCAGAAGGAGAAATCATCATGAAGAAAACAAGCATGAAAATCGTCAGCATTATTCTTGCGTTTTCGCTTATCTTCGGCGGTTCATCAGTAACAAGCTATGCTGCCGACATCACAAAAACGCTCGAAAACTTTGGCCTTTCAATCGTTGAAACAATCTTCACAGCTCTTGTAGGCGGAATTAATCTTATCGTTCCCGACAGCAGCAAGTTTGTTAAGGTTAAAGACAGAGTTGTTGAAAACTTCTATGAAGGCACAGAAACATGGGAAGAAGAAGCAAAGGCTGACGCACAGTGGAAACTCGGCCACGCAAAGGCTTCACTTGTTCCCGATGACTGGCAGGAAAAGGATTATTATCTCGGCGGTTTCATCGACCCCAACAACGGCATGGTTAACAAGGTTGAAGAAATCATCGACGACATGCAGGCAAGAGTTATCGCTGTTGAAGACGGTTCAGGCAGAGGCGTTGCACTTTTCGCAAACATCGACTGCATCGGTTTCTCAAACGGCGATATCAAGGAAATCCGTAAGCGTGTTGAAGCTATGAACCTCGGCGTTGAATTCAACAGCATCAACATTTCCTCAACTCATACACACAGCTGTATTGACACACAGGGTCTCTGGACAAACCTCTTCCCCAAGCTCTTCAAGAACCTTGCTCTCTCCTATATTCCTTTCGTTGAAAAGGAAAGAGGCGCAGATCAGGAATATATGAACTTTATTTATGATGAAGTTGCAAAAGCAATGAAGAAGGCTGTTGAAACAATGGTTCCCGGCACTCTTACATATGCTGTTAAAGAAGTTAACGATGAATACTTCAACAACAAAAACAGAAGCCAGTCAACATCAATCATTGATGAACTTGCAAGATTTGTTTTCACTCCCGACGACAAATCAATCGACCCCACAATGATCGTTAACATCGCTGCTCATCCCGACGTTGCAGGTCTTCCTGTTGACGATATCGACAACGGCAGAGACCTTTCAGGCGACTACATCTACTATCTCGGCAAAAAGATTGAAGAAAAAGGCTATAACTTCATGTTCTTCAATGGCGCAATCGCAGGTATCTACGAAGGCAGAGGCCCTGCAGGCGACGGTGTTCCCACAGAACGCAGATACGAAGAAACTCTCCGCTACGGTTATGAAGTTGCCAACATGGCTCTTAACCTCACAAACACAGTTGCTGAAATCGAAGCTAACATGACTGAAGCTGAAAAGGCTCAGATGGAAAAAGAAAAGGAAATCGGCGGCGAATACTACACCCTCTGGTATGAAGGCTGGACTCCCGTTGAAGAAAAGGTTCTTGAACCCAATCTCAACATCATCATCAAGGAAGTTAAGATTAAGGTTACAAATCCCCTTATTCAGCTCGTTGGTAAGCTCAATCTTGTTAACTACACAGTTTGCAAGGAAGGCTTCAACTACTACATTTTCGCAGAAATCGGTTACATGGAAATGGGCGGCGTTAAGGTTGCATTTATGCCCGGCGAAATCGTTCAGGACCTTATCTGCGGCGGTGATTCACTCACAGCTGACGGTTCATTCTCAGGCAAGGACTTCGGTCACAAGTCAGTTTACGAACTCTTCGGAGAAGACACAATCTGCTTCGGTCTTATGAACGATGCTATCGGTTATGTCGTTCCCGATAACGACTATTCAATGTCACTCCTCGGTGACCACTATCAAGAAATGATTTCTCTCGGTGAAGAAGCAGGCTCAACAATCATGAAGGGCATGGTTGAAATCGCAGAAGAAATTAAATAATCAAGCAATAATTTTACGGCTGTCTGAAAAGGCAGCCGTAATTTTTTTGATTTAGATATTGAATTCATTCGGGTAAAGTGCTAAAATATGCTACATATCATAAACAAGGGATGTTAAAAATGCAAAAACCGTTTATTAAAGGTCTGTCGCACGGAATACCGATTTGTCTCGGATATTTTTCCGTTTCCTTCGGTTTCGGAATTCTCGCCGTTAAATCGGGGCTTCAGGCGATAGATGCGATTCTCATTTCACTAACTAATCTTACCTCTGCAGGTCAGGCTGCAGGCGTCGGCATCATCGCTGCCGCGGGCACGCTCATCGAAATGGCAGCAACGCAGTTTGTTATTAACCTCAGATATTCACTCATGGGTCTGACCCTTTCGCAGAAGCTATCGGATAAATTCACAACCATTCACAGGCTTGTTGCTTCATTCGGAATAACTGATGAAATATTTGCCGTTGCGGTTTCACAGAAAGAAAAGCTTGTGCCGTCATATATGTACGGACTTATTATGATTTCAGCCGCAGGTTGGGTAGGCGGAACAGCCGCCGGCGCCGTTGCAGGTCTTGCACTCCCCGCTTCACTTACCGCCGCAATGGGAATTCTGCTTTACGGAATGTTCATTGCAATCATTGTTCCTGCTGCAAGAAAATGCAAAAAAGATTTAATCGTTATTCTTCTTGCCGCTTTATTCAGCGCAATATTCAAATATCTTCTCCCTGAAGTTTCTTTCGGATTTGCAATTATAATCAGCGCAATTCTTGCCGCTGTTATAGGCGCACTTCTTTTCCCGATTAATCTTGCGGAAACGGAGGGCGAAAACGAATGACGATGTTTCTTTATATCGCCGTCATGGCAGGCGTTACCTATCTTATCCGCATGATTCCTTTCACGCTTTTCAGAAAGAAAATCAAGTCAAGATTTATTCAGAGCGTACTTTACTATATCCCCTACGCTGTACTGAGTGCCATGACTTTCCCTGCAATTTTTTATTCAACTGATAACACCGTTACGGCAATCGTCGGCACAGTTATCGCAATAATCCTTGCATATTTCAAATTACCGCTTACTGTTGTTGCAATCGCAGCTTGTGCGGCGGCATTTTTAACAGGGTTTATAATTTAAAAATCAAAAGACGGAACGCTGAGTTTTCTCAACATTCCGTCTTTATTTTTATATCAGATTCCAGTCTGCAACCTTGCCGACCTTTTTCCATGCGGCTTCAGCTTCTTTTACCCATTCATCAAATCCGTCGGGAGTTTCGGGGAATTTTTCATAAAGCGCAGTCATCATTCCGCTGTTGATAATAGCGTTGATAACACTCTTAAGTTCCCATAATTTGATGTTACCCGAAACAAGACCGATTATTATAAAAATGAGAGTCTTAAGATAATCGGTCAAGCTTAATTCAAGACCGCCCTCTCCCATTGAACCGAGAATCTTTCGGCTGAAAATAACGTCATTCTTGAAAAGAAATTCGTTTGCCTTGGGAGTATGTCTGATAATAGCGGTAAGAAGCGCCATAAGACTTGCAAACTCCTTGCCCTGAGTATCGTTATATTTTTTATTGATGCACCAGAGAGCTTCTCTTGTGGGATATGCGCCGTCTGCCATAGCAGCCGCAGCGGCATTAACTGCGATATCTTCGAGAACAAGCGATGCTGTGCAACCCTCACCGCAGTTGGGTTTTGTCAGACAAGCGGCATCACCCATTGCAATAAATCCGTCGGCAACAAATGAATAGGGAGCTCTGTGATAGGGAGTTCTTCCTTTTTCAATCCATTTAACGGTGTGAGCAGGAAGTTTAACGTTCTTTGCAAAAAGCTCAAACATCTTTTCTGCCTGTTCAAATCCCGAAACCGAACCGATACCGATGAGCGCATCCGTCATTCCGCTGGGTGCAATCCACGATTTATACATAAGCCAAAAATCGGAATGAAGCCAATCGCTTCTTTTCTCTTTAAAATCAATATATTTAAGAATTACATAGAACATATCATCGGGGGTAAGCTCGAATTTTTCTACACCGTAGTTATCGGGAAGATTTGTTCTGACAACTGCAGGAATACCTGAGCAGTCACAAACAAGGCGGCAGTTAACAGCAATTTTTTCGCCGTCTTTTTCATATTCAACTCCGTTGATTCTTCCGTTTTCATCAAAAAGAAGACCCGAGAACGATGCTTTGTAAACAATCTCCGCACCTGCTTCGATTGCCCAGTCATTCATATAAACTATGTAGTCATGCTTATGCATACCGATAACGGGAGCACGGGAAGGCTTGGGATGATGACCGTATGCGGAATACATATTCTGATCTTCAAACATGAACGCAAAAATACCGTCACCCTTTTTGACCTCGGGCAGACCGAAACGCTCCATTTCAGCTTTTCCCATATGAAAAATATCATAGTCGGGGCTGATTGTTTCTCTTGCGCTTCTGTCAATAACGAGAACGGAAAAACCTTTCTCCGCCATTCTTCTTGCATAATAACTGCCTGCGGTTGATGCACCGACAATTACAATATCATAATTCATAGTTCTTTCCCCTTTCGAGAATATATTTCAATTATATATTTTAATTTATAATGTTGCAAGAAAAAACTTATTGAAAAGTTTACTACATCCAGAAAAGTTTTTCGCCGTCGGTTTCACGAAGATGCGAAACATCATTCTGCAAAGCAAGTTTCGTCGGCTCTGTTTCGCAAAAATTAATTTTTGTTACCGATGCATTATAAACCGATAATCTCATTATTTCGCAAGGAATATTCAGCGCCGCTTTGATAAGCTGATTGAGAAACATGCCGTGGGCAACAACGATGACATTCTCATGGTTTCTGTGTTTTGCAGTTATTTTTTCAACAACCTTTTTTGCTCTTTCATAGCATTCTTCGGCGCTTTCATAATAATCCTCAAAACCGTTTTCAGTTGCTCTCACCCCGTTTTCAAGCAAATCATAATCAATAATCATGTTTTCGCTTATGCACGAAGCGGTATCCCTCGCTCTCTGCAAAGGGCTTGAATAGAGAGTATAGTTTTCAAGAGAAGAAAATCTTTCTCCGAGTGCTTTTGCCTGATTTCTGCCGTGTGGAGTCAGCGGAGGATTTGTTTTGTCAAAATCCTCGGTTGTTTCGATGTTACCCATGCTTTCTCCGTGGCGTATCAGATAAAGCTGAAGATACATTTCATCGTTTCTCATGCTATTTCCTCCGATTCAAATGATATTTTATTTTAACACAGCATATAGATTTTCGTCAATATTTACCGTTTTAATGACAAAAAAATAACTGCAATAAAACCTGCAAAAATATATATAATAATTCGGGTGGTAAGATGAGAAAAAGCTTTAAGCTGATGATGCTGATTGCAGTTAATCTTGCATTGCTGATTTTAATTTCAGATTTCTGCACGCTGAATTCATATGCCGTCAATCTCGGTGAAAACGGAGAAAGAATTGCAAAACTCCAGAAATGCCTGAAAGAAAAAGGATATTACGGCGGAGAAATCAACGGATTATATGATTTCACAACAAGAAAAGCGGTCAAAGATTTTAAAAATCAAAACAATATCGGTGAAGATGAGAATTACAAAACTTTCTCTTCACTCGGTCTGTATCAGACAAATTGCAGATGTTACTCTGCGGATATTGAAATTCTTGCAAAATACCTCAAATCAGAAGGCATCATCAACTATCACGATATGATTTCGGAATGTGAAGACATAATCCAAAAATCAAAAAACAGTTCGCTCTGCGGATATATCTCGGAATCGACGGATAATTTATTCGGTTTGATTGATGAAAAGCCAAACTCAGAACAATATGCGGCGGCTTACGAATCGGTAAAAAGGCATGAAATTAACCCCACGCTTTTTTGAGAAGCATGGGGTTAATATTATTTAAAGATATAAACTCTTGTTTCGTAAGGTCTTGTTGTGAAGCCGTTGTTTGTTATAGGATTTTCCTTGTAGTTGCAAAGAACTGCCTCGCCCTTTGAAAGGTCATAACCTGCGGGAGCTTTGAAATTAACTGCCTTTTCTGAATATGAGCAGATAACAAGCATCTTCTTGCCTTCATATGTACGCTCATAAACATAAAGCTCTTTGCTCGACTTGTTATATTCTTTGTATGCGCCGTGAACAGCAACAGGATTTTCCTTGCGGAACTTTATGAGTGCTTTATAGTGATTATAAATCGAATCGGGATTTTCCATTTCAGCCTTTGCATTTATGCCCTGCTCATAGTTGGGGTTAACAGGCATCCAGGGTGTTCCTGTTGTGAAGCCTGCGTTTGCTGTATCATCCCATTGAACTGGAGTTCTTGCGTTGCCTCGGCTTGATGTCTTGAGACGCTTGATTGTGTTTTCCTCGGAGAATCCCAAAAGACGGAGAGTCTTATAGTTATTAACCGCAAATACGTCCTGATAATCTTCAACCTTGGGAAGGTCGATATTAATCATACCGATTTCCTGACCCTGATAAATAAAGGGTGTACCGCATTGAAGCATATAGGAGTTTGCAATTGTTTTTGCACTTTCGTTTCTGTATTTTACGCTGCCGAAACGGTTGATGATTCTGGGATGGTCGTGATTTTCCATATAGAGAGCATTCCATCCCTTGCCGTAAAGACCTGTCTGCCATGTTGAGAATGCTTTTTTGAGTCTCTTAAGGCTGAATCCGATGCAAAGACAATCCATGAATATGCAGTCTGCTTCCATATGTTTGAAATGGAACATCATATCGAGTTCCTGATCAGGACCTTCCTTGATATACTTAAGAGCCTTTTTAACTGTCATCATCGGAGCTTCGCCGACTACAAAGCAATCATATTTATTAAGCACCTGACGGAATTCTGTCAGATATTCGTGGATATGGGGACCGTCTGCATAATGCTCCATACCGCAAGCCTGAGGAATGGGGAAACCTGTGGGAAGACCCTCTCTCTTTGATGCAAAAGTAATAACGTCCTCACGGAAACCGTCAACGCCCATATCGAGCCAGAATTTCATGATATCCTTGACTTCGTTGCGGACTTCAGGGTTATCCATGTTGAGGTCGGGCTGTTTCTTCGAGAAAAGGTGGAGATAATACTGTCCGTTATCTTCGTTATATTCCCATGCCTTGCCTTCGAAAAGCGATGACCAGTTGTTGGGAAGCTTCTTTCCCTTGCCGTCACGCCAGAAATAATAATCATGGTATTTGCTGTTTTTATCAATACCCTTTTTGAACCATTCATGTTCATCGGAAGAATGATTGACAACAAGGTCCATGATAACCTTTATTCCCCTTGCATGGGCTTCATCGAGAACTTTCTTAAAAAGCTCGTTGTTACCGTAGTCAGGAGAAATATTCTTATAGTCGGAAATATCGTAGCCGAAATCGGCGTTGGGTGAGCAATAGAGAGGTGAAAACCAGATGCAGGTAATCCCGAGGTCCTTAAGATAGTCAAGCTTTGAAAGTACGCCCTCAAGGTCGCCTATTCCGTCGCCGTTACCGTCGCAGAATGAACGGGGCCATATCTGATAACATACCGCATCCTTATACCATTGTGTTTTTTTCATTGCAAAGCTCCTTTCGGATTTTTCTTCCATAGTATTATAACAAACATTTTCGGTTAATACAATATATTTTTATACGCAATATAAATTCATATCCCAACATGGAATATAGTGATGTCGGCGGATATGAAATTTATATTCGGGATTGATTTTCGCAATCTGCAGAGGGATTGAAAATACGTCTTCGCTCCGGTGATAAAGAGCAATATTGAGCTTGGGTTTCTGATTTTTCAAGGTTTTTTCTGCACCCTGTATCGCTTCTTTTTCTGCACCTTCAACATCCATTTTGATATATGTTACAGTTTTATCGGCATAAAGACTGTCAACACAGACAGCTTCAGTTTCAATGCCTTTTTCGGATATCGTTGACTGTCTGCCTGCCTTATTGCTGAAAATAAGAGTTTTATTTTCGCTGTAAACCGCACACTGATATGCCGTTGATTTCTCCACATTTTCAAGATAAGTTTCAAGTTTTTTGAAAGTCCGTCTGTCGGGCTCAAGTGCTGTTATATCTGAATATTTTCCTTTGCAGTAATTCAGGAATTCTTCAACGGTATCTCCTCTGTATGCACCCAGATCGAGATAGCTTTCGTTATCACCGAGTTTCAATATATTTTCAAAAACTTCGTTTTTTTCGGTTGTTATATTTTTCAGAGTTTCAAGCTCACCGCCGAAAATGAAATCAACGCATCCTGCATAGATTTTCTTCGACTCATTCTCGAACAATTCATATGCGGAGTTAAGCTCGTTTTCATGCTTTTCAACGAATTCACGGTTGAATATTTCATCGCCGAAAACAGGTACGCAAGGCACGATAACTCTGTATTTTCCGCAAAGTGAAAAGATATGATTCATAACTTCAGGAATACAGCTTGCAAAAGCAACGGCAATAATGAAATCGCCGTCAAATTCCGAAAGTTTTTTAACGGTAAATCCCCTGAACTGCTGTCCTCTGACAAAATCATCGCTTGCGGTAACGCCTTTGATTTCTATATCAAGGCGGTTGAATTCATCGATAACCTTGTCTGCGCCGTTACCCATTCCGTAAATAACAACAGGCTTTCCGCTTTCTTTGATTTTCTCCCACGAGGAAATTTTTTCATTCATAAATCCAAGCATTATATCACCGAGATGATTTTACTATATTATAAAATATATGTCAAATATGTTGAATTCTCATTGTTTTTATGATAGTATTTCTTTTATATGATACCGAAAGGGGCAGTTAATTATGAAATATGAAAATAATTGGGAATCACTCAACAAAAGAGAGGTTCCTTCATGGTTTGAAGACGCAAAATTTGGAATTTTCATTCACTGGGGACTTTACAGCGTGCCTGCATATGCTCCCAAAGGAAAATACGCAGAATGGTACGGCTATCATTGCGATGAAATAACCGAAAGAAGCGCAAACGACAGAGACTATTATGACTATCACCAGAAAACATACGGCGAAAACTTCAAATATAACGATTTCGTTGACAAATTCAAAGCTGAAAATTTCGACGCAGAGCAGTGGGTCAAGCTGTTCGAGGATGCAGGCGCAAAATATATGAACCTCGTTTCAAAGCATCACGACGGCTTCTGCCTTTTCAAATCAAAATACGCATGGAACTGGAACAGCGTCGATGTTGGCCCTCACAGAGATTTCTGCCGTGAGCTCAAGGACGCTTGCGATAAAAGTGATGTCAGATTCGGCGTTTATCATTCGGTTTATGAATGGTTCCATCCTCTTTATCTCAAAAACCCCGAGGAATATGCAACAGAGCATCTCATTCCCATGCTCAAAGAACTCATCGAAGAATATAAACCTGCTACCCTTTTCACCGACGGCGAATGGGAACATCCCAGCTCAGTATGGCACAGCACGGATTTCCTTCAGTGGCTCTATAACGAATCGAGCGTTAAGGATTATATCGTACCCAATGACCGTTGGGGCAATGAAACAAGAGGCAGACTCGGCGGTAATCTGACAACAGAATACGGTTTTATCTGCGTTGAAGAAGATATCGAAGCAATTGACAGAGTTTCTGAAGAATGCAGAGGAATCGGCTCTTCATTCGGCTGGAACAGATTTGAAACCGTTGAGGATTATCTTTCTGAAGAAGCTCTCATCAAGATGCTTGTTGACCTTGTTTCAAAGGGAAGCAACTTCCTTCTCAATGTGGGTCCCACAGACGACGGCAGAATTCCCGTTATCATGGAAGAAAGACTCCGTCAGCTCGGTCAGTGGCTCAAGGTTAACGGCGAAGGTATTTACTGCAGCAGAAAATACTGTCCCGAACCTTCAGATAATGATATAAAATATACTAAGCACAAGGATAACGGCTCCGTATTTGCTTTTATTCATAAGTATCCCATGGGCAAGGTTGTTTTCAATGATGTTGACTACCGTGACGGCATGAAGGTTAGTCTCTTCGGATGTGACAAAGCACTTGAAGCTGTCAACGAAAACGGAAAACTTGCAGTCGATTTCGGATTCATTAACCCCGATGAACTGAAATCCAAATATGTTTATACTGTAAAAATCAACTAAAAATTACACCCCGAAAGTTTAAGCTTTCGGGGTGTGTTTTTATTTAGCCAATATTTCTTTTATTTTTTCTATCTGTTCTTCCGTTGGTGAATAATCGGGATTTGAACAGCAAGGTATGTTGGGTTTGCTTCCGTCAGAACCGAAGAAAGGAGTCTGTCTGTCATTTTCATATTCCTTTCGGCATTCTTCAAGACGGAAATCGGGAATATCATAGGGTATTCCGCCGTTAAGAATTGAACGATGTGAAAGGATAGCAACGGATGCCATCGTAACAGCTGAATGAATATCATAAGGATGCTCAGGTTGTTTGCCTTCTTTTATGCAGTCAAGGAACATTCTCGCAACGATGTAATCACCGCCGCCATGACCTGCCTGATTGATGAGCTCCTCATCGCCATCGTTCCATTCGGGCTCGTAGAGATTAACCTCTTCCCTGCCCTCAGGGATTGCCCAATGATTATAGCGGAGCATCATTTTATCTCCCATACCCCTGAGATTTTCTATCTGTCCGTTTTCGCCGCAGATACGGTATGCATTATGATGCGCACCGAAAGCCGAACAACCCGTAACTCTGAAAACAGAGTCATCATCATTGATCATTGTTATTATTGCCGCTCTGTCACCGACACGCCTTGCAGTTGCAACTTCTTTCATCGGAGCATAAACAGGCACAGCGCTAACCCTCTTCGGAGTTGCACCCGTTGACCACATAAGCGGTGCAAGCGAGTGAGTCACATAATATGTGCGAGGCAAAAAGTTTCTCCAATGTTCTGTATTATAAACATATCCCTTACCGAATTCATAATCATCGGGGGCTATCGGATGATTATATTCACCCTCAGCATAGAGTATTTTACCAAGTGTTCCGCCGTCACAGATTTTCTTCATTTCACGGTTAAAAATCATCTGGGGATAATTCTCAGCAAGCATAAAAACAGAATCGCTCTTTTCATATGCACGGATAAGCTCAACACCCTCCGCCATAGTGCCGTTACTTATGCATTCACAGAAAACATGAGTTCCTTTTTCAAAACATTTTATTGCATAAGGGGTATGCTCATGGAAATAGTTAGCAACGATTACAGCGTCCATTTCCTGCTCGATAAAATCATCAAACTTTTCAAAAACAGGAACTTCAAATCCGAGATTTTCAAGACCTGCGGCGGCTCTTTTAGGATTATGTTCGCAAAGAGCAACAATTTCACAATTAAGATTCGCAAAATTTTCTGCAATATCTATTCCTCTGCCTGCACCCAAAATGCCGATTTTTAATTTATCCATAACATAGCCTCCGACAAAAATCAAATCAATGTTCAAATTAATTATATCACAGATTCATTTGATGTCTATACATATTAATAAAAAAGCTACCGCACATGGACTATTTGTCGTTCGAATCTCCTCTCGAAGAAAAAAACTCCGTAACCGAAGTTACGAAGTTTTTCTGGTGATCCATCGGAGATTCGAACTCCGGACACCTTGATTAAAAGTCAAGTGCTCTACCGTCTGAGCTAATGGATCATCAATTAAATTGTTACACCGTTTTTTCAGGCGCTCCAATATAATATATTATTTAATCTCAATTGTCAAGACTTTTTGATAAAATTTTTATAATTTTATTACGTTTAATTAATTATTCCATCTTGAAATAGCACTATATATGGTATATAATAAATTTAAATGTGTTTGTTTTTCGATTATATAAATATTATTGAGCAAAAAACACAGTTTTATTAAAAATATTCGGGTAAAGGAGTTCCGTTATGAAACTTACAATGGCTCAGGCTCTTGTCAAATTTCTTGATAACCAGTATATCAGCTTCGACGGAGTTGAAACTAAATTCGTAGACGGCATATTTGGTATATTTGGTCACGGATGCGTTGTCGGTATCGGTCAGGCTCTTGAACAGGGAGGTCATAACCTCAAGTTCTATCAGGGACACAATGAGCAAGGCATGGCTCATGCGGCAATTGCTTTTGCAAAGCAGAAAAACCGCCGTCAGATTATTGCCTGCACATCATCAATCGGCCCCGGTGCTCTCAATATGGTAACTGCAGCAGGTACTGCAACCGCAAACCGTATCCCCCTTCTTCTTCTCCCCGGCGATACTTTTGCATGCCGTCAGCCCGACCCTGTTCTTCAGCAGATTGAACAGCCCACAAGCTGCAGTATTACCGCAAACGATTCTTTCAAGGCTGTCTGCAAATATTGGGACAGAATCGAAAGACCCGAACAGCTTATGACCGCCTGCATAAATGCAATGCGTGTTCTTACCGACCCTGCAGAAACAGGCGCCGTTTGCCTTGCGATGCCTCAGGATGTTGAAGGCGAAGCATTTGATTATCCCGATTATTTCCTCAAAAAGAGAGTATGGTATCTCGACAGACGTTCACCGACCCACCGCGAAATCGAAGCCGCTGTTGCAGCTGTCATGCGCAGTGAAAAACCCATTCTTATTGTGGGCGGCGGCGTAAAATATTCCGAAGCATGGGAAACAGCAAGATTCTTTGCAGAAAAATTCAATATTCCCATCTGCGAAACTCAGGCAGGCAAAGGCAACATCCGTTGGGATTTACCTCTCAACATGGGCGGCATTGGTGTAACAGGCGGTCCTGCCGCTAATGCCGTTGCAAAGCAGACAGACCTTGTTATTGCGGTAGGTACTCGTCTTACAGACTTCACAACAGCATCAAAATGGGGATTCCAGAATCCAAACTGCAGAATTCTTTCAATAAACATCTGCCCGTTTGATGCGTTTAAAATGGACTCAACTGCAGTTATTGCGGACGCAAAAACTGCTCTTCTTGATATCATGGGCGCTCTTACCGTAAGAGAATATTGTTCAACATGGGATAATTCGGAACTTGCTCAGATTAAAGAAGATTATAATTCAGAAGTTGACCGCATGTATAGCGTATATCTCAAAGAAGGTCTTTCACAGACAAGAGCTCTCGGCGAAATCAACAAGCTTATCGATAAGAATTCTGTTGCAATCGGTTCATCGGGCAGTCTTCCCGGATGCATGCAGAGACTCTGGAGATCATCTGTTCCCAATACATATCATATGGAATACGGTTTCTCCTGCATGGGTTACGAAATCTGCGGTGCGCTTGGCGTTAAACTTGCAGAACCCGACAGAGAAGTTTACACAATGGTCGGCGACGGCAGCTTCCTTATGCTCCACAGCGAACTTTACACTGCTGTTATGGAAGGCGCAAAAATCAACGTTATGCTCTTTGACAACTCGGGCTGGGGCTGTATAGAAAACCTTCAGAACAATCAGGGAACAGACACATTCGGCACTCGCTTCCAGGCAAGAAACCCCCTCACAGGTATGCTTGACGGCGCAATTGTTCCCATCGACTTTGCTAAAATTGCAGAGGGTTACGGCTGCAAGGCTTATACAGTAACAAACGTTGCAGAGCTTCGTGATGCTCTCAAAGATTCAAAAAAACAGAAAGTTCCTTGCCTCTTCGATATCAAGGTTGTTCACGGCAGTATGAGCGACGGCTACGACGCATGGTGGAGAGTAGGCGTAGCTGAAGTTTCAACAAGCGAAACAGTTCAGGCTGCATACGAAGATATGCAGAAAAACATTGCAAAAGCAAGACTTTATTAACAGATACGGAGGAACATAAAATGCTTAACAAAAATAAGGTAAGCCTCGCGATAGCTCCTATCGCTTGGACAAACGACGACCTTCCCGACCTCGGCGCAGAAAACACCTTTGAACAGTGCGTGAGTGAAATGGCACTCAGCGGTTTCAAAGGCAGCGAAATCGGCAACAAATATCCCAAGGATGTTGAAACTCTCAAGCATAAGCTTGACGTCAGAGGTCTTCGCATCTGCAACGCATGGTTCTCATCTCTTCTTCTTTCCGAAGGCTATGAAGCAACCATCGAAGCATTTATAAAACACAGAGATTTTCTTCACGCTCTCGGCGCAAAGGTTATCGGCGCATCCGAACAGGGTAACTCAATTCAGGGCAAGGCTCTGAGCATCTTCGGTGACAAGCCTGTTTATACCGACGAACAGTGGGCTCTCATTGCAAAGGGCTTCAATGAAATGGGCAGACTTGCAAAAGAAAAGGGAATGTATTTCACCGTTCACCATCACATGGGTACAGGCGTTCAGACAGAAGAAGAAATCGACAAGCTCATGGAAATCACAGACCCCGACCTCGTTTATCTTCTTTATGATACAGGTCATCTTTCATTCTCAGGCGAAGATGCAATCGGCGTTCTTAAGAAGTATGTAAACAGAGTTAAGCACGTTCACCTCAAGAGCATCCGTCAGGATGTTATCAATGAGGGTAAAGAAAAAGGCTGGAGCTTCCTTGACTGCGTAAGAGCAGGCGCATTCACCGTCCCCGGTGACGGTGATTTCGACTTCACACCCGTATTTGACATTCTTTCCGACGCTGACTATGAAGGCTGGGTTGTTGTTGAAGCTGAACAAGACCCCGCAAAGGCTAATCCCTATGAATACGCTTGCATGGCAAGAAAATACATCAGCGAAAAGACAGGTCTTTAATTTTTAAAAACATAACCCCTGAGGAATTCAGAACTATGAATTCTTCAGGGGTTATTTCTATTTTCGTCTTCTCCCGTCATTGCACCTTTGTGATTTTGAAACGAGAACGGTATCGCTTCCGATAACCTCGATATCCTCCCAGCATATTCTTATTCTTTCTCTTTTTCCGCATATCCCCCAATATTTCGGTCTGCCGAAAATAATCAGCGCAACCACTCTTCCGCAACAGGAATCAACCTCTACATCGCTGATGAGTCCCAGACGGCAACCGTTGGATTTATCGATAACTTCCTTGCATCTCAACTCGGTTATACAGCAATTCATAAAGCACCTCCCCTATCATATATGATAACAAGGCGATAAAAATGAAAAAACAGACCGTCAAAGGAATACCTTTGTGCGGTCTGTGTTGATTTCCAAAGCTCTGAACAGAGATTATTTCTCAGCCCAGATATATAAAAACCCGTGTGGGTTATTTAATCAGGAGAGCAAAAGCTCGATCCCTTACTTTGCAAGCAAAGCGTTGAGTTCGAAGATTTTGAAAAGCTTCTTGAATGTAAGGAATTTCTTTTCCTTTGCAATTTCATCGATAAGCTTTTTCTCTGCGGGGTAGTTGGAAATTTCGTAGAAGTTCATAACATTCATCCTTTCTTTCTGTTGTGTCTTTATTATACACGAATTTCCGAAAAAGTCAAGTGATATTGCACAAATAACAGCATCTCTTTTTGTGCAACTTTCACAACTTTCGGTAATATTAAAACTATTCAGCATTTACATAATTATCGGATTGGCCGTTATTATTTTGTGTATTTTGTATATAACGCGCTCCTGCTTTTGTTGTTTTTGAACAAACCATGTCGAATGCATAAAAAAACGCCCCAAAAAGTTTGTTGAACTTTTCGGGGCAAATTTTATTTTTTATCAGGGTAATTCACAAAGCATTTCACAAAGATTAAGATAAAAGGACTTTATCTCCTCTTCATCAGAAAACAATCCTATTGCTCCGCCGTGGTCACCCGTCTGCACGGGCATAACATTCCACACGCCTTTCTCAACATTGTTTTCATCATAAGCCTTGTAAGGTTCGCCAATCGGATATTTTGCGCTTTCCGTGTTAACAAGAGCATCGTTGGCATGCCAGCTTTCATCATAAACAACACCCGTATGAGGATCGGTAAATTCAGGCATAACACCCATAACCAAAGCCGTTAAAACAATAACGGGATTTGTTTTTATTGACGGCAATTCCATTCCGAAAACGCCTGTTTTATAAGTTGTGGAAAACGGATATGAGAAATAATAGATATTTTCATTTATTGAGCATTCGCCGTTAATCTTTGATGTTCCCTCCGGAGTAAGGTCATAAACGCATGTATCATCAAGATTATGCTGAACTCTTGCCATGGATTCGATAAGACCATCAGCCTTTTCGCCGTTGAAAACATCCGTAAGGCCGAACTGTTCAAGATGGAAGTCTACAAGTCTTCCGTTAAAAAAGCTTCTGCCCATAATTCCTGCATAGAGGAAGCTTATATTTTGAACTACTTCATAGAGACCGAGCGCTTTGAGCGGATAATAAATCGATGAACTGTTATGAGGTGTGCATACTGTTGTTGCGCTTTTTATCCAGTTATCTTTACCACCAGTGAAAAGACCCGAAATATCATCAGAAGCTGTTGCTGCAATTTCTTCCGCTGAACCCTCATTCAGGAGATGGATAAGCATTCTGACTGTTGTTCCGCCGAAGCTGTGACCAATGAGATGAATCTGATGAACTTTGCCGTTTCTGTCAAGTTCACCCCAATCGGGAACAAGCGCCTGATAATATGTTCTGCCGTAACGGTCGTGGTTATGTTCTTTTGAATGAGCAATCCCGTAGTCAACCGTTGAACCGATAAGCTGAGCATAAAGCTCGCAGGCTCTGTCCCATGCGCTGCTCATAGGCCCTACCGATGCAGAATAGCATTCATAACCTTCGCTCTGAAGATAGCTCATGAGGTCGCCCGTTGTTGCACCCCAATAGGGAACAATTCCGTTGATACCCTCTGCACCTCCCCAGCCGTTAAGACCATGGACAAAAACAAATGGTTCTTTATTTTTTGGTTTCCAGGAATCATCTGCGGCATATGCCGTGCAAGATAAAACACCAAATAAAACGGCAACCGCAAGAAGCAAGCTGATTATACGACGGATTTTCATATTATCACTCCTTTTTTTCATTATACATTATTTCTGTTAAAATTTCATTAAAAAATCAAATAAAAAACGGACAATTGCTCACAATTGCCCGTAATTTTAAACTCAGTTAAGATTTCCGACCTTTCTGATAATCGCAGAAAGCTCCTCAACGTCCATAATCTTCGGAACGGGATAAAGAGGATTACCTTCCTTGTTTGCTCTCTTTGCGATTGTTTCAACGTCCTTTTCCTGAACATCAAGATGCTCGGGGATATTGAGAAGCTTGTTAAGCTCCTTAATCTTTGCAATAAAGAGATTTGCCTTCTGAGCTTCGTTCATGCCCGCAGTTTCAAGGCCTGCAACATCTGCAAGCTTTGCAAGGGGTTTATATGCTGTTTCACCGAAAGCTTCAAGAACATAGGGAAGGATAACCGCGTTTGCAAGACCGTGGGGTGTTCCGTACATACCGCCGAAATTATGAGCGATTGCATGAACATAACCAACATAAGCTCTTGTGAATGCGATGCCTGCAAGATATGATGCTTCAAGCATATTTTCTCTTGCTTCAACATCCTTACCGTTTTCATAAACCTTAAGGATATTGTCAAAAATCATCTTTGTTGCTTTTTCAGCTGCGGCAATTGTGTCTTTGGTGTTGCTTCCGCCAATATAAGCTTCAACTGCATGGGTAAGAGCATCCATACCTGTTGTTGAAGTGATATGAGGAGGAAGACCGATAGTAAG
>JAZQTZ010000068.1:0-20898 GCA_045631105.1 Acutalibacteraceae bacterium
TAAGAAAGGTATGGGTTCAACCCGTAACGGCCGTGACTCAGAATCAAAGAGACTCGGCGCAAAGAGAGCTGACGGTCAGTTCGTTCTTGCAGGTAACATCCTTGTAAGACAGAGAGGTACTCACATCCATCCCGGCAACAACGTTGGTAAGGGTTCAGACGATACTCTCTTCGCACTTATTGACGGTACAGTTAAGTTCGAGCGTATGGGCAAAGACCGCAAGAAGGTCAGCGTTTACGCAGTTGAGCAGTAATTTACAGTAAAAATCAAGGACACAGTCAATCGGCTGTGTCCTTTTTTACAGACTGAAACCGCTATGCAATCGCATAGCGGTTTTTTTGTGCTTATTTGTTTTTTAATGTTTCTTTAAGATACATACCCGTATATGATTTTTTGCATTCTGCAACATCTTCGGGTGTGCCCTGAGCAACGATTTCGCCGCCGCCGTTACCGCCCTCGGGACCGAGGTCTATGATGTGGTCGGCAACCTTTATAACATCAAGATTATGCTCGATAACGATAACCGTATTGCCCTTGTCAACAAACTTTTGCAAAACTTCAATCAATCTGTGAACATCGGCTGTGTGGAGGCCCGTTGTGGGTTCGTCGAGAATATAAACGGTTTTGCCCGTTGACTGTCTTGCAAGTTCCGTTGCAAGTTTTACTCTCTGTGCTTCACCGCCCGAAAGCGTTGTTGCAGGCTGACCGATTTTGATATATCCCAGTCCGACATCATAAAGTGTCTTGATTTTGCGGTGGATTTTCGGAATGCTTTCAAAGAAATTCATGCCTTCCTCAACCGTCATATCAAGAATATCGGCGATGTTCTTGCCTTTATAATGCACCTCGAGGGTTTCTCTGTTGTATCTCTTGCCTTTACAAACTTCGCAAGGCACATAAATATCGCTCATAAAGTGCATCTCGATTTTGACTATACTGTCGCCCTGACAGGCTTCACATCGACCGCCTTTGACGTTGAATGAAAAACGGTTTGCTTTATAGCCCTTTTTCTTTGAGTCAACCGTTGAAGCAAAAAGCTCTCTGATATCGTTGAAAACTCCCGTATAGGTTGCGGGGTTTGAACGTGGAGTTCTGCCGATAGGTGATTGGTCAATGTCAATAACTTTATCGAGATATTCCGTTCCCGTGATTTTATCGTGGTCACCGGGAACTTTTTTTGCACCGTTGAGTTCGGTTACAAGATATTTTTTGAGAATTTCATTGACGAGCGATGATTTTCCCGAGCCCGAAACACCTGTTACGCTGATGAATTTTCCGAGAGGGAATTCAACATCAATATTCTTAAGATTGTTTTCTTTTGCTCCGTAAACAACAAGTGATTTGCCGTTTCCGTCTCTTCTTTTTTCAGGCATAGGAATGGACTTTTTGCCGCTTAAATACTGTCCTGTAATGGAATTTTCGCAATTTTTAATATCATCAACACTTCCGCAGCAGACAATTTCACCGCCGTGAATACCCGCACCCGGACCGACGTCGACTATATAATCCGCCGCTTCCATTGTTTCTTCATCATGTTCAACAACGATAAGCGTGTTACCTATGTCACGGAGATGTCGAAGAGTGTTGAGAAGCTTTGCGTTGTCACGCTGATGAAGACCTATACTCGGTTCGTCAAGAATATAAAGAACGCCCATGAGTGATGACCCGATTTGAGTAGCAAGGCGGATTCTCTGCGCCTCACCGCCTGAAAGAGTTGCCGAGGGTCTGGCAAGCGAAAGATAATCAAGACCGACGCTTGAAAGGAATTCAAGCCTTCCTTTGATTTCTTTTATAATCTGTTCACCAATCATTTCATCTCGTTCTCGGAGCTTCAGATTGTTGAGAAAGTCTATTTCGTCCCCGATTGGTTTTTCGGTGAATTCATTGATGTTTATATCACCGACGGTAACGCAAAGAGATTCTTTCTTGAGTCTTGCACCGTTACATGAAGGACATTTTACTGTTGACATATATCCCTCAATTTCATTTCTCGAATATTCGCTTGTGGTTTCTCTGTGACGCCTTTCAAGGTTATTGACGATACCCTCAAAATCGGTCATATAAGTGCCGCTTCCATATTCACTTCTGCGTTCAAGCTTGATTTTCTTGCCGTCAGTTCCGTAAAAAATAACATCTTTCGCCTTTTTGGAAAGGTCTTTGAACGGAGTATCGAGCGAAAAATCATATGCGTTTGCAAGTCCTTCATAATACATCTGCGCAATTGTTCCGCCGTCGGAAGAACTCCAGCCGCTCGCTTTTATTGCACCCTCTTTTATTGAAAGAGAGGGGTCGGGAATAATAAGCTTCGGGTCAACCTTCATAAGAACGCTCAGACCTGAACATTCAGGGCAAGCGCCGAACGGATTGTTAAACGAAAATGAACGGGGTTCAAGTTCTTCGATATTTACGCCGTGTTCGGGGCAAGCATAGTTGAGAGAATAGAGCTGTTCTTCGCCGTCAATAACATCAATCAGCAGAAGACCGTCTGTAAGATTTGTTGCGGTTTCAATTGAATCAGCAAGTCTTGAACGGATGCCGTCTTTTATGATAAGTCTGTCAACGATAACTTCAATGTTGTGTTTTATATTCTTCTCAAGCTTTATATCTTCCGATAAATCATAGTTTATGCCGTCGATTCTGACTCTTGCAAAACCGCCTTTACGGATTGATTCAAGCTCTTTTACATATTCGCCCTTCTTACCTCTTGCGATAGGTGCCATAACCTGAATTCTTGTTCCCTCAGGCATGGAGAGAACACGCTTTGTTATGTCGTCAACGGTCTGTTTACTGATTTCTCTTCCGCATTCGGGACAATGAGGAATGCCGATTCTTGCATAAAGCAGACGAAGATAGTCGTAAACCTCTGTTACTGTTCCGACGGTTGAACGGGGATTCTTTGAGGTTGTTTTTTGGTCAATTGAAATAGCAGGGGAAAGACCCTCGATGCTGTCAACGGCAGGCTTCTCCATCTGTCCGAGAAACTGCCTTGCATATGATGAAAGGGATTCAACATATCTTCGCTGACCCTCTGCATATATCGTATCAAAAGCAAGGGAGGATTTACCCGAGCCCGAAAGACCCGTAAAAACAACAAGCTTGTCACGGGGTATCTGTATATCAACATTTTTAAGGTTATGCTCTTTTGCGCCCTTGACTGTCAAATATTTTAATGCCATTATTTACCTCTTCTTAATTTTTCGATTTTATCGCGGAGGAATGCTGCATGCTCAAATTCAAGGATTTTTGCCGCCGCTTTCATTTCTGCGGTAAGTCGGACTATCATTTCTTCACGTTCTTTTCTGCTCATCTTTGAAATCGGTTTATCACTGTCATCCTTTGCGGAAATTTCAATGATTTCGTGAACATCCTTGACGATAGTCTGCGGAATGATACCGTGTTCTTCATTATATGCCATCTGTTTCTGCCTGCGGCGTTCCGTTTCGGTTATTGCTCTTTCCATTGAAGGCGTTACGCAGTCCGCATACATGATGACCGTTCCGTTTGCGTTTCTTGCGGCACGGCCTATTGTCTGAACAAGCGATGTTTCCGAACGAAGGAAACCTTCTTTATCTGCATCGAGAATTGCAACGAGCGAAACTTCGGGAATATCAAGACCCTCACGCAGAAGATTGATTCCGATTAAAACATCAAAATCGCCGAGGCGCAGACCTCTTATGATTTCCATTCGTTCAATCGTGTCAATATCGTGATGCATATAGCGGACTTTTATATCAAGATTTTCAAGATAATCTGTTAAATCCTCAGCCATTCGTTTTGTAAGCGTTGTAACAAGAACTCTTTCACCTTTAGCGGTTCTTTCGTTGATTTCCGAAACAAGGTCATCAATCTGTCCCTCAACGGGTCTGACCGAAATTTCGGGGTCAAGAAGTCCCGTGGGTCTGATAACCTGCTCTGCAATCTGTGCGCTCTTTTCTTTTTCGAGCTGACCGGGAGTTGCGCTGACAAATATTTTCTGACCCGTTCTTTCATAGAATTCATCAAAAGTCAAGGGTCTGTTGTCGAATGCAGATGGGAGTCGGAAACCGAAGTTTATGAGGCTTTCTTTTCTTGCTCTGTCGCCGCCGTACATCGCCCTGACCTGAGGCAGAGTAACATGGGATTCGTCAACAAACAAAAGAAAATCATCGGGAAAATAATTGAGAAGTGTAAATGGCGCAGAGCCTTCGGGTCTGCCCGACATGATTCTCGAATAGTTTTCAATTCCTTTGCAGAATCCTGTTTCACGAAGCATTTCAATGTCATATTCCGTACGCTGACGGATTCTCTGCGCTTCAAGAAGCTTTCCGTTTTCCTGAAAATATTTTTCTCTTTCGAGCATTTCTTCAAAAATATTTGAAATGGATTTTTCCATTTTATCGGGTGCGATAACATAGTGGGATGCAGGATAAATCGCCGCATGTGAAAGCACGCTTTTTACCTGACCTGTCAATGCATTAATCTCGCTTATTCTGTCGATTTCATCGCCGAAAAATTCAACTCTGATACCGTTTTCGTTTGAATAAACGGGGAATATCTCAACAACGTCGCCCCTGACTCTGAATTTGTTACGGCTGAAATCAATATCATTTCTTTCATACTGAATTGAAACAAGCTTTTCAATCAGTTCATCACGGCTTTTTTCCATTCCCGTGCGCAGAGAAATAACCATGCTGCGGTAATCGATAGGGTCGCCGAGAGTGTAAATGCACGAAACACTCGCAACAATGATAACATCTCTTCTTTCGGAAAGTGCAGACGTTGCGGAGTGACGGAGCTTATCTATTTCATCATTAACCGCAGAGTCTTTTTCTATATAAGTGTCGGTTGTGGGAATATATGCTTCGGGCTGATAATAATCATAGTATGAAACAAAATATTCAACCGCATTTTCGGGGAAGAATTCACGGAATTCCGAGCAAAGCTGCGCGGCGAGGGTTTTGTTATGGGCGAGAACAAGAGTAGGTCTGTTAACTTTTTCAATGATGTTTGCCATTGTGAATGTTTTACCCGAACCCGTAACACCGAGAAGAGTCTGCTCGTTATATCCCTTGTTAAGACCGTCAACAAGCTGAGCGATAGCCTGAGGCTGGTCACCCGTCGGTTTATATTTTGAATGTAAGATAAACTTATCCATATATTTCCTCGTTGTTTTACATTATGAACAAATGTTCTAATAATTATAACATATATATTTTTAAATGTAAACAATTAATTATAAAATATTTGTGAATATCAACAAATTTAATAAAGGTGCGTCGCAAACTGTCTTTGTTTGTTGACAATTTATACAAATGGTGGTAAAATAATTTAAACTATTGCGGCTTTTCATCTCATTCTGAAATGGAGTGTTTTTTTTGAAAGGTATTATTCTTGCGGGCGGTTCAGGCACAAGACTCTATCCTCTTACAATGGTAACGAGTAAACAGCTTCTGCCCGTTTATGATAAACCCATGATATATTATCCGCTGTCAACTCTGATGCTTGCCGGAATCAGGGATATTCTTATAATTTCAACCCCTTCCGACACGCCTCGTTTTGAAGAATTGCTCGGCACGGGCAGACAGTTCGGAATCAATATTTCCTATGCAGTTCAGGAAAGTCCCGACGGACTTGCGCAGGCATTTATTATCGGCGAAGAATTTATCGGTGACGATGATGTTGCCATGGTTCTCGGTGATAATATTTTTTACGGCAACGGTCTCGGACATATGCTCCGTCAGGCTGCCAAGAATAAGGACAGAGCAACTATTTTCGGCTATTATGTTGATAATCCTCAGGCTTTCGGTGTTGTTGAATTTGATGAAAACGGTATTCCCGTTTCAATTGAAGAAAAGCCTGAAGTTCCGAAGTCGAACTATGCAGTAACGGGTCTTTATTTCTATGATAACAGAGTTGTTGAATTTGCAAAATCGCTCAAGCCTTCAAAGAGGGGCGAGCTTGAAATAACCGATATCAATCAGATGTATCTCGACAGAGGCGACCTCGACATAAAACTCATGGGCAGAGGCTTTGCATGGCTTGATACAGGTACGGTTGAAAATCTTATGGATGCGGCAAACTTTATCAGAACGGTTGAAAAACTTCAGGGTATCAAGATTTCCGCACCCGAAGAAATTGCTTATAATATGCGCTGGATAAGCCGCGAGGCTCTTCTCAGCTCTGCCGAGAAATACGGCAAATCCTCTTACGGTCAGCATTTACGCTCTGTTGCAGAAGGAAGAATTCTTTACACAGGCGGAAAACCCGGCGAAAGACCGTGTTGGGGTGCAGAAGGAGATTTGATTTATGACGTTGAATGAAACGGCGATTAACGGCGTTTTTGAAATAGAACCGAAGATTTTCGGAGATAACCGAGGATGGTTTTATGAAAGTTATTCAAAAGATAAATTTGAAAAACTTGGCATAACATCGGAGTTTATCCAGGATAACCGTTCGTTTTCGGCTCAGAAAGGCACGTTGAGAGGTCTGCATTGCCAGACAAATCCCAAGGCTCAGGCGAAGCTCATAACCTGCCTTAAGGGAGCAATTCTTGATGTTGCGGTTGATATCCGAAAAGGTTCACCGACCTATATGAAATGGATTGCCGTTGAACTTAACGAAGAAAACAAGAAAATGCTTTTCATTCCCAGAGGCTGTCTTCACGGATTTGTGACTCTGACAGATAATGTTGAGGTAACATATAAGGTTGACGAAGTTTATTCACCCGAAAATGACAGAAGCATCCGTTTTGATGACCCTGTATTCGGCGTTGAATGGGGATGCGAAAATCCCGTTCTTTCCGAAAAAGATAAAAATGCACCGCTGTATGCAGACAGCGATGTTGATTTTAATTTTTAAATTTTACCAAAGTGTATATATGTATCGTTTCTGCTCATAATAACTGCGAAAAGCAATTAAGGAGTTGAAACGAATGCTTGACAAAATTTCACTGGCTCTTGTGATAATCGGCGCCCTCAACTGGGGCAGCATCGGTCTGTTTCAGTTTGACCTCGTCGCATGGATTTTCGGCGGTCAGGGAGCAATTCTCAGCAGAATTGTTTACACAGTTATTGCCCTTGCGGGTATCTGGTGTATTTCCCTGCTTTTCAGAGAATCCGATGCTATCGTCAAGGCAGAAGACGATATACAGTAAAACAAAAACCGCTGACTGATAAAAGTCGGCGGTTTTTTGCGATTATTTCTTCTTTTTTAATCTTTCGCAAAGTTCTCTGTCGGGCGTTACCCACATGGTATTATATGTGTGATAAATAACTTTACCCGGTTTTGCGCCTGCAGGTTTTTTGAGCGAACGGACTTCGGTGTAGTCAACGGCAACCTGCGAGGATTCTCTGCCGCCGCTGTGGTAAGCCGCAAGAATCGCCGCCTGTCGGCAGGTCAGCTCGGGAATGATGTCACCGTTACCGATAACAACAACATGAGAACCTGGAATCTTCTGGGTATGAAACCAGGAATCGTCTTTTGCGGCGGTTTTGAAGGTCAGCAAATCGTTCTGAACATTGTTTCTTCCAACTAAAATTGTATATCCGTCATCGGAAACATATTCCATCGGAGGCATGGGTTTTGCCTTTTTTGTTTTATCGTTTTTCGCTTTTTTCAGATAACCCTGATCATAAAGCTCGTTGCGGATTTCCGCAAGTTCTGTGTATCCGTCAGCACGGTTAACGGAGTCAATTACCGATTCAAGATATGAGAGTTCCTGTTCGCTCTGTTCAATAAGTTCTCCGAGCATTTGCTCTGCAGTTTTTGCCTTGCGGTATTCCTTGAAATATTTCTGCGCATTTGCAGAAGGGGAGAGCGCAGGGTCGGCAGATATTCTTATCGGATCGTTATTGTTATAGAAATTTTCCAAATCATAGAAAAGCGAGCCTTTTTCAAGACGGTATTGATTTGCAAGAATAAGCTCTGCGTTGATTCGGAGTGAATCTTTGTCTGCGCAAGCTTCGAGTTCAGCCTGACGGCTCTGAAGCTTTCTTGCGGCTCTTGCCGACATATTGGAAAGCAGCTTTAAGAGTGTCTGACTGCGCTGTTTTGTTCTTTCGAAACGGTCTTTTTCATAATAAAAATCATCAAGAAGCTGTGAAAAACTTTCAAAAGTTTTTGCTGAAACAGTAAAACCGTACTGAGTGATATCCATAAATGTAAAGTCATAAGGCTTTACGGTGTCACGCATAAGCATGGTCGGAATGCCTTTACCGCTGATAAGAGTTTCTCTTATTTCTGTCAGCTTTCGGAGAAGTCTTTGTTCATATATTTCATTCATTTCTGAAACTGCAATGTCACCGCCGCAGGTGAATGACGCAATCTCTCGGCTTATCAAGGGAGAAACGCCTTCGAGCGTTTCAAGAATTGCTCCCGAAAGACGTTTGCCCGTGCATTTTTTTATGAGATCAACTGCGGTTTCAACCTCGATTTCGGTAAGATTTGTCTTGCCCTGACGGGGTGGATATTCATACTTGAACATCGGCAAAATCTGTCTTACGGATGACTGTGTAAAGTCAACTCGCTTTACAGCATCAACGATATTTCCTTCCGAATTGACGAGGATAATATTGCTGTGTTTCGCCATGATTTCAATGCAGAGGGTGAACGTTACCGCATCGCCGATTTCGTTTGTGCCTGCAAGGTCAAGAAAAACAACTCTGTCGAGCCCGAGCTGCCTGATATCCGTGATAACCGCACCCGTAAGATGCTTTCTGAAAAGCATGCAGAGCATTGGCGGGGTTGCGGGGTTTTCGGGTGCATTTGCTGTCAGATGAATTCTCGGACTGTTTGCCGATGCGGAAATCAAAAGACGGTAAGCGCCTTCTCTTGAGCGCAGATGAAACACCAGTTCATCTTTTGACGGCTGGTGTATTTTTTCTATTCTGCTTCCGACAATGTAACCCGAAAGCTCTTGTTTTAATAAATTTATTGTAATTCCGTCAAGGGGCATAATTAATCCTCTTTATAGTAATATTTAACAGGTGACTCCTGCGGTATAATTTCAACTTCACAATCAAAATTATTTCTCAAAATTTCAGCCAGAACCGCAACAACAGGGTTTTCTGTTTCAAAATGACCTGCGGTTATAAGTGTAATACCAAGCTCTTTTGCTTCAAGGAATTCGTGGTGTTTTGCTTCGCCTGTGATAAATGCATCACAGCCTGCATTTGCGGCGTTATGCATAAAATCAGCTCCTGCACCGCCGCAGAGAGCAACTTTTTTGATTGTTTTACCGCTGTCTGCAAAAGAAACGGCAATTGAAAGCTTGTCTGCGCAGAGTTTTGCGAGTTCTTCGCCTGAAAGCGCATCGATCTCCGCAACTCTTACCATCTCTGTTTCGCCGAAATCAGAAAGCGGTGTTGCGTTTTTAAATCCGAGAGCTTCTGAAAGAGCATCGTTAACTCCGCCTTTTGCAATGTCAAGCGATGTATGAGCGCAAATTGCTGATATACCGTTTTTAATAAGAAGATAGGTAGGGTCATCGGCAAAAACAGTTTTTATTCCTCTGAATATAACGGGATGATGGCTGATTATAAGGTCAACGCCGTTTTCCGAAGCGTATTTGACAGCCTCGCTTGTTATATCAAGCACAACGCCGATTTTGTTAACTTTGGCATTTTTATCGCCGACTATAAAACCGCTGTTATCCCATTCGCATTGTTTTTCAAACGGCGCAATGCTGTTTATATATTCAAAAATATCATTAACCGTCGGTTTGCATTTCATTAATTATTTCCTCCGTTTCGGAAATTACTTTTTCAAGATATGCGGCAGTTTCGGGATTGCCGTGAAGCTTTTCTGCCTCATGCTTTGTTTTAAGTCTGGAAACAATATTTTCAAGATAAAGCTTTGCTTCTTTTTTTCTGCATTTAGGCAGTTCGCCCGTATATATGTAAGAAACTTTTCGGTCGGTTTTTTTGCCTGTATATTCAGCTGCTATGGCGCAATAAATTTTTCCCGAATCAATGCAGGAATCTTCAAAAAGAATTTCAAATCCGTTTTCAACAAAATATCTGCGGATATCCTCGGCGTGAGATTGCGGCTGAACGATTATTCTTTTAGTTGTGTTTTTAAGCCATTCCGTCCTTGAAACCAGTTCTTCCATGAGTGTACCGCCCATTCCGCACATAACGAAATCTTCGGCTTCGTAAGGTTCGATTTTGTCAAATCCATCGGAAAGGCGAAGTGTTATTTTATCCTGAATACCGTATTGCTCAACTGTCTTTTTTGCATTATCAAGCGGACCCTTGCGAACATCGCACGCAAGAGCCTTCGGCGAAATGCCGTTTAAAACAAGATAGGCGGGGAGATAGGCGTGGTCCGTGCCGATATCGGCAACGGTGTTACCCCGACGCACCATTCTCGCCGCCATGAGCATTCTTTCTGAAAGATTATGCATTCTGAGCAAGGAAAGCGTTGATTTTTGCGATAAGTTCGTCAGCGTTTACGCCATGAACCATGCAAGCCTGAGCAACGGATTCATTTCTTGCTGAGGGGCAGCCGAGGCAATGCATTCCCATTTCAAGGAAGAAAGGAGCAACCTCACGGTTAGCATCGAGGATTTCGCCGATTTTCATGTCTTTATTGATTTCTGTCATAATAAATACATCCTTTCGATTAATGTTTACTTTGTTATTTTATCATAAAAACTTTTGAATATCAATAGTATTTGACATTCTTCTTATAACATTGTAAAATATATAGTCAGAGATTAATTTAAAGGGGGCTCGGAAATGAAAAACTACGATGTGATAGTTGTTGGCGGATGCTCGGCGGGAATTGTTGCGGCGATAAACGCAAAGCGCATAAACCCTGATATAAAAATTGCAATTCTCGAAAAGTTGCCCCGAATCGGGAAGAAGCTTCTTGCAACGGGCAACGGCAAATGCAACCTCACAAACGAAACAGCCGCCACGCATGATTATATCGGAAAAGAATTTGTTTCATACGCTTTTGATAAATACAGCCCCGAAAAAGTAAAAGAGTTTTTTATGTCCCTCGGTCTGCTTTGCTATGCCGATTCTTGCGGCAGAGTTTATCCTGAAAGCAACACGGCGTCATCTGTTGTTGATGCTCTCCGTTTTGAACTCGAAAGATTAAAAATCGATGTTTATTGCGATACTGCGGTAACCGATATAAAACATAAAAAAGATTTTATCATCAACGGTAAATATGTTTGCAACAAACTGATAATTGCCGCAGGCGGAAAATCATCTCCGTCACAAGGCTCTGACGGAAGCGGATATGCGCTTGCAAAATCTCTTGGTCACAGTATAACAAAGCTCTATCCTGCACTTGTTCCATTATGCGCTTCTCCCGAAATAACGAAGCCGATGAAAGGTGTCAGAGTCAGAAATGTTACTCTTGCATTAAAAGGGGATAAAAAAATTGCACAGACAAGCGGAGAAATCCTTTTTACCGATTACGGTTTATCGGGAATTGCCGCAATGGAGCTTGCCGCATCGGCTCGGAAATATATCGATTGCGTAAAGCAAAATCCCTTTACAAATATTGACTTTATGCCCGATATGAGCTATAACGAGCTTGTTGACTATCTTTTAAATCTCAATAAAATCAAGGGATTTACCAATATAGATAATTTGCTTACGGGATTCTTGCCGAAAGCGGTCGGAATTGCAATTTGTAAAGTCTCAAAACTTTACAAATCCGATAAACTTATTTCGGAGCTTACAGAAAAAGACATTCGTAAAATTGCTGAAAAAATCAAGAGTTTTCCGCTTGAAGTGACGGGCGCAAAGGATTTCAAAGATGCTCAGGTCACAAGCGGCGGAATAAAAACAAACGAAATTGACGATAAAACAATGCAGTCAAAAATCTGCAAAAATCTTTATTTTGCAGGCGAGATAATCGATGTTGACGGCGGCTGCGGAGGATTCAATCTCCAATGGGCTTGGGCATCGGGTATGCTTGCAGGTGAACTTAATTGATGAGGAATATTTTATGATAAAAATAAATGAAATTAAATTGCCGCTGGACAGCAATGAGTCAGCGCTTCGCACAGCCGCCGCAAAGGCGCTCAGATGCAAAGAGGATAAAATCAAATCCTTGCAGATAACAAAGAAAGCGGTTGACTGCAGAAAAAAAGATAATATTTTCTTTGTTTATAATGTTGCTGTTGAAGTTGATTCGGATGAAAAATCCGTTGTTGCTCATGCTAAAAATTCAAAGGTTGAAATCGGCGTTCCCTATAAATATGAAATGCCCGAAATCAGAAGGACAAGCACTCTCCGACCCGTAATCGCAGGTTTCGGTCCTGCAGGTTTTTATGCGGCGCTTATCCTTGCAAGGGCAGGGTTCAAACCTCTTGTTATTGAAAGAGGTGCGGATGTTGACACGAGAACAAGCGATGTCAATAAATTCTGGACAACCAAAAAGCTCAATACCGAGAGCAACGTTCAGTTCGGTGAAGGCGGAGCGGGAACTTTTTCCGACGGCAAACTGACAACAGGTATCAAAGACCCTCTTTGCAGAAAAGTTGTTGAAGAACTTGTTGCTCACGGTGCGCCCGAAGAAATCGCTTATTCTTCAACTCCTCATATCGGCACGGACAGACTCGGTGCAGTTGTAAAAGCGTTCCGTGAAGAAATTATTTCCCTCGGCGGTGAAGTGCGTTTCGGATGGAAACTGACTGATTTGATTATTGCAAACGGCGTTATCCAGGGAATTACCTGTCAGAATCCCGATGGCGGATTTGAGGATATCGAAACAGATACGCTTCTTCTTTGTATCGGACATTCGGCTCGTGACACAGTTGAAATGCTCTATAGAAAAGGAATAAACATTATACAGAAGCCCTTCTCCGTTGGTGTCAGAATTGAACATCCCAGAGAGATGATTGATAAAGCGCAGTACGGCTCTTTTGCAGGTCATCCCCGACTCGGTGCAGCCAATTATAAACTTGCATGCCATCCCGAACACGGCAGAGGAGCTTACACCTTCTGTATGTGTCCCGGCGGAACGGTTGTTGCGGCGGCTTCGGAAGAAGGTCATGTTGTTGTTAACGGAATGAGCGAATATGCCCGCAACGGCGAAAACTCAAACGCCGCCCTTCTTATCGGAATTGAACCAGACCATTTCGGAAGCGACCATCCTCTTGCAGGTATTGAACTTCAAAGAAAAATTGAGAAAACAGCATTTGAACTTGGCGGCGGTGACTACAGTGCGCCTTGTCAGACGATAGGTGATTTTCTTAACAATACTCCCTCAAAGAAGCTTTCTTATGTCAGACCGACCTGTGCAACGAGTGTAACTCCCGGAGATATCCGCAAAGTTCTGCCGCAGAAAGTAACGGATGTCATGGCTCAGGCTATTGTTAAAATGGATAAGAGTTTAAATGGCTTTGCGCTTCCCGACGGTGTTCTCACAGCTCCCGAAACCCGTTCGTCAGCACCTGTCAGAATTCTTCGTGATGACCTTTATCAGTCGAATATCAGAGGTCTTTATCCCTGCGGTGAAGGTGCGGGATATGCAGGCGGTATTGTTTCGGCGGCGGTTGACGGAATCAGATGCGCTCATGCGGTTCTGATTGATGAAAGCGATGAGTGGTGAGAAAATGGAAACAAGACTTGAAAAACTCACCGATGAGCAGCTCGCAAAACGGATGTCAAAATATATTGCAACTCTTCAGAGTATAACGGTAAGAGCTGAATATTATTCAATGGGTCAATGTCCTGAAAAAGAGCGAAAAGAGCTTAATGCCGATTTTGTAAGAGTCAGGGATAATATCCGTAATGACCTGAATTATCTTAACTATAATAAGGGTAAAAAAGGCAGTAAGCTTTTGTGGGATAAATATTATCCGTCGGTCAACGAAGCGGCGGCATGGGGACTTTATGCAGACCCCGAGGGCGATTTTGATAAGGAATATTTCAAAAGCATAGCCGTTGCAGAGGAAAAATTAACAAAATATTATTCTTATGATTATTGGAGAATAATTGCGGAGGAATAAAGACAAGGCGCTTTTGTGCCTTGTCTTTTTGCATATAACGGACAAAATGTTCATATAATTAACCAAAACTTTTTCGGGGGAATTATAATGGACTATGATTTTCAGATGCCGCAGAGAGAAGAGCGTGAAGAATACAGAAACCGATTCAGATTTACCGATGAGGATGCACAGCCTCGCATGAAAACAAAAGAAAAAACAAAAACCGATTATCTTATAAGGCTTATTCTGATTCAGAGCTTTCTGAGTTTCCTGATTGTTTCGGGAGTTTTTGTTGCTTCGAAAATTGCGCCGAATCTTTTTGCCGAAATGAAGGAAGATTACGGACGGATTATGCAGACGGATATGTCGGCTGGTGATATAGTTGGTCAGCTTAAAGAGGCGGCGGAATTTGTTCTGAAACCGGTAAACACAAAAGATGAAACCGAAGCCGTGATGTCCGACAGTATTCTGACAACATATGAAGTTACAAGCGATGAAACGGGTGAAAAAATCGCCGTTGGTGAAATTGTTGACGGCTCAGGCGGTGATGATATTGAATCGGCAAAGGGGACTTCGTTCAATGATTATTTTGTGAGTGCAAACCCCGTTATGCCAGTTCAGGGGGCAAGAATAACATCACGTTTCGGCTACAGAACTCATCCTATAACAGGCAAAAAGGGTTTCCATACGGGGCTTGACCTTGCGGCAGCGGAAGGCACACCGATTTCGGCTGTTTATTACGGCAAGGTAACAAAAACAGGTGAAGATGATTCGTGGGGAAAATACGTTTTTGTTGAACATTCCGATGGTTTTGAAACTTTCTATTGCCATCTTTCTGAAATTTATGCGGAAAAAGGTGCTGTTATCAGGCAGGGAGAAACTGTCGGACTTGTAGGCTCAACGGGAATGTCAACAGGTCCTCATCTTCACTTTGAGGTAAGGATAAACGGGATAAGGGTAGACCCCGAATTGTTGATTGCTGCCGATGAAGCTTGATTTCGGTAAAACCTCGATTAAAATAAATGTGTCATTTGCCGTTGCGGTAACTCTGACTTTGATTATCGATGAAAGCGGAGTGGGTGCAATTGCGCTTCTTTGCTGTATCATTCATGAAGCCGGACACATAATTTGTTTGCTTATTCTCGGTGAAAAACCCAAGAAAATAGAATTCTCTTTTTATGGAATAAAACTTGAACGTTATCCGATGTCAGGACAGAATACGGCAGGGGAGCTGGCTGTTTATATATCCGGACCGGGAGCGAATTTTATTTTTTCTGCAATATTGTTTCTTCTGAGTAACATCTTTTATTCTCTGCGTGAAGCGGCAATAATCAGCCTTTGCATCGGCGTTTTCAATCTTATTCCTTGCAGACCTCTTGACGGCGGAAACATACTGTATACAGTTCTTTGCAGAAATACAAAACAAAAAAATGCGGATATTGTATGCCTTGCCGTGTCAATAGCTGTTGTTGTGCCGCTGATAGTTTCAGGGATTTGCTTTTTGCGGATAAATCGAAACATAACTCTTTTGGCTGTTGCGGTTTATGTTGCGATAACCTGTTTTTATGAATATAAATCAAAAACCGCCCTTGAATAACACTCCATATTTGTTTTTGCTTATCTCGATTATGAATTTTGGGCACAAAGAATCGATATATAGTTGTTTCATTTACCTATGGATTTTTCTGAAAAGATATGTTATTATATATAAGTTAAAATAATTTTCAGGAGAATTTGTATGTATCCTAAAGAAATTGAAAAGTTTTTGCTTAAGGTTCAGAAGCCCGGAAGATATACGGGCGGTGAGCTTAACAGCATTGTGAAAGACAAGTCAAAAGTCGATATCCGTTATGCGTTCTGCTTCCCCGATACCTATGAAATCGGCATGTCGCATCTCGGAATGAAGATTCTTTATTCTCTTGTCAACGCAAGGGAAGATGCATGGTGCGAAAGAGTTTTTGCTCCGTGGGTTGATATGGAAGAGGTTATGCGTGAAAACAACATTCCTCTTTATGCGCTTGAAAGCGGAGATGCAATCAAGGATTTTGATATCCTTGGTTTTACCATGCAGTATGAACTCAGCTATACCAACGTTCTCAATATGCTTGACCTTGCAGGTCTGCCCGTCAGGTCAAAGGACAGAACAGCTCTCACTCCCATCGTTATCGCGGGCGGTGCATGTGTCTGCAACTCCGAACCTATGGCTGAATTCTTTGATATAACCCTGCCCGGTGACGGTGAAGAGGTAACAAACGAGCTTATTGATTTGCTCAAGGAATATAAGGCGAAAGGTGCAACCAAGCAGGAATTCCTTGTTGCCGCCGCACAGATTAAGGGCGTTTATGTTCCCTCGCTTTATGAGGTTGAATATAACGAAGATAATACTGTTAAATTCGTAACTCCCACAAACGGTGCGCCCGAAAAGGTTGAAAAGAGAAACGTTGCTAATCTTGATGAAATGTTTTCACCGTCGGAATTCGTTGTTCCGTTTCTTGAGGTTGTTCATGACAGAACAACGGTTGAAATTTTCCGAGGCTGCATAAGAGGATGCCGCTTCTGTCAGGCAGGTTTCCTCAACAGACCTCTCAGAAGTAAATCTCCCGAGGTTGTTGAAGCGCAGTGCAAGGCAATCTGCGACAGCACGGGTTATGATGAAATTTCTCTCTGTTCACTCAGCACAAGTGACTACAGAGGTCTTGAAACTCTCATAAAAAATATGCTTCCGTGGACAATCGACGAAAAGATAAACATCGCTCTTCCGTCGCTTCGTGCCGATAATTTTCCGAAAGAGCTTATGGAAAAACTCAATGCGGTCAGAAGAAGCGGTCTTACCTTTGCTCCCGAAGCAGGTACACAGCGTCTTCGTGATGTTATCAATAAAAACATAACCGAAGAAGAAGTCCTTCGAACTGCCGCTCAGGCATTCTCGGGCGGCTGGACTGCTGTTAAACTCTATTTCATGATTGGTTTACCAACAGAAACCGAAGAAGATATCAGGGGTATTGCGAACCTTGCTCAGGTGGTTGTTGATGAATATTATAAAAATCCTGACAAACCCAAGGGCAAGAGCGTGAGTGTAAGTATCAGCCTTGCATCGCTCGTTCCCAAACCCTTCACTCCTTTCCAGTGGGAACCCCAGGATAAACCCGATACCCTTATCGAAAAACAGGATTTCCTCATCAATTGCGTTACAACCAGAAAGGTCAATGTTTCAAGACATGTTCCCTGGACAAGCTTCCTTGAAGGTGTTTTTGCAAGAGGTGACAGACGCCTTGCCGATGTTATCGAAACCGCATGGCGTAAGGGATGCAAACTCGACGGTTGGTCGGAGCATCTTAAGAAAGATGCATGGGAAGAAAGCTTTGCAGAAAACGGAATCGATCCGTTCTTCTATACAGCAAGACGCCGTGATTATGAAGAAGTTCTTCCCTGGGAACATATGGATTACGGCGTAACAAAGAAATTCCTTATCAGCGAAAGCAAAAAAGCTCATGAAGGCGTAACAACCGCTTGCTGCCGTGAAAAATGTGCAGGTTGCGGAGCAAATAAACTCAACGGAGGTGCGTGCGATGAAATCGGTAAGACTGTGGTTTAAAAAAGACGGACTTGCCGTCTATATCTCTCACCTCGATATGAACCGTTGCATGACAAGAGCGGTTCGCCGTGCCGATATACCTCTTTGGTATACCGAGGGCTTCAATCCTCATCCTTATATGACATTCCTCATGCCTCTTCCCCTCGGACAGTCGGGTATGCGTGAGCCTCTTGATATAAGAATTGAAGAAGAACTTTCGTTCAAAGAAATAAAGAGCAGACTCAATGCCGTTATGCCCGAAGGTATCGAAATTGTTGATGTCGCAAAGCCGATTTGCAAGCCCAACGAAATTGCTGCAGGTGAATACGAAATTGATGTTGAATTCTTATCCGAGGGCGAAGCTGAAGGTTTTGTTTCAGGTGCGGCTTCAGTAATTGAAAGCGGTGTTCTCAATGCCGAAAAGCGAAGCAAGAGGGGAATAAAAACCGTCAATCTCTGCGAGCTTATCCGCTCATTTGAAATAGTGCAAGACGGAAAATTCATAAGAGTCAGAACAATTCTTGCGGCAGGCAACTCGGTAAACCTCAATGCAGAGCTTCTTATGAGCGCTCTTTATAAAGAATTTTCGGCAGACCCCGAGAAAACAGAGATAGTCAGAACCAAGCTTTTAAGAGAAGATTTGAGCATTTTTGAATAATAGGGAACGTATAAAATTATAAAAACCCGTCAAAATGTTCAAATTCGAAAAAACTTTCGGAATTAACAAAAAAAACACTTGCATTCTCTTAAAACATATGATATTATATTACTCGCATTTGTGCCGTCAGTTGCGGCTTCGGCTCTCAAAGACGGGGTTTAATGCCAATAACATTAAAGCGGATGTTCCTCTTTCTGTGTAACAGTTATGAACACCTGAAAAAAATCGGAGGAAAAATAACAATGGATGCACTCAAACTTATCGCACAGGATTCACTCAAATCCGAAGTTCCCGTAATCGAAATCGGTGACACCGTTAAGGTTCACGTTAAGATTCGTGAAGGTGAAAAGGAAAGAATCCAGGTTTTTGAAGGTACAATCATCGCTCGCAAGGGCTCAGGCATTTCAGAAACCTTCACAGTTCGTCGCCTTTCATACGGCGTAGGTGTTGAAAGGGTATTCCCCCTTCATTCCCCCAACGTTGCAAAGGTTGAGGTTGTAAGACACGGCCGTGTACGCAGAAGCAAGCTCTATTATCTCAGAGACAGAGTTGGTAAGGCTGCAAAGGTTAAGGAACAGATCAGATAATGAGCATGAGGGTGTAACAATTCTAACGTTGTTACACCTTTATTGTTATTTATATTAATTAATTACATCAAATTGACAGCAGTTATTGCGAAAGGAGGAATACCGTGAGAAGAATTGAAGAATTCTGGATTGAATTCAATCCCGCTGAAGAGATTGAAGAAGTTAAAACTTCTGCAATTCTCGGACTTTTTTATGACATGGTAGATTCCTTCAAAGGCGCAATAATAGTTGTGTTTATTGTTTTTGCCTGTTTTTTCAGAGTTCTCGGTGTTGACGGCGATTCGATGTATCCTACCCTCAAAGATAAAGATTGGCTTGCGATTTCGGGCATAACAATGAATGTTGAACGAGGCGATATCGTTGTTGTTACCCAGCCGTGGGAAAGAAATGTTCCGATTATAAAGCGAGTTATTGCCGTCGGCGGTGATACTGTCGATATCGATTTTGAAAGCAACAAGGTTTATGTCAACGGTGCTGAGATTTATGAGCCTTATATAAATGAACCGACAAGAACAAGTTATGACGTCGAATTCCCCATAACGGTGGAAGAAGGAAAGGTTTTCGTGATGGGCGATAACAGAAATGTATCGCTTGACAGCCGTTCAAGCAAAATCGGTCTTGTTGATGAGGGATATATTCTCGGTAAGGCGCTTGTAAGACTTTATCCGATGGATGATTGGAAGATTTATGACTGAAAGAGGTGTTATGATGTCTGAAAATATTAATGAAAAAAAGGAAAAAGGCGGAATGGTTTATTCCTGCTTTGATTTTGTTTCTATTATTTCCGTTGCAATAGTTGCTGTTGCGCTTGTTTTTATTTTCTTTTTCAGAACAGTAGGCGTTGTAGGAGATTCAATGTTTCCGACTCTCAAAAATATGGACAGAATAATTCTTACCGCTTCTTACGGTGAACCCGAATACGGCGACATAGTTGTTACCTGTCAGCCTTCAAAATCGCCGCAGATTCCCGATGTTCTTGTTAAAAGAGTTATCGCAACTGCGGGTCAGACGGTTGATATTGATTTCAATGAAGGTGTTGTTTATGTTGACGGCGTTGCGCTCGATGAACCCTATATCAACGAACCCACTTATGAAAGAGAAAGCTTTGATAAGCCCGTAACTGTTCCCGATGGTTATGTTTTTGTTATGGGTGATAACCGCAACCATTCAACCGACAGCCGTGATAACAGAGTCGGAATGATCAGAGAAGAATATATTCTCGGAGAGGCGCTTTTCAGAATAGCTCCCTTCGGACAGTTTAAGATAGGTTAATATTATGAATGAAAACATGGTGGTTCAGTGGTTTCCCGGCCATATGGCGAAAACCCGAAGACTTATAAAGGAAAGCTTGCATCTTGTGGATGCTGTTTGTGAAATAGTTGATGCAAGAATTCCCGAAAGCAGCAGAAATCCCGAGATTGATGAAATTGTCGGTTCGAAGCCGAGAATTGTTCTGCTTAATAAAAGCGACCTTGCGGATGATGTTGCAACTGCGAGAAAAATAAAAGAACTTGCGGCAAAGGGAATAACCGCTCTTCCTGTTGATTGCAGAAGCGGAAAGGGTCTTGATAAATTCCAAGGTGCCGTAAGAGAAGTTCTTAAAGAAAAAATCAAGTCAAACGCCGAAAAGGGAATGGCAGGAAAATCACTTCGTGTTATGGTTGTCGGAATTCCCAACACGGGTAAATCTTCGTTCATTAACAGAATGGCGGGAAAAAACCGTGCAAAGGTTGCGGACAAGCCCGGTGTAACAAGAAGCAATCAATGGTTTGCAATCGGTTCGGGTATTGAACTTCTTGATACTCCCGGTGTTCTCTGGCCTAAATTTGAGAGTCAGACGGTTGGTGAAAATCTTGCATTTACCGGTGCTATTAAGGATGATATCTTAGACCGTGAAGCTTTGGGCGGAAACCTTATGCTTCTGTTAAGAGAGCGTTACCCTGAGAGACTCACCGAGCGATATAAATTTGTGCCTGATCCTGAGGCAAACGGATATGAGCTTTTAGAGCAGGGGGGAAGAAAACGCGGCTTCCTGGTATCCGGCGGTGAAGTTGACCTTGAACGTATGGCTGCAATTCTCCTTGATGAGTTTCGTAGCGGAAAACTCGGAAGAATGACTCTTGAAGCACCGGAGGATTTAAATCGTGAC
>JAZQTZ010000069.1:0-2376 GCA_045631105.1 Acutalibacteraceae bacterium
AGAAAACAAAAAAGAATATCCCCGCCTTGCAAAAGCTCTTGATTCTCTTAATGCCGATAAAACAGAGTTCTATAAGAATAAGGCAAAAGAGCTTGATGAGTATGCATCGGAACAGCTCGGTTATTATTATGAAGACGGCGAGCAGCCGACGGTTTACACCGCAAACAACGAATATTTTCTTCAAAGAGCAGATAACGTTGTTCTGAGTATCAGAAGCGATGCCGATGAATTTTCGGGCGGTGCACATCCCAACTATGGCTATGGCGGATATAACTTCGATACCGTAACAGGTAAAGAACTTGTTATAACCGACGTTATGACCGACATTTCATCTCTTCCTGCAATTCTTTCGGAAAAGATAAATTCAAAAGATGAATTTGCAGACGGATTTTTCAGTTCACTCGAAGAAACTCTTTCGGAATACACGGCAGAACAGTTTAACTGGACAATCGGTTATCAGGGTATAACTTTTTATTTCAGCCCCTATGAAATCGCACCCTATGCCGCAGGTCTTATTATCGCTACGGTTTATTTTGACGAATATCCCGAGCTTTTCAATAAGAAATATACGGTTGCCCCTGAATCCTATGCCGTAACACTTTCCGAATGGAATGACGTTGAGTTTGATATGAATCCGTCTGATGGTAAAAAAGATACAGTCAGCGTTGGTCTTTCATATTACACGGAAGAAGGTTCATATAAAGATATCAGTCTTAATCTCAACGGTAACGAATACACGGTTGAAGATGTTTATGCTTTCAGTGCCGAATATTATCTTGTCAATTCAAACGGCAGATATTTTGTTTATCTTGTGCCCCATGGCTATAATGATTACACAAACATTCTCGTTTATGACTTGAACGGCAACGAGATAAAAGAATCAGGTGATTTTGAAAGAACAGCTTTCGGCAGCCTGGTCTGGGAGGATGAAAACGAAGATACCCATCAGGCGAAACTTGCTTTTAATAATCCCACACACTTTGTTCTTGAAACAACCTTTGATATTCTCGGAACATACGCTACCGATAAAACCTACACCGTGAATTCCGAAACGGGTATGCCCGAATCGACAGATGAATTCTATACCGTAGACGAAAGCTTTGCACACGTTCTTACATCAAAAGAAGCTTTCAACGTTAAAATTCTTCCCGATATGAAATCCGAGCTTATCAAAGCAGGCTCAGAGTTCACACTTCTGCGTACAGACGGCAAAACCTTTGTTGATGCAAAACTCGGTGACGGCAGAGAATGCAGAATAAACGTTGAACGTGATGAAGAAAGTTATCATCTTTTTATTGACGGCAAATCGGAATACGATATTTTTGAAGATGTTTTTTATGCAGGATAAACAAATGGAAAGAGCCATCCTTGTGGCGGCTCTTTGAGTTGTGAAAAAAGGCAACATCGTTATTGATGTTGCCTGTTAGTGTTTATTCGGATTTATGGTCGTTGATAACAAGACCGCTTTCACGCACTCTTACCGCAAGTTCGGTGCGGTTGCGGAAGCCTGTTTTGTCACGCATATTCTGAATGTGTGCTTTCACGGTACGCAGGGATATTCCGAGCTTTTCGGCTATATCCGCATCGGCTTCGCCGTCAACAACTTCACGAAGAACAAGAAGTTCTTTTTCCGTGAAATCAACATTCAATGCTTCTCCGAGTCTGAGTGAAGGTGTTGTGTCGGGATAAACGGAATCGCCCGCCATTGTTCTGTTCATAACCTCAATGATTTCCTCTGCAGATGCGCTTTTATACCAGAAGCTTTCAACTCCGGCATTTCTTGCTCTTTCAATAAAGCTGAATTCGGGCTGGCTTGTGACGATGATTATTTTGATATGCGGACAGCTCTTTTTGATTTTTGCCGCCGCATCAAGTCCGTTTGCATCCATTGCAGTGCATACATCCATAAGAATAAGGTCAATGGGGTTTCTGCGGCAGTAAAGCTCTGCCATTGCCGCACTTTCAATAGATTGTGAAAGCTTATATTCTTCGCTGTCGTTTATGTATATTTCAAGCAGCTTGCGAGCCATAGGGTCGTCTTCAACAATAAGAACGTTAATCAAAATAATTTCACCTCTTTCGGCATTTGCACAGTCATAACAAACTGTGGTACAGACTGAATTTCCATATTTCCGCCCAGGCGTTCAATTTTACTGCGGAGCGAACCGAGACCGCCGCCCTCGCGTATTTCGGTTGTCGGTTGATTTCCGTCATTGGTATATCTGACATTATAGCCTTCCTCTGTTTCATAAAACTCAACAAACAGAGTTTTGGCATCTGCGTGAATAACGGCGTTTGTCAGCGCTTCCGTAGCTGCAGAAGTCAATATGCTGCCTATCGTATCGTTCATCGGGAATTCACCGCTGATTTCAACGG
>JAZQTZ010000070.1:0-5452 GCA_045631105.1 Acutalibacteraceae bacterium
ATGAAAGAAATCAGAAATCTTTCAGGCATAAAATTCGGATGATATGAAAACAGAGATTTATAACCTTCTTCCCGATGATGCTCGTGAAATAAGAATCAGAGTTTTTGTTGAAGAGCAGGGATTTGAAAATGAGTTTGATAAAATTGATTCCGAAGCGGTGCATTTTCTTGTAAGAGAAGATGACGGGTTACCTATTGCAACCTGCAGAGTTTTTTGGAATGACGAAATGAAAAGCCACGTTTTCGGCAGGCTTGCTGTTATCAAAGAATTCAGGGGCAGGGGAATCGGCTCTGATGTTGTGAAATCTGCTCTTGATTATATCAAAAATTCGGGTGGCAGAACGCTGATGCTCCATTCTCAATGCAGTGCAATTCCGTTTTATGAAAGGCTCGGTTTTGTTTCTTTCGGTGAAGTTGAATACGAGGAAAGCTGCCCGCATATCTGGATGAAAAAAGAACTATAAAAAAAGCACGGTAATCATACCGTGCTTTTATCATTAATAGAGTGTTTTTGAAAGATAGAAGCAAACCCAGAGAGCAATGACAAATGCCGATTCTGCAGGAATTGCAAGCTTTGTGTAAGGGCATTTCCAGCCTTTGTCAACACAAAGAAAGATTGTTCTTGTCACAAGCACGGTTGTTGCAAAGAAAAGACCGCCGACAAGCGAATAAACGGGAGTGCCGAGTGCAAGGGTGAGATAAAGGAGAAATGCGCCGAGTGCAAATGAAATTCCGCCGTAATAAACTCGGATTTCTGTTTTGCCTGCGTTATCAACGGGCTTGACGGCAAAGCTTTCGGCATTTTTAATCGGATTTGTAATGAAAACAATTGCCATTCCGAAGAAATAGAGTACAAGACCGATTACCGCAATGCCTGCAGGTAAGTTTGAGAAAAAGATTTCTTTGAGATTCATGTTGATTTCCCTTTCTTAAATGAATTTAATGATATCTGAAACGGTTTCGGCGATGTAATCAGCGCCTGCATCTTCGAGCTCTTTACGGCTTCCATAGCCGAAAAGAACGCCGATTGAATCGAGACCGTTTTCTTTTGCGCCGTGGATATCATGCAATCTGTCGCCAATCATAACCGCATTTTTGTCCGCATATCCGCTTTCTTTGAGCGCATAAGCGATAACATCGGATTTTTCAACCCTTGAAGAATCCATTGTTGCTCCTGCAACAAAATCAAAATATTTGTCAAGGCTGAAATGCGAAAGAATTCTTTTGGCAAATTCTTCGGGCTTTGATGTTGCGAGAATGATTTTTCTGCCCGATTTTTTGATTTTATCCAATAAATCCGTGATTCCCTCATAGACTTCATTTTCAAATATTCCCGTATCGCGGAAATATTCACGGAAATAAGAAACCGCCGTTTCGGCTTTTTCCTGAGAGAACCCGTAATGCTTCATGAAAGATTCGTAAAGGGGAGGACCAATGAATTTATAAAGCTCTTTTCTGTCTTCAACATCAATCCCGAATTTTTTCAGAGCATAGGCAACGGAATTCGTTATTCCTTGACCCGGATCTGTGAGCGTTCCGTCAAGGTCAAAAAGAACGGTGCTGTACATAAAATCACCTTGATTCTGATATTTTTTATAATTATATCACATCCGAAATAATTTTTCCATAATAATTTCCTTGCGGACTTTACAAAGAAAAAAATAAGGCTATAATTAAATTTGAAATGAGGTGTTTTTGTGAACAGTAATTTTCTGGCAGGTGCTGCAAGGGAGATAACAACTCCCGAAATCGGTACTTTTCTTTACGGATACAGACCCGAGTTTGCTTCCGCAGCCGTTCACGATGATCTTTCGGTAACTGCTCTTGCTGTCAGTCAGAGCGGGAATACGGTTTTGCTTATAACGGCAGAAATCGGTGATTTGCAGACCGCTCTTTGCGACGAAACAAGAGAAAAAATTTCCGCCGAATGCGGAATTGCGGTGGAAAACATCGTCATTTCTTCAACCCATACCCACAGTGCGCCGAATCTTTCGGGTGTTGTTGGTTGGGGCGATCTCGATATGAATTATTATAACGGCATTTTTCTTCCTGCAATAATCAAGGCTTCGAAAGGTGCACTTGAAAATATGCAGATTGCGGAAATTGCAGTTGGTGTTACTCACAGCGATGTGGGTATAAACCGCCGTCAGCAGTATGAAAACGGCGAAATCGGTCTCGGTCAGAATCCCCACGGATGCTATGACCCCAACATGACCTTGGTTTCAATCAGAAATGCAGAAACAAAGGAAGGCATACTGAATCTTATTCATTACGGTTGCCATGGCACAACTTCAGGACTTTGCGAAGAAATTTCCCGTGACTGGTCGGGTGTTATGATTGACCGTGTTGAAGAGGAAACAAAAACGCTCACCGCTTTTTGGAACGGTGCAATCGGGGATGTCGGCCCCCGTCTGACCAACGGACAGACCGTCGGCAATATTCATTATACCGAAGAACACGGCGGGGTTGCGGCTAACGATGCGATGAAGGCTTACCGTTCAAAGGGCGGATATCACAGCGGAAAACTTGAAATTTTTCGTGATACTCTCCGTCTGCCCCGAAAAACGATGCCGACGCTTGAAGAAATTGAAAAAAAGCTTGCAGGTTATGAAAATCCCGAAGAGCTTATCAACATTCAGCGTCTTGAATATGAGCATTATAAAGAGCAATATGAATATCTGTCAAACGGCGGAAACCCCGTGCCCGATGATTTCACGTTTGAACAAACGATTGTTTCGCTTGGCGATGTTGTGTTTATTCCGTTCCCGTTTGAAATGTTTTCTGAAATAGTTATGCGACTGCGTGAATATTCACCCTATCCCTACACGCTCTGCCTTTCCTGCACAAATGGCTATAATGTTTATCTTCCGTCAGAAGACCAGCTTTGCAGGGGTGGTTATGAAGTCGGATGCTTTATGTACGGCAATCTTTTTCCCCTTGCCGATAATACCGACCAGAATATAATAAGCGAAAATCTCCGTATCATCCGTGAAAACAAATAACAGCGAGGTGCTCTATGTACAGAATAGGAAAAGAAGAAATTGATGCAGTTGCGCGTGCGATATATTCCAAGGATTTCTTTAAAATCAACGGCAGCGGCTGTGAAGTTCTTAATTTTGAAAATGAATGGAAGTCTTATGCCGAGTCGGATTATTGCCTTCTTATGTCATCGGGCTTCGGTGCTTTGACCTGCGCACTTGTCGGTCTCGGAATCGGACCTGGTGATGAAGTTATTGTTCCTGCTTATACTTATATCGCAACTGCGCTTGCAGTAACGGCAGTCGGGGCAATTCCCGTTATTGCGGATATTGATGAAACATTGACTCTTGATGTCAATGAATTTGAAAAGAAGATTTCAAATAACACAAAAGCGGTTATTCCCGTTCATATCATGGGTTTCCCCTGCAATATGGATGCAATAAATGCCGTTGCAAAGAAGCATGGAATCGCCGTTGTTGAAGATGCCTGCCAGTCAATCGGCGGCAGATATAACGGAAAGTTTCTCGGAACTCTCGGTGATGTGGGTGCTTACAGCTTTAACTATTATAAAGTGCTCACGGCAGGTGAAGGCGGCGCGCTTGTGACAAATAACCGCAATGTCTATGAAAGAGCGCTGATTTATCATGATTCAAGTGCGGTTGCTTTCTTCGGCGACCAGCTTGATGGTATTTCCGAGCCTTTGTTCGGCGGCTCTGAATTCAGAGTTTCGGATATAACGGGCGCAATTCTCCGCGAACAGCTCAAAAAGCTTCCCGATATAATTACGGACCTTCATAAGAACAAATTTGCGCTTATCTCAAAGCTCTGTGAAAAAGCCGTTGTTGCTCCTTCTCATGACAGCGAGGGCGACTGCGCAACAACTCTTGTTCTCAGATTTGAAACTGCCGATGATTGCAATGAGTTTGCAGCCAAATGCGGCGAAAACGGTCTTGGAATAACAATTCCCATCAACACAGGTAAGCATATCTACACAAACTGGACTCAGATTATGGAAAAGAGAGGATCTCATCATCCTGCTCTTGATCCTTATAAGATGGAAATCAACAAGGATTTGCAACATGATTATTCCATAGATATGTGTCCCAAAACCCTTGATTTGCTTGCAAGAACCGCCTACATCGGAATAAGCCCCGAGTGGAATGCCGAAGATATCGGTTCGGTTGCGGATATAATAAACAACGCTATATAAAAATTCACGGTCTGTTTCAAATCGAAGCAGACCGTGTTTTGGTTTAATATGAAATTTTGAGAGTTTTGATTTCGAAGGGTCTGAATGAGAGCACATTGCCTGAAAGTTCTTCTTCAACAACTTCGAGCATATCTGTGATTTCAATCTTCTTTGCGCCTTCGAAGAATTTAACGGCACAGTTTGTCTGAGTGCCTTCTGTTTCATAAAGTCTTGCGATGAAAGCTTTTTCGTTGTCTTCGCAGGGTTTTATTGCTTCAACAATAATGTTGTCATTTTCGGGAACAACAAGTGCAATCGCTTCAAAGTCACCCTTGCTTGCGATAACGGGGATATTCAGCTCATATGCAGGCTTGATAACTGCTTCGGAGCTGAATCCGCAATTGTGAGGAAGGAATGAATAAACTGTTTTGTGAATGCCCTTGTCGCCTTCGATGTCGGGTCTGTTGCCGCCCTTGTGAAGTGAAAGACGAAGATTTCCGCCTTCAACGCTGATTCCGTATTTGCTGTCATTGAGCATCGAAACGCCGTAACGTGTTTCGGAAAGATCGGTGTATTTGTGGTTTACAACTTCGAACTTTGCCTTTTCAACGGAGTTGTTTCTTGTTGTGGGTCGTAAGATGCTTCCGTACTGAATTTCAAAACGGGCAAAATCGTTATGAACAGCGGTGTCAAATGCGGTTTTAAGGAATCGATGGTTATCCTGCCAATCCATAACGGTATCAAATCTGATTTCCGCTGTGTCGGCAAAATAGAACGCATCCTGAGTAACTGTTGATTTTGCGGTCACCTTGTATGTGCTTCTGATAACAACCGCAACAGCACCGTGAGAAATAATTTCTCTGCTGACAAGAGCGGAGTTGTCTGCAAATTTGCATTCAAAGTCAGCGTCAACATCCCAGTTGTCATACATGGTGGGAAGGTCTTCAGCGGTGATGAATGTGTTGAGTGAATAGCCTTCGCCCCTGATTTCTCTGTTTGCACGCTTGTCAACAAATGATTCGATATAACCTTTTTCGTCAAACTTAATATCCGCAAACGGAGTTGAAACGCTGTTTTCCGAAACGGTGATATCGCTCTTTGAATCTGCATTTCCCTTGATAAGATTGATTTTGATGCTTGAGAAAGCAGGCACGGTAAGACCGCTGATGATAAGAACATTCTTGCCGTCAAGGTTTTTATATGTCTGCTGTTTGCAATCAAGGTCTGCAATATATCCTTCTTCGCATTCAAGGAAGATGGGGTCGCATCTGTCAAAGGAAAGGGT
>JAZQTZ010000071.1:0-2312 GCA_045631105.1 Acutalibacteraceae bacterium
AATGCTGTTCGGACAAAAATTTATGACATCAATATAACCGTTGACGGCAAAGAAACACAGCCTAAAGGAACAGTTAAAGTCAGAATCCCTCTTCCCGACGGATATAATCCTTTGTATACGGTTGTATACCATGTTGACACAGTAACAAGCACAATAGAAAATATGGATGCTGTTGTTGAAACGATAAACGGTAAAATGTATCTTGTTTTTGAAACAACACATTTCAGCTATTATGCAATTGTTGATAAGTCGGAGATTACAATGTCAATCCGCACACCGTCGACCACAACAATCAAGTGCGGTGACAGTATTGTTCTTCACGCTGATTTGAACGAGACCATGCCCGACGGTTGGAAAATAGAATGGATTGCATCCAACGACAACTTCAGCTATTCTGTTTCTTCTGACGGAACAACTTGCACAATCACACCAAGCAAGAGCGGTGATACAACTTTCACAGCTGTTGTTTGCGATGCAAAAGGAAATGCTGTTTCCGCAGACGAACAGACAATGACCTCAAAAGCAGGCTTCTTTGATAAGATAATCGCATTCTTCAAAAAGCTCTTCGGTCTTACAAAAACAATCCCCGAAGCAATAAAAGTCATATATTAAATCTCAGCCCCGTACAGAAATGTACGGGGTTTTGTCATGTTCAAAACTTTCAAAATAATCAAAAAATTAACATTAATAAACCCCGAATGGATTGCAAAAATAATAGAGCAAACGCAAATTGAATTTGAAGGGGTGTAAACGAAATGTCAAAGAACAATTCAGTAGTTCCTCAGGCAAGAGCCGCTCTTGATCAGTTCAAGATGGAAGCTGCAAGAGAAGTTGGCGTTCAATCCCTTATTAAAGAAAACATACATATTCTATGACAACATAATCAATATAATGCACTGAAAGCCGCCTTTGATTTGCAAAGGTGTTTTTTTTATGTTTATTGATTTAACACTTGAACAAATCTGAAACAAGTTGTATAATAAATGTATATTTATAAAATCACTCATACCGAGGTGAGATAATTGAATATACTGCATATGAAGTATGCTGTTGAGGTTGCGAAGGTCGGTTCGCTCAACAAAGCGGCAGAAAGTCTTTATGTTGCTTTGCCGAACATCAGCCGTTCAATCAAAGAGCTTGAAGCGGATCTGGGCATAACCGTTTTTGACCGCACGGCAAAAGGCATGGTGCTCACTCCCGAAGGTGAAGAGTTCATCAGCTATGCAAAAGATATTCTCAAGCAGATTGATCAGGTTGAGAATATGTATAAAAGCGGTCAGGTGAAGAAGCAGAAGTTTTCCATTTCCGTGCCCCGTGCTTGTTATATTTCCGATGCATTTGCAGAGTTCTCCAAAACGCTTTCGAAGGATGCCTGCGAAATTTTCTATAAAGAAACAAATTCGCAGAGAACAATCAACAATATCCTCAATCACGATTATAAGCTCGGCATTATCCGTTATGCGGAGAATTTTGATAAGTATTTCAAATCGATGCTTGAAGAAAAAGCGCTCAGCTACGAAATGGTAACGGAGTTTTCCTATTGCCTTATTATGAGCGCCGATAATCCTCTTGCAAAGAAAGAAGAAATCACTTTTGATGATCTGACGGACTATATCGAAATTGCTCACGCCGACCCGTATGTGCCTTCACTTCCGCTTGCCAAGGTTGTCAAATCGGAACTTCCAGATAACATTGACCGCAGAATCTTCATTTTTGAAAGAGCAAGCCAGTTTGATCTGCTTTCGCAGAACCCCGAAACTTTTATGTGGGTTTCTCCTGCACCGCCAAGCGTTCTTGAACGGTATAATCTTGTGCAAAAGAAATGCGTGGATAATAAAAAGGTATATAAAGATGTTCTGATATACCGCAACGGATATAAGCTCACAGACCTTGATAAAAAGTTCATCACCGCTCTTTGTGACTCAAAACGTAAACATCTGAATATCGAAATTTCCAAGGCTCAGTCTTAAAGGCTGAGTCTTTTATTTTTATATCGATATGAGGGTTATCGATATTGATAATACCGGTTGAACATTTTAATAATTCCCAACCTGACACTGATTTGATAAGATAGCTATGGTCAAAGAGAGGAGGCGTTACGATGGATAAATCAGGAATAACCAAAGCAACATTGGGCAGACTTCCGCACTATCTTCAGTTCTTGCGTGAACTGTCGGTTGACGATGTTCCGTATATTTCCGCAACCGTGATTGCCAAAAAACTTTCTCTCGGCGAAGTTCAGGTAAGAAAAGACCTGAGTGCAGTAAGCGGTGCGGGCAAACCGAAGGTCGGATATAAAACGGCTGACCTTA
>JAZQTZ010000072.1:0-4523 GCA_045631105.1 Acutalibacteraceae bacterium
CGACATCAGCCTTGAAGGTCTTATGGAGCATATCCAGGGACCCGACTTCCCCACAAAGGGCGTTATCATGGGCAGAGCGGGCATCAGAGCCGCTTACGGCACAGGCAGAGGCAAAATAACTCTTCGTGCAAAGGCTGAAATCGTTGAAAAGAAAAACGGCAGATTTGAAATTCAGGTAACTGAAATTCCTTATATGGTCAACAAGGCAAAGCTCATCGAAAGCATTGCCGACCTTGTTAAAGAAAAGAGAATCGAAGGCATTTCCGACGTTAATGACTACTCCTCAAAGAAGGGTATGCTCATTTCAATTGACCTTAAGAGAGATGCAAATCCGCAGGTTGTTCTCAACAAGCTTTACAGCTTCACACAGCTTCAGACAACCTTCGGAGTTATCATGATTGCTCTTGTTAACGGCGAACCCAAGCAGCTCACTCTCAAGGAAGTTCTCGGTCACTATATCAAGTTCCAGCAGGAAGTTATCACCCGCAGAACAAGATTTGACCTCAAGAAAGCTCAGGACAGAGCTCACATCCTTGAAGGTCTTGCAAAGGCTATTGATATTGTTGACGATATCATCGCAACAATCAGAGCTTGTAAGGGCGGTCAGGCAGAAGCAAAGCAGGCTCTTATGGACAAGTTCGAATTCGACGAACCCCAGGCAGCAGCTATCGTTGCTTTCCGTCTCGGTCAGTTGGCAGGTCTTGAAATCCTCAAAATTCAGAACGAACTCGATGAACTTAAGGCAAAGATTGCGGAATTCCTCGAAATTCTTGCAAACGAATCAAAGGTTCTCGAAATCGTTAAAACGGAAGCAATGGCTGTCCGTGATAAATTCGCAGACGAAAGAAAAACAGAAATCGTCAATGTTTCGGGTGAAGTTGATATCGAAGACCTCATTCCCGAAGAAACCTGCGTATTCACCCTCACAGATATGGGCTATATCAAGCGCATTCCCATGGATGAATATAAACAGCAGAGAAGAGGCGGCAGAGGCGTCAAGGGTCTCACTCGCAGAGATGAAGATATCGTCAAGACTATGTTCACCTGCTCAACCCATGACTACATCATGTTCTTCACAACAAAGGGCAAGACATACAGACTCAAGGGCTACGAAATTCCCGAGGGTTCACGTCAGAGCCGCGGCATGAACATCGTTAACCTTCTTCCTCTTGAAGACGGCGAACGTGTTTCCGCAATGATAAGAGTTCCCGAATTCGGCGAAGACAACTATTTCCTCTGCATGCTCACAAGAAACGGCATCATCAAGCGTACAGAACTTGATGCATATAAGAATGTCCGCCGCAACGGTGTTATCGCTATCAATCTTGATGACGATGACGAACTTGTATGGGTTAAGCTCACCGAGGCCGGCGAAAACCTCATCATCGCAACCAAGAAGGGCATGAGCATCGCTTTCCGTGAAGACGATGCAAGAGTTATCGGACGTACCGCAAGAGGCGTTAAGGCTCTTAAGCTCAAGGATGGCGACTGCGTTATCGGCATGGACATCCTCACCGAAGGCAAGAAAGTTCTCACCGTCAGCGAAACCGGTTACGGCAGACTCAGCGACATCGAGGATTACAGACTTCAGAACAGAGGCGGCTCGGGTCTTACCAACTACCACGTTGCAAAATACGGCGACGTTGCCGCAATCGAGGTTGTTGACCCTGCAGATGACCTTATGCTCATCGCTTCCGACGGCATCATCATCAGAATTCCGCTTGAAACAGTCCGTCTTTGCGCAAGACCTTCAAAGGGCGTTCGTGTTATGAAGGTTACCGAAGGCGAAAAACTCATCACGGTTGTTTCCGTTGAAAACGAAGGCGAAACTGATGATATCCCCGAAGATGCAGATGCCCAAAACGTTGAAATTTCCGCAGAGGAAATAACAGAATAAATATGCAACTTTTTTGCAAAAAATTTTAAATAAATACTTGCTATATTAAATAATATTTGATATTATTTGAAGAGTAATAGTGAAAAAACATCGCAATTTGGAAAAAGGGGATGATTTTTTGAATATCGCTTTGATCGCACACGATGCAAAAAAAGAACTTATGACAGAGTTTTGCATAGCTTATTGCGGAATACTGAGCCGTCATAATCTCTATGCAACAGGAACAACAGGCAAGATTGTTGCAGAAGCAACAGGTCTTGAAATCACTCGTTTCTTAAGCGGCATTCAGGGCGGCGATGAGCAGATTGCTTCGAGAATCGCTTGCAACGAAATCGACGTTCTTCTTCTTTTCCGTGATCCTTTGACCGCAAAGCCTCACGAGCCTAACGAAGCAACGCTTCTCAGGCTGTGCGATGTCCACAATGTCCCCGTTGCAACAAATATCGCAACGGCGGAAGCTCTGATTCATTCACTTGCCAGAGGAGACCTGGATTGGCGTGAAATCGTCAACCCCAAGAAGATCTGATCTTCGGAGAAAAAAGCACTCCTCCGGGCATACCTGTGATTTTTTAAGGAGTAGCTGTTTAAAGCTACTCCTTTTTCACCAGCAAAATTATAAGTCTAAAAAGGAAGAAAAAACATGGCTTTAGTAACCAAAGCTGTCAAAGGCACTCAGGATTTGCTCCCTGCCGACAGCTATAAAAATCAGTTCATCGAATCAACAATGCTTGATATCGCTTCAAAATTCGGTTTCAGAGAAGTCAGAACTCCCGTTTTTGAACATACCGAGCTTTTCCAGAGAGGTGTCGGCGAAACAACCGACGTTGTTCAGAAAGAAATGTATACCTTCAACGATAAGGGCGAGCGTTCAATCACCCTCCGCCCCGAAGGAACTGCAGGCGCAGTAAGAGCATTCCTTGAACACGGTCTTTTCAACGAAGCTCTCCCCGCAAAGATGTGCTACCTCACATCATGCTATCGCTACGAAAAGCCTCAGGCAGGCAGACTTCGTGAATTTCATCAGTTCGGCGTTGAGGTTTTCGGTGCAGGCGCACCTGCCGCAGATGCGGAAGTTATCTCCGTTGCCAACGAGATTTTCGCATTCCTCGGCGTTCAGAATCTTAAGCTCGAAATCAACTCAATCGGTTGCCCCGAATGCAGAAAGAATTATCACAAGGCTCTTAAGGAATATTTTGAGTCAAAGAAAGAAAACCTTTGCGGAACCTGCCTTGAAAGACTCGAAAAGAATCCCATGAGAATTCTTGACTGCAAGAGCCCCGTTTGTTCCGATATAACAAAGGATGCCCCCGTTATTCTCGACTACGTTTGCGATGAATGCTCGGCTCACTTTGAAAGCGTTCAGAAATATCTTGACGTTATGAATATCGAATACACCGTAAATCCCAAAATCGTAAGAGGTCTTGACTATTATTCAAGAACTGTTTTCGAATTTGTTTCAACCGAAATCGGCGCTCAGGGTACTGTTTGCGGCGGCGGAAGATACGACGGTCTTGTTGAAGAACTCGGCGGACCCCACACTCCCGCTCTCGGTTTCGGCATGGGTATCGAAAGACTGCTTCTTCTTCTCAAGGCGCAGAATATCGAAATCCCCGAACCCTCGGGCTGCGACCTTTATATTGCACCCATGGGCGATGCAGCTTCTCTTGAAGCGATGAAAATCGTTTCCGACCTGCGTTCAAACGGCGTTTCGGCTCAGACAGATGTTGTTGGCCGTTCACTTAAGGCGCAGATGAAATTTGCCGACAAAATCGGCGCAAAATATACAATGGTTCTCGGTGACAACGAAATCGCCGAAGGCAAAGCAAAAATCAAGAATATGGCTACGGGCGAAGCAAGCGAAACAGAGCTTGCAGACCTCGGCGAAAACTTCATGGAATTCCTTGTTCGTGAAGCAACAGCGGCTCTCGGCGAAAGCCTCAATCTCGAAGGCGTTGACCTTTCGGGTTTGCTTAATTTCTGATAAATGAGGTAAATAAAAATGGATTTTATGACAGGTCTTAAAAGAACCCACTACTGCGGTGACCTCCGTCTTGCAGATGCAGGAAAAACCGTTACTGTTGCAGGTTGGGTACAGCGTCAGAGAGACCTCGGCGCACTTATTTTCATCGATTTGAGAGACAGAGAAGGCATTGTTCAGCTTGCTTTTGACGAATCAACCGCAAAGGATGTTTTCGAAAAAGCAGCTTCTGCAAGAAGCGAATATGTTCTCATGGCTCAGGGCGTTGTAAGAGAACGTTCCGCAAAGAATACCGAAATCCCCACGGGCGAGATTGAAATCGAGGTAACAGACCTTCGTTTGCTTGCAAAGAGCGAAACTCCCCCGTTCGAAATCATCGAGGACTGCCAGACAGCAGAGCTTACAAGACTTAAGTACCGCTATCTTGACCTTCGCAGACCCGACCTTCAGAAGAACATTCTTCTCCGTCACAAGATAACAAAGATTACCCGTGACTATTTTGATGATAACGGCTTCATCGAAATCGAAACTCCCATTCTTATCAAGTCAACTCCCGAAGGCGCAAGAGACTATCTTGTTCCCAGCCGTATCCACAAGGGCAAGTTCTATGCTCTTCCCCAGTCACCCCAGCTTTATAAGCAGCTTTCA
>JAZQTZ010000073.1:0-15187 GCA_045631105.1 Acutalibacteraceae bacterium
AATCGCTCATGATGTCATCTGACATCTCTTTTCTCGTTTTTCTCGAGAATTACTGTTCGTACTTGAAGTACTACTCAAATTAATTTTCAAGGGTATTTTTTCTATCAATCGTTGTTTAATTTTCAAGGTGCGTTGCGCTGCTGTAGTTCAGAGCGCTCCGATATAATATCAAATTCATTCTCATTTGTCAACACCTTTTTTCAAACTTTTTCGACAGTCTTGTCAACTCTTCCGAGTGTTTCGCGTTTTGTGTTTTCAACTTCTGTGTTTGCTTGTGTGTTTATTTATTGATTATAATATATATGAATTTTATATTGACACAACATAATCATATGGTGTATAATCTTTTTGACAAAGGGGTGCTGCCTTAAGGCGGCTGAGATTATACCCTCAAACCTGATCCCGATAATGCGGGCGTAGGAAAAGAGCTCAATGCGGAATTTTTACGCCCGACACAAATATGTGTCGGGCTTTTTGTTTCGTATCCCCTTTCAAAAGAAAAGAGTTTTGTCAAAATGAAAGAAAGAACAAGAAAAACACGCATATTAACTGAAAGCGCAATTATGGTTGCCTTATCTATCGCAATTTTTGCGGTTTCCGACTTGCTTCCCTGGCCGTTTATTTACGGCGGAAGTTTCAGCCTTTTCGGTCAGGTGCCGATTATTATTGTTTCTTACCGTCACGGAATCAAGAATGGTCTTGCCGCAGGACTTGCACTTGCCATATTTGAAATGATAATTGGATATAAAAACTTTGCTTATGTTACGGGAATCATTTCTTATCTCATTGTTGCTTTTGCAGATTACATTATTGCATTCGGCTTTCTCGGACTCGGAGGAATGTTCAAAGGGAAAATCGGTAAGCAATCCGCAGAACTTCTTCTCGGCGGAATTGTTGTTTGCATTATCAGATTTATTTGTCATTTCATCAGCGGTGTTACGATCTGGACGGGTTACTGCCCCGAGGATATGGCGATTGCAACATATTCATTAGTATATAACGGTTCATATATGGCTATAGAACTTGTTTTGACGGTTATCGGACTGTTGGCAGTCGGCAAGATGTTTAAATTGGATAAGGAAAAGTTGATATAAATCATTATCACCCTCGCAGGATCCATAATTAAAAGTGAGCAGAAAACTGCAAACATTATTAAATAATAAAAGCTTGTATCAGGTTCAACCCAATACAAGCTTTATTTTTGTTTCTTTATTTAACGGGAACAAGTTTTTCCTTGCCGCCCATGTAGGGACGGAGTGCAACAGGAACATTTACGCTGCCGTCTTCATTGAGGTTGTTCTCAAGGAATGCGATGAGCATTCTGGGAGGTGCAACAACGGTGTTGTTGAGGGTATGTGCAAAATACTTGCCATCCTTGCCGTTGACTCTGATTTTGAGTCTGCGTGCCTGTGCATCGCCAAGATTTGAACATGAACCGACTTCGAAATATTTCTTCTGTCTGGGTGACCATGCTTCAACGTCGAATGACTTAACCTTAAGGTCTGCAAGGTCGCCTGAGCAGCATTCGAGTGTTCTGACAGGAATATCGAGCGAACGGAAGAGGTCAACCGTATTCTGCCAGAGTTTTTCAAACCACATCATGCTGTCTTCGGGTTTACAAACAACAATCATTTCCTGCTTTTCAAACTGATGGATTCTGTAAACGCCTCTTTCTTCGATACCGTGAGCACCCTTTTCCTTACGGAAGCAGGGGGAATAGCTGGTGAGGGTATGAGGAAGAGTGTCTTCATTTACGATAGTATCGATATATTTACCGATCATGGAATGTTCGCTTGTGCCGATGAGATAGAGGTCTTCGCCCTCAATCTTATACATCATTGCATCCATTTCAGCAAAGCTCATAACACCTGTTACAACATTGCTTCTGATCATGAAAGGAGGAACGCAATATGTGAATCCTCTTTCGATCATGAAATCTCTTGCGTATGAAATGCAAGCGGAATGAAGTCTTGCAATATCGCCCTGGAGATAATAGAAACCGTTACCCGCAACGTTTCTTGCAGCATCAAGGTCGATACCGTTGAAGCGTTCCATGATTTCTGTGTGATAGGGAATATCAAATTCGGGAACAACGGGTTCACCGTATTTTGTAACTTCAACGTTTTCACTGTCATCCTTACCGATGGGCACACTGGGGTCAATGATGTTGGGAATAATCATCATTATCTTTGTTACCTTTTCGGCATATTCAGCTTCGAGCTTTTCGCATTCTGCAAGTCTTTCGGAGAATTCGGTTACCTTTGACTTTGCAGCCATAGCTTCATCTTTTTTACCCTGAGCCATGAGTGCACCGATTTCCTTGGAAACCTTGTTGCGGTTTGCACGAAGGCTGTCAGCTTCGGATTTGATTGCTCTTGACTGCGCATCAAGTTCGATCACTTCGTCAACGAGAGCGATTTTGTTATCCTGAAACTTCTTTTTGATATTTTCCTTAACGATATCGGGGTTTTCTCTGAGAAATCTGATATCAAGCATGTTTTCAACTCCTAAAATTTATTACATCTTTGAAATTATTTCAACTGCATCTGCTACGCATTTGTCGTCTGCAAGTTCGATTGCGCCCTTATCGACAAGAGCTGCTGTTTTGGGGTCGATGGGTATTCTTGCAAGAACGGGAACTCCGAGTTCCTTTGCAATTTCATCAATCTTGCTTTCACCGAAAATCTTATATTCCTTGCCGCAATCGGGGCATACGAAACCGCTCATGTTTTCAACAAGACCGATAACGGGAATATTCATAAGCTTTGCCATATTGAAAGCTTTTTTGACAATCATTGTTACAAGATCCTGAGGAGTGGTGACGATAACAATACCGTCAACAGGAAGATTCTGAAAAACGGTAAGCGATACATCGCCTGTTCCGGGAGGCATGTCCACAAACATATAATCAACATCGCCCCAGGCAACATCCTTCCAGAACTGCTGGATAACGCCCGAAATAACAGGACCTCTCCATACTACGGGCGATTCTTCGTTTTCAAGAAGAAGGTTTACAGACATGATTTTTGTTCCGTTTTTGCTAACCTCAGGAAGAAGTCCGCTTTCATCAGCCTTTGCTCTTGAACTGATACCGAACGACTTGGGAATCGAGGGGCCTGTTATATCCGCATCAAGAACCGCACAGGCGTTTCCTCTTTTCTGCATAGCTGTTGCAAGAAGCGAGGTAACGAGTGACTTGCCTACGCCGCCTTTACCGCTTACAACACCGATAACCTTTCCGATATTGCTGAAAGGTCCGCAGGGTATTCTCATATCCTGCGCTTCTTTTTTTGAATCGCAATTGCTCGAACAGCTTGAGCAATTTCCGCTGCATCCGCTCATACTTTATCTCTCCTATAAATTAAAAATCAAATCAATTCCATACATAACGCCGAAAATCACGGGCATATGGATAACATATATAACAAGTGCGTTTCTCCCGAGGAACGAGAAAAACGGCAGTTTGTTTTCATAACACCATTCGGGATATCCTTTGGCAATAAAATGTTTTCCTGCAAAAACGCCTGCAAAGAAAATAAAAATATCGGGGAACAAAGGAAAATAATCCGCAGAAAAGAAATCTGAATTATATATTCCCAACGGCACAAGATAATTTGTTTCGAAAAGCTTTTTAGGCAAAGCAAATGAAATGAGATTTCCGTATGCAAGCACGCCTTCGCCGATTTTGCTTGTGAATGCATAAAGCATCACGCATGCAATTATTCCGATAAGCAAAGAGGTTTTCCTGATTTTCTTTGAAAAGGCGGTATATATCAGAATGCTTATCGAAAGAAAATGCAGGATTCCGAAATATATTTCGCATTCAACAAAACCCAGTTTCGGCATTATGAACGCCGTCACAAATGTCATACCGAGAGCAATTCCGAGAAGGATAAGTCCCCTCTTGAGATTGCTTCTTGAAAGCGTGCAGGATATTCCGCAGATAAAAATGAATATTCCCGCAAACAACGGTTGAACGGGCAAAAAGAAATCAAAAAGCTTTTTTGCACCGTCTATTCCGAAAGGAGTGTTGAGAATATAAAATGCGTGGTAGAATATCATGCAAAAAACAGCAAGACCTCTTATTTCATCAAGAATGTGTATTCGGTTTTTTGCCTTTGAGATGTTTTCCATAAATTCACCTCATTATATTTTATCATAAGATATCAAAAATGCAAGCATTTATTGACTTTATTATTTTTTTGTTTTAAAATGTATTTATTATTTGCGGTAATAATTATTATTCGGAGTTTAAAATGATAGAAAAAATCAGAAAATTATTATTCAGAATTTTCAAAAAAGACAGTTTCATCGGAAAGATGATTGATAAATTCTTCACGAAAGAAATTGTGTCTTATGTCTTTTTCGGAGTGATGACAACGCTTGTCAATCTCGCCGTTTTTTATCTGACTAAAAAGCTTTTTTCGGCGATAGGCTGGAACGGCGTTTTCAACACAATCGTTCCCGAGGATTCAAAAATCGTTGAGCTTTTCAGCGGAGGAAGCGAATATCTTGATGCAAACCTCATCGCATGGGTTGCAGGCGTTATATTTGCATTTGTGACAAACAAACTCTTTGTTTTTGAATCAAAAAGCTGGAAACCTTCGGTTGCGGGCAAGGAATTCACAGGTTTTATGAGCGCAAGAATTTTTTCGCTCGTTGTGGAAATGCTCGGAATGTTTGTTATGGTAACTCTCCTCACATGGAACGAACTTGTTGCAAAACTTATAGTCGGCGTTATTGTTATCATTATGAATTATATTTTCAGTAAACTACTGATATTCAAAAAGAAATAAGGTGCGAAAATGAAAATTTCGGATATACTTTCAGACGAAAAAATTTCGCTTTCATTTGAAGTTTTCCCTCCCAAAACAAGCGAAACCTACGAAAGCATAAAAGAATCCGCGCTTGAAATTGCGAAGCTCAACCCCGATTTCATGAGCGTTACATACGGTGCAGGCGGAACAACGGGTTCATACACTCTTGATATCTGCGAAAGCATAGTCAGAACAGGCGTTACTCCCATTGCGCACCTCACCTGCGTTTGTTCCGACAAAAACAAAATCAGGGAAACTCTTGCATCTTTCAAAGAAAAGGGCGTTGAAAATATTCTTGCGCTCAGAGGAGATATGCCTCAGGGCATGACCGAAAAGAGCCTTGATTTCACTCATGCAAGCGACCTCGTTGAAGAAATCAAGAATTTCGGCGGTTTCTGCATCGGCGGCGCTTGTTATCCCGAAACTCATCCCGAAAGCGAAAACTCAAAGCAGGATATTATCAACCTCAAAAAGAAGGTTGACGCCGGCTGTGAATTCCTCACAACGCAGATGTTTTTTGATAACCACATTCTCTTCAACTATCTTTATAAAATCAGAGAAGCAGGAATAACCGTACCTGTTATCCCCGGAATAATGCCCGTTACAAATGCGATACAGATAAAAAGAATTTGCTCCCTTTCGGGAACGGTTCTTCCCCGCAAATTCATAAGAATGGTTGACCGTTTCGGCGATAATCCCGCCGCAATGAAGCAGGCAGGCATTGCATATGCAACTGAGCAGATAGTTGACCTTTATTCAAACGGCATCAAGGCTGTTCATGTTTATTCGATGAACAAACCCGATGTTGCCGAAAAAATCCAGTCAAACCTCAAGGATATAATCGGATGATTGAAATAATAAAATCAGCGGCAGCCGAGATAACAATTGACCCGAAGGAGGTCGCCGTTTATCTCGGCTATTATTCCGCAAACGGAATTGATAAAAAAACGATAACCGACAGCATTTTGGAGTTCATGGACAACTCGGATTTCAGAGCATGCCTTGCAAAAGTTCCCGTTAAAATAACGGAGAACGGCGTTGACCTCGGATTCATGCAGGTCGAAAGCAAATCTCTTCAAAAAAATCTTGACGGCTGCGACGAAGCATATATCCTTGCGGCAACAACGGGAATAAGCTCGCAAAGACTGATTGAAAGAAACTCGGTTGTTTCACCGATAAAAGGAATTGTTACCGACTGTACAGGCTCTGCGGCAATTGAAGCTTTCTGCGACAAAATCAATCTGTCGCTTTCGGATAACCCCGATTTTCTCCGCCCGAGATTCAGCCCGGGTTACGGAGATTTATGCATTGACTGTCAAAGAAAAATCGTTGACTTCCTATGCGCAAACAAAAATATCGGTTTAAGTCTTACCGAAAGTCTTATGATGGTGCCGAAAAAATCGGTTACCGCAATAATCGGCATAGGAAAAGAAAAGAATAAATGCAAGGGCAACGGCTGTATGACATGCAAAACCGAAAACTGCCCTTATAGGTGAATAATATGAACATTCTCGAAAAAATCAAAAGCGGAATTACTTACTGTGACGGCGGAGCAGGCACTCTTTTGCAGTCTTGGGGACTTTCGGCGGGCGAATATCCCGAAAACTGGAATATCGCAAAACCCGAAAAGATTATTGAGATGCACCGTCTTTATCTCGAAGCAGGTGCAAACATAATCACGTCATGCACGTTCGGTGCAAACCGTTTTAAATTCGATAATCTTGAAGAAATCATAACTGCGGCAATAAGAAACGCAAAAACTGCTTGCGAGGGTTATGATGCATATGTTGCTCTCGATATAGGTCCTCTCGGAAAAATGCTTGAACCACTCGGTGATTTACCGTTTGAAAAGGCTGTTGAGGTTTTCTCCGAAAGCATAAAAATCGGTGCAGATGCAGGCGCTGACCTTGTTCTCATTGAAACAATGAATGACAGCCTCGAAGCAAAAGCAGCTGTTATTGCAGCAAAAGAAAGCTGTGATTTGCCTGTTTTCGTGACCTGCGTTTACGATGAAACAAAGAAGCTCATGACAGGCGCAAATCCCTCGGCGATGATTGCGATGCTTGAAGGTCTCGGCGCTGATGCAATAGGCATGAACTGTTCGCTCGGTCCGAAGCAGATGATTGATATCGTTCCCGAATTTGCAAAATATGCAAGCGTTCCCATAATAGTAAATCCCAATGCAGGCTTGCCCAGAAGCGAAAACGGAAAAACCGTTTTTGATATCGATGCGAATGAATTTTCGGACATTATGTGCGAAATAGTAAAATCGGGCGCAACGATAATCGGCGGTTGCTGCGGCACAACTCCCGAGCATATAAGAAAGACCGTTGAAAAAACAAAGAATCTTCCGTTTGCACTCCCCGAAAAGAAAAATCTGACGGTTGTTGCTTCATATACCCATGCTGTTGAAATCGGAAACATTCCCGTTATCATCGGCGAAAGAATAAATCCCACAGGCAAAAAGCGTTTCAAGGAAGCTCTCCGTGAAAATGACATAAACTATATTCTCAACGAGGGAATTGCACAGAACAAAAAAGGCGTTTCAATCCTTGATGTCAATGTCGGTCTTCCCGAAATCGATGAAGCGGAGATGATGGTTAACGTTATCCGTGCATTACAGAGCGTCATCGACCTTCCCTTGCAGATTGATACGGTTGACCCCGTTGCAATGGAAAAAGCTCTCAGAATTTATAACGGCAAGGCGCTCATAAATTCCGTCAGCGGTAAGGAAGAAAGCATGAAAGCTGTCTTCCCTCTTGTCAAGAAATACGGCGGCGCTGTTATTGCTGTTACTCTTGATGAAAACGGAATTCCCGAAACCGCAGAGGGCAGAGTTGAGATTGCCAAAAAAATAATTGCCCGTGCCTCGGAATACGGCATAGGCAAAAATGATATTATTGTTGACCCCCTCGCCATGGCTGTTTCAAGCGATTCAAACAGCGCAAACGTTACTCTTGAAGCGGTTAAAACTCTTCACGATATGGGAATAAAAACAAGTCTCGGCGTTTCAAATATTTCGTTCGGTCTGCCTTCAAGAGCAGATGTCAATGCAGTTTTCTACACAATGGCAATGCAGAACGGACTTGACTGCGCAATCATAAATCCGTTTTCGGTTGAAATGATGAAAGCATGGTATTGCTTCAATGCGCTCACAGGCAAGGATGAAAACTGCACGGATTATATTGAATTCGCACAGTCGCTTGAACCCTCGGAGAAAAAGGCAGAAACAAAATCCGCAGCAACTCTTGACGGATGCATCATCAGCGGTCTGAAAGAGCAGGCAGGCGAGATTGCATCGGAGCTTATCAAAACCACCTCCCCCATGGAAATCATCGATTCAATGATTATTCCCGCACTCAATACGGTGGGCAAGGGATTTGAGGAAAAGAAGGTTTATCTTCCTCAGCTTCTCATGAGTGCACAGGCGGCAAAAGAAGCGTTCGAAGCGATAAAATCCGCAATCCCCGCAGGCGAAAACAAGAAGGGCAAAATCGTTATCGCAACGGTAAAAGGCGATATCCACGACATCGGCAAAAACATCGTTAAGGTTCTTCTTGAAAACTACGGCTATGAGGTTATCGACCTCGGAAAAGACGTTGCTCCTGAAAAAATCGTTGACACCGTTAAATCAAGCGGAGCAAAATTGGTCGGCTTGAGCGCGCTTATGACAACAACCGTCCCTGCAATGGAGGAAACAATCAAGCTTCTTCGCACGGAAGTGCCCGACTGCAAAATTATGGTCGGCGGTGCGGTTATGACAGAAGAATATGCCAATATGATTGGTGCAGACAGCTACGGCACGGATGCCATGTCGGCTGTGAGATTTGCAGAAAAAACTTTATAAAAAATTGAGAGGTTGCTTCAATGAAGCAACCTCTTTCTTGTTAATTAAACAAATTTGCAAACAGACCGATGAAGTTTACGAAAAGCGCAGAAACAAATTCAAACGCATTATCCGCTTTTGATATATCGGCATCAAATCCCACGGAAACTTTTTCGGTTGACGGCGTGAAACGGATATGGTCAAGACCCATATCAACATTTTCTGCCGCCGAGAAAACAAACTTCACATCATTGACTTTATTGGCTTTTTCGTTTGTATAACCGAAACCGCATTCGTTGCCTCGGAGATTGAGGCGGTTGAGATTAACGGTTATTCTGTGCCATTCGCCGTCGGCAGGAATTGTTACATCTGCAATTGCCGAATACCATATAAACTCATTATCGTTGAATCTTATTTCTTTGAAAACGGCATCGGATTTCCCGTTGTTCTTAACATAAAAGCTGATTTCGGAATAATCCGACCAGTCGATATCGGTATCATAGAATACAACGTCTTCATAACCCCTTATCGGAGTTACATAAAATTCCTCATCGGTTGATTTTATGTTCATTCCCGTTGCGCCGCTGTAAGCATCAGTCTCCGACGCTGAAATTTCACAGCCTTTTGAAGTCCATGAGGGATACTCTTTCGAATCGGCATCGGTGTTTGTGTGCCATATCAACGCATCGTCACAGTCTGCCCAGATTTTATCTTTATAAAAATGGGTATTATAGCTCTTATCCGTAACAAAGGGGCTTACGGGCATTGAAAGACCGTTTTCATCGGTTGCGTAAAGATTGGCACGCTGATTATTGACGCAATATGCATAACTTGCGGAGCAAGGGTCGGAGATGTTTTCGCTCCATACTCTGACGGTGTTGTTTCCCGTAATTTCGGCATTCGCCTGAACATACACGCCGTCTTTTCCGCAAAGCGCAAAACCATAAACGGTGTCGCCTTTTGATGTTATACCGTTTCCGATATTATTGAACGAAACATAAATGCTGCCGTCCTTGATTTCGGCATTTTTAAGGGTTGGTGCGGTATAGGTTTCATATGCACCGTAAACCATGCCCATTGCGGCATAAGCCATTCGGTCGCCGATTTCTTCCTTGCATTCGGGATGGATAAGTCCTGCCTCGGGAATGAAGGTTACGGGAATATCATTGACTGAAACGAGCGCTCTCGATTCGGGTCTCTGCTTCTGCATATCAGCAAATGCAATATTCATGTCGGTGAGATTATAACCCTCGTCCGAATAATAATAAGGCGCAAGCTGGGTGAAGATTATCGGCATGAGACCGTCTTCATATTCATAAAGTTCGGTGTATGAACGCTGTAAAAGGTCGAACGCTCTCGAATATCTCTCGGCACTCCAGCCGAAAACCAGATCTGATTCGCCCTGATACCATATCATGCCCGAAACTCTGAAATTTCTGAGAGCTTCCATTTTGAGGTTGTAGTTTGCGGTCATGTCGTAATAGACCTCAACCTCTTTTTCGTTCCACTTGGATTTTTCAATATATTCTCCGCTTGAAACGAAATCGTTTTTCACCTGTGCATCACCGTCAATCGCTTCTCTCGAAAGCCATGCGGCAATTGATGTTCCTCCGAGGGGAACGTTGAGAATGCCGACGGGCATATCAAGTTCTTCGAGCATTTCCTCTGCAAAGAAATATGCAACGGCGCTCATGTTATAGGTTTTTATATTTTCGCCCGTCACCCATTCTGCACCGGGGATATCCTTCTGAGGTTCTGCGGGAACAAGCTCTTTTGAGCCTTTATATTCGGGAATATCGGGAACAAGCAGAACACGGAGGTTTTCGCTCAGCTTCTGCTGATTTGCAAACATATCTCTGCCTCGTTTTGCCTGAGAAAGAGGATACTGCATATTGCTCTGACCGTTTGCAATCCAGAGTTCGCCGAAAACAACATTTTCGAGTTTTTCAAATTCTGCATTATTGCATTTGAGCAGAACGGTATATTCATCATAACCGCCTGCAGGTGACATAAACGAAACGGCAAAAGTGCCGTCGGGCAAAGCATCGGTTTCACCGCTTGCAACAAGAACGTTTTCCGCATTATAAAGCTCTGCCGTTATTTTGCTTCCGGCTTCGGCAGTGCCCGTTATAACAGCTTCTTCATTCTGTTTGAAAAGCATACCGTCGCCGAAAAATGTGTAGAGCTTTGCGGTTGTTTCATCTGCAAAAACAGACGGTGCAAAAGCACAAATCATGCTTAAAACAAGCAAAACCGCAATTATTTTTTTATACATATAAATCTATCCTTTTCAGATAATTTCAGCGGTCCATGAGAACTCAAAGGTTTCGCCTTCATCAAGGCGTTCGATTCCCCTCTTTTCGGAGATGTCATTTTTAACTTCTCTGCCGTCATTGACGCCGTACCAGGGTTCAATGCAAACATAGGGTGCGCCGGGTTTTGCCCAGATACCGAGGAAGGGACATTTGCCGAAGGTGAATTCGATTTCGTTTTCACCCTTGATACGAAGCTTTTCGGATTTGATATCGGAAAGAATAAGTGCGTCGGGTTCAAAAACCTCTTTGGTTATAACAAAGCTCTTTTCGTTTTCCAAGAACGGGAATTTCTCGGGAATGATAAGATTTTCTTTGTCAATTCTCTCGGTTGCAAGGGTTTCGGGCTGTTCAAATTCAATAATATCTCCGACCTTGCAGTTGAATCCGGGATGAGCGCCGATTGAGAAATACATCTCGCCCTTTGTTTTATTGATAACGGTCATTGTGTTGACAAGCGCTTTGCCTTTGAGTTCAAAAGTTACAAGATATTCAAACTCGAAAGGATAAGCCTTGAGGGTGTTTTCGTCGCTTTCAAGGCTGAAAACAGCTTTTGCTCCTTCGTATTCCTTAACCTTGAAAAGAAGCTTTCTTGCAAGACCGTGCTTGGGCATTGTGTATTCAACGCCGTTATAAAAATATTTATCATTGATAAGCTGACCGATAACGGGGAAAAGAACAGGTGCCTGACCGTACCATATATCGGGATTGCCCTGCCAGATATATTCCTTTCCGTTTTCTTTTGAAACGAGTGAATGGAGCTGAGCGCCCATATCATCGATTTCGCAGGTCAGAAATTCATTTTCAATTTTGTAAAACATAAAAAAACTTCCCTTCTGTTAATTTGCAAAACCATTATATAATTAATTCTGATTATTTGCAATATTTTATTATATCTCCAGGAGTATCGGCAATAAAATCCGCACCATTTTCAAGAAGAACGGCTTTTTCACGGAAGCCCCATGTTACACCGATGCACGGAATCTCCGCATTTTTTGCGGTTATGCAATCAACCTCGGAATCGCCGACATAGACAGCTTTTTCTTTTGAAACACCGAGCTTTTCAAGGACATGATAAATTCCGTCGGGCTGAGGCTTCTGCGCAACTCCGTCAACCTGACCGAGAGTTACCTCTATCAGATTCCCGAAGAAAATACGGACTATTTCTTCAGCCGCTTCATGCATTTTGTTGGTCACAACCGCCGTTTTTAAGCCTTGATTTTTCAGATTTTCAAGCATCGGAATTATGCCGTCATAAGGCTTCGTTTCAATGAGCGAATGGTTTTTATAATACTCTTTAAAAACCGAAAGGCATTTTTCTGATGTTTCTTCATCCGTGTTTTCGGGAACACTTGAATAAATCAATCTTCTGACTCCGTTGCCGACAAAACTTCTGACTTCATCGAGCGTTCTTTCGGAAAAGCCGAATTCACGCAAAGCAAAATTCACGCTGTTCGTCAGATCGCCGAGAGTGTCGGTCAAAGTGCCGTCAAGGTCAAATATTATTGCATCATATTTCATAATAACCTCAAAAACGCCGTGCCAGACCGACACGGCGTTTCATTTATTTTTTATTCTTGAATTTGTCAAAGAAGCCTTCTTTTCCGCTTCCGATGGGAGCGCCTCTCTGAACACCGAGTTCTTTTTCAAACTCCATAAGAATTTCTTTTTGTCTGTGGCTCAATGACTTGGGAACATCAACGATTACACGAACAAGCTGATCGCCCTTTCCTCTGCCGTTGAGAACCTGAATTCCTTTACCTTTGAGGCTGAACACGGTTCCTGACTGCGTTCCTGCAGGGATATCAAATCTGACATCGCCGTCAAGAGTAGGAATGCGGATATTATCGCCAAGTGCCGCCTGAGTATAGCTGATTCTCTGTTCAAGCCATACGTTATAGCCGTCACGTTCAAAATGCGAATGAGGTCTTACGAAAACGGCAACTTCAAGGTCACCCTTGGGACCGCCGTTAACGCCTGCGTTGCCTGCACCGCTTACGCTGAAAATCTGTCTGTCATCAATACCTGCGGGTATGTTGACCTCAACCGAGGTTTTGGTTGAAACTCTGCCTGTTCCTCTGCACTTCTGACAGGGGTCATCGATAACTCTGCCTTTGCCCGAGCATTTGGGACATGCTTTCTGAGTTGAAATAACGCCGAAAGCCGTTCTCTGCTGAACATTGACAAAACCTCTGCCGCCGCAATCGGGGCAGGTTTTGGGAGATGAGCCTGCCTTTGCGCCCGAGCCGTGGCATTCGTTACATGCATCAACACGGTTGATATCAATCGACCTCTTGCAACCCTTTGCCGCTTCTTCAAACGAGATTGTGACTCTCGCCTGAACATCCTCGCCTCTGCGCGGAGCGTTGGGATTCGACTGTCTTCCGCCGCCAAATCCTCCGCCGAAAAACGAACCGAAGATATCGCCGAGGTCAAACTCCATACCGTCGCCGCCGAATCCTCCGAAGCCGCCGCCGAAGGGATTTCCGCCGCCTGCACCGTAATTGGGATCTACGCCTGCATGACCGAACTGATCATAACGGGCTTTTTTCTGACTGTCGGAAAGCACTTCATACGCTTCGTTGGCTTCTTTGAATTTAGCTTCTGCCTCTGCATCACCCGGATGAAGGTCCGGGTGATATTCTTTGGCTTTTTTTCTGTATGCTTTTTTTATTTCGTCATCGCTTGCACCTTTCGATACACCGAGGACTTCATAATAATCTCGTTTATCTGCCAAGGGGATTAACTCCTTTAGTTGTTATCGTCAACGTCTGTATAATTTGCTTCTGTGTAGCCTTCGCCGCTGGGTGCTGCGCCCTGAGCCTGAGCAGCTTCCTGAGCAGCCTTGTAGAGCTTTTCGGAAACTTCATAGAATTTCTGAGTGAGTTCTTCCTGCTTTGACTTGATAAGGTTAATGTCTTCACCCTTGAGAGCTTCTTTAAGAGCATCAATCTTTTCGTTGAGAGCAGCCTTTTCGTCGTCGCTGAACTTATCGCCTTCTTCATTGAGAAGCTTTTCGCACTGGTAAACCATCTGGTCTGCACCGTTGCGTGTGTCAACTTCTTCTCTGCGCTGCTTATCTTCCTGAGCAAATCTTTCAGCATCTGCAACAGCCTTTTCGATATCTTCCTTGGACATGTTTGTTGAGGAAGTGATTGAAATTGACTGCTCTTTCTGAGTGCCGAGGTCCTTTGCGGAAACGTGAACGATGCCGTTTGCGTCTATATCAAATGTAACTTCAATCTGAGGAACACCTCTTCTTGCGGGCATAATGCCGTCAAGGTGGAATACGCCGAGAGTTTTGTTATCTCTTGCGAATTCTCTTTCACCCTGAAGAACGTGAACTTCAACTGAAGGCTGATTGTCTGCTGCAGTTGAGAAAATCTGGCTCTTCTTTACGGGGATGGTTGTGTTTCTGTCGATAATCTTTGTGTTGATACCGCCCATGGTTTCGATACCGAGTGAAAGCGGAGTAACGTCAAGGAGAAGAAGACCCTGAACTTCGCCGCCGAGAACACCTGCCTGAAGAGCTGCGCCTACTGCAACGCATTCATCGGGGTTGATGCCCTTGAAGGGTTCTGTTCCCATAAATCTCTTGATAGCTTCCTGAACAGCGGGAATTCTTGATGAACCGCCAACCATAAGAACCTTGTTGATTTCGCTTGTCTTAAGACCTGAGTCGCTCATTGCCTGACGAACGGGACCCATTGTTGCTTCAACGAGGTCTGCTGTGAGTTCGTTGAACTTTGCTCTTGTGAGAGTTGTTTCAAGGTGCTTGGGACCTGTTGCATCTGCTGTGATGAAGGGAAGGGAGATGTTTGAGGTTGTTACGCCTGAAAGTTCAATCTTTGCCTTTTCTGCTGCTTCCTTAAGACGCTGCATAGCCATCTTGTCGCCTCTGAGGTCGATGCCCTGCTCTGCCTTGAATGTGTCTGCAAGCCAGTTGATAACTCTCTGGTCAAAGTCGTCACCGCCGAGTTTGTTGTTACCTGCTGTTGCAAGAACTTCCTGGACACCGTCGCCCATTTCAATGATTGAAACGCCGAATGTACCGCCGCCGAGGTCATAAACCATAACCTTCTGGTCTGTTTCCTTGTCAATGCCGTAAGCAAGAGGTGCTGCGGTGGGCACGTTGATGATTCTCTTAACTTCAAGACCTGCGATTCTGCCTGCGTCCTTTGTTGCCTGGCGCTGTGAGTCGGTGAAGTAAGCAGGAACGGTGATAACAGCTT
>JAZQTZ010000074.1:0-10955 GCA_045631105.1 Acutalibacteraceae bacterium
CCGTTTGCCATTGTGATTTCATAGAAATCCGTAAGCATGGTAAGATTGCGTGATAACTTTACATTCTCCATAACAAATCCTTCTTTATCCTTATGATTTATTTTGTAAGTCTGCGGACATCGTCTTCTTTTCCGAGAACAAGAAGATGTTCGTCTTTTTCAAAACGTCTTTCGCCCGTGATAACGGGTTTCACCTCATCGCCCTTTTTGGTTGCAAGAACAACAAGATTATATTTAACTCTGAAATTGAGGTCTTTAACGGTTTTTCCGACCCATCTGTCAAGAACATCAATTTCAAAAATCGAATATTCGCTGCCGAGATTGATATAGTCAAAAATATGCTCACTGCTTTCACGCACCGCATATCTCTCCGCCATATTCTTTTCGGGATAAATTACAGCATCCGCACCGTTGCGAAGCAAGAATTTCTCCTGAATATCTCTGTCCGCCTTGCTGATAACCTTCTTTGCACCGCATTCTTTGAGCTGACTGGTTATCTCAAGGCTGTTCTGGAAATTCTCTCCGATGCAGACAAAACAAGTGTCGAACGAAGGAATATCAAAGGTTTTCAGAACTTCTATATTTGTGCAGTCGCCGATTTTTGCGCTGACAACATAAGGAAGCATATCCTCAATTGCCGCTTCATCACGGTCAACTATCATAATTTCGCAGTCATATTTTGCAAGACTCTGGCAAAGATGATGCCCGAAATGCCCCATGCCGATAATTAAAAATGATTTCATTTGTTTCACCTTATCCTATCGTGATTTTTTCTCTCGGGTTTTTAACAGGAGGCGCTGCTTTTTTCTCCATAAGCGCAAGCGCAAACGATACGCTTCCGACTCTGCCGCAGAACATCAGAAATGCAATTATAAGCCTTGATGCCGTTGCAAGGTCACGTGTTATTCCCGTTGTCATGCCGACCGTTCCGATTGCCGAGATGCATTCAAAAATAACATCCGAAATACTGAAATCGGGCTGAATGGCAAGAATTGAAATGATTCCGAAAATTGCAAGGCTGATATTTGTGAAAACAACCGAGCTTGCCTTATGGATTGCATCCTTTTCAAGCCTTCTTCCGAACACACCCTTTGACTGACGGCGGGTTATACCGTTGAATGTTGAAATCGCAACAACCGCAAGAGTTGTTGTTTTGATACCGCCTGCCGTTGAACCCGGTGAACCGCCGATAAACATAAGAATAACGGTCAGTATTTTGCTTGCAGGGGCAAGCGATGCGGTATCGGTTGAGTTCATGCCCGCCGTTCTTGCGGTTACGGAATCAAAAACCGCATTGAGCAGACTTTCGCCGAAACCGAGACCCGAATTTGTGAAATCGCGTTCAAATATAAAGAAAAGTATGCACGGAACAACAAGCAATATTGCCGTTACCGTGAGAACTATTTTTGTGTGAAGCTGATAACGTCTGAATTTAAGCTTCTTTTTGCTTACATCATCCCATACAAGGAAACCGATGCCGCCGATTACAACAAGTGCGGATACCGTGATAATAACCACCGCATCGTCGGAATAACTTACGAGCGAGGAATAAGGCTCTTTTATTCCCATGAGGTCAAAACCTGCGTTGCAGAAAGCAGAAATCGAATGAAAAACAGAATACCATATTCCTTTGGCAACGCCGAATTCGGGGATAAATCTTGTTGCGAGCAAAACCGCTCCGATGCTTTCAAAAATCGCTGTACCCGCAATAATTTTACCCGTCAGCTTTGTTATGCCGCCGATATGCTCCGTGTTAATGCTTTCAACCATGATTTCACGCTCTCGAAGACCCATTTTGCGTTTGAGAAGCATGGAAAACATCGTTGCAATCGTCATGAAACCCAGACCGCCGATTTGTATGAGCGTTATTATTACCGCCTGACCGAAAAAAGTCCAGCTTGTTGCCGTATCAAGCACGATAAGTCCCGTTACGCATGATGCAGACACCGCCGTGAAAAGCGACGGCACAAACCCCGCACTTTCACCGCTTACCGATGCAATCGGAAGCATGAGAAGAATAGTTCCGATTATGATTATGCTTATATAGCCGAGCGCTATTATTCTTGTCTGAGAAAATTTCCGTTTCATATGAAAACCTCAAAAATATGCATATATTATATGATACCATATTAGTATTACATTTTCAATAAAAAAATGAGGCAGCCGCAAAGCTGCCCCAATAATTATTTGATTAGATTTCGGGAATATCGAGTTCGATTTCTCTGCCGAGTTCTGCGGAGCGTGAAATGCCGTCGATGATAGCCTGATTATAGAGAATCTGGCTGCAGGGAACGGGAGCTTCGCCGCCTTCTTTAACTGCGTCAACGAATGAACGGATTTTGATATCGAAGCAGTCAACATCGTTATGCTTCATGGGAATGTATGTTTCGATCTGCTCGCCTGCGATTTCATGATAAATAACAAGAGGACCGCCGATGCTGCCGTTCCAGCATTCTGTTGAGGGAACTCTTACAGAACCCTTTGTACCCATGATGATTGTGTCACCCGGTGTGTCAAGGTTCATTGCCCATGCGATTCTGAAGTCGAGGATTATGCCGCCTTCAAGACGGATGAAACCTGCTGCGAAATCATCAACGCCGAAAACATCGTGATGTTCATAAGCAGGGCTCTTGCCGAAGAAATCGGATTTGTAACCCGAAACGGTAAGGGGCTTGGGATAGCCGATTGAGTTGAGAACCATATCGAGTGAATAGCAGCCGATATCGCCGAGAGCACCGATGCCTGCGGTTTCCTTTTCGATGAAGGAAGTACCGAAGGGAGTGGGAATGCCTCTTCTTCTGCCGCCGCCTGTCTGGATATAATAAATCTTACCGAGTTCGCCTGACTGAACAACCTTCTTGAGCATTTTCATGTTCTCATCAAATCTGGGCTGGAAGCCGATTGAAAGAACAGCGTTGCTTGCTTTTTCTGCCTTGCAGATTGCAACAGCTTCTTCAAGAGTTACGCACATGGGCTTTTCAAGAAGAACGCTTACGTTATGTTCAAGAGCATAGATTGCGCATTCGGCATGAGTTGCGTTATATGTGCAAACGCTTACTGCGTCGCAGATGCCTGCATCAATGAGTTCCTTATGGCTGGGGAAGAATTTAACATCGCCTTCAACGCCGTATCTTTCGCAGAATGCTTCTGCCTTACCGGGAACAAGGTCTGCTGCTGCAACGATTTCAACATCGGGGCATTTCTGATATGCTTTAACGTGAGCTTCAGCAATCCAGCCTGTGCCGATGATACCGACCTTGAGCTTTTTGCTCATATCTCTTACTTTTTCTTCTGCGGGAGCTTCCTTGAACTTATCAAGAATGTTTGACATAATACTTACCTCGCTTTATATGTAATTGATTACCAATTGAGAGTCTTAAGATATTCTCTGCTGAGTCTTACGGAGTTTTCGGGAGTATCGTTCTTTGCAGGGTTATCCTGTTCAACAACAACCCATTCTGCGCCTGCTTCTTCGCAAGCGGCAAGAATTGCGGGGATATCCTGAACGCCGTAACCAACGGGCATGAATGAGAATGAATCCGCTTCTTCCTGATCGCCTTCGTCATCGATGCCGATGAGATCATAAAGCTTGCCGAGTTTTTCACCGCTTCTCTTGAAGTCCTTGAGATGAACAACGGGTGAACGGCCGCTGTATTTTTCGATATATTCTGCGGGAACAACGCCTGCAACATTTACCCAACAGGTGTCGATTTCGGTTTTGAGAACATCCTCCGAAACGCTTGAATAAAGAACATCGAGAGCATATTCTTCGCCGATTTTAACGAATTCAAAATCGTGGTTATGATAAAGAAGCTGAAGTCCGAGAGCCTTTGCAGCTTCGCCGATTTTGCGGATTCCTTCAACAGTTGCGGCAAAGCCGTCTGTTCCGGGTCTGCATTCCTCGGTAAGATAAGGAACAACAACATACTTGCAGCCGATTGTCTTATAGTCAGCAAGAACAGCTTCGGGGTTTTCAAGCATATCATAATAAGGAACATGGGCGGAGATGGGAACGATGCCGATTTCTTCGCAGAAAGCCTTGATTTCTTCGGGATTCTGACCGAAAAGACCTGCGAATTCAACGCCGTCATAACCGAATTCCTTCATTTTACGGATTGTACCGTAAAAATCTTTTTCCATGTCATCTCTGACTGAGTAGAGCTGAACCGCTACGGGCAGCTTCATGTGTAATCACTCCTAAATAAAATAGTTACGCAATACATAGTATCATATATTTTTCAATGATACAAGTGTTATTTTATTCTTCTGCAATAATTTTCTCTGCGATTTGCGCCGCACAGTGAACAAGCTCGGAACAGGGGCGTCTTTTATAATATTCGGTTGTTCTTTCCTCGGGTACGGGTGCGGATGTTTTTTCGGAAAGTCCGAGAAGCTCACGGCAGATTATCGAGCCGTTTTCTTCCTTGAAATAGCCTGCCGCTTTCTGAATGAGCGCATATAATTCCATTTTCTTTTCGTGGTCATTGGGGTCGGTTGATGCGAATTTGTTTGAAAGTACCATCGTCATTCCGCTTACCGCACCGCAGACCTCACGCAGTCTGCCTATTCCTCCGCCGAAACCCGCCGAAATTCTCATCGCATCGTCTTCGCTGAGATTTATTTGGTCGAGAAATGCGCAAAAAACTGCCTGGCAGCAGTTGCATCCGCCTTCAAAAAGCTCCTTTGCTTTATCTGCTCTGTTCATAATTTTCACCTCGATTTTAATATAATTGAAAGATAAAAAATTGTCAATAGACAGTGTTTTTATCGGATAATTCAGGTAAAATAGCATAAAATTTAATAAAATATTAAAAATTTGCTATTCCATTTTGTGAAATCATGTGTTATAATCCAAATAACTGCTGAATAAGCAAAAAAATAAAACGGAGGCATAATAATGAAACTCACAAAAAGAATTTTGTCACTTATCATGGCAGTGCTTATGCTTTGCACAGGCATGGCTGTAACCGCTTCAGCTGAAGGAACCGATCTTTACACTCTCAACAGCACCAACTGCTACGTTGATAAAGAAGAAGGCGTTATCTTCGTAAAAAACGCAACAGTTACAGTTGACGGCGAAACCTACGATATCGTTTTCACCGCAACACAGAAAAACGATGCAACAAAAACTCTCAAGGGCTATAAAGATGATAACGGTAACACCGCTTTCATCAATCCCTCAACAGGCGAAACATATATCGTTAAAGGCACTTATACTGTTGAAGGCGTTTCAAAAGATGCAACAAATGCATTTTCTGTTACAATGCTTAAGTCACAGAACGCTCCCGCAGCTCCCGTTCCCAAGAAGATAACAACAACATCAATCGAAATCAACGCTGTTTCAGGCTGTGAATACAGACTTAAGGGCGCAGAAAGCTTCGTTAAGACAACAACATTTACAGGTCTTACTCCCGCAACATACTACACAATCGAAATGAGATATGCTGAAACATCAACTCATTACGCAAGCCCCGTTGCAACTCTTACAGTTAAGACTCTTGCAACTCCCGACAAGGAAGCTCCCGTGCTTCCCGCAATCAAGGATTTCCTTGTTGACAAAACAAACAAGTCAATCACCGTTACAGAAATCAACGACGTTGAATTCTCAATCGATGACGGTGCAACATGGCAGGTAAGCGGTCATTTCGCAAACCTTAAGGCTGACACAACATATGCAGTTATCGCAAGATATAAGTTTGACGCTTCTGCTCAGGCTCCCAACCCCTCATCAGCTCCCGTTGAAATCAGAACAAACGTCAGAGAAAGCTACCCTGCTGACATCAAGAACTGCAAGTTCTCCGCTTCCGAAGGCGAAAACTACGCAAACGAACCCATTTCAATCGCTGTTACTGCTGATACTCCCGCAAAGTTCCATGACACACAGTTCGGCGATACAAAATACATCCCCGCATATTTCACAGTTGATGACGATGCATCTCCCATAAAATTCACATCATCTGACGGCAAAGTTTTCAAGGCTTCATTTACTCCCGGCGAAGCTAAGGCAAACAAAAAGATTGCTATCAACGTTTATTACAACAAGATGAAGTGCGTTGGTGAAAAAGAAAACGGCGAAGCAAACTGGGTTGTTGACGGCAACGTAGAAAGCAAGACATATTATGTTCAGGTTGGCGAAACCTACACATTCTTCACCGAAGTCAGAGATTTCTTCCTCAACATTTTCAACATCCTCTTCAACGATCTCCCTGCAAAAATCAATGACCTTATCAAGGGCTTTGATCTTAACTCAATCATGGGCGGTTTCAATGAAATCCTCAAGATGTTCGGCGATATCAGCGGCGGCGGTGTTGCCGGAGGCGGCGGTGCTGACCTCGGCAGCCTTCTCGGCGGTCTCACTCAGTAAGAGAACATCATAACTGAATAAACAAAATCGGCTTGAACGGATTTCCGAACAAGCCGATTTTTTATTATGTTTCATTAATAAAGAGCTGCGACCAGCAGAGCTTTCCGTCGGGGTCGGGGTCTGCTGCAACGCCGATTCCTATTTTGGTGAAATCGGGATTCATTATGTTTTCATAGTGGGATTCCGAAGCCTTCCACGCCTCGCAGACTGATTCGGGGCTGCCGTATCCTCTGCCGATGTTTTCTCCTGCAGAGCCTTTTGTTATGCCTGCATCTCTGAGAATAGACGAAAAATATTTTCCGTTGGGGCGGTAATGCGAAAATCTTCCCGACCATGCAAGCTCCTCTGCTCTTGCGCATGCAACAGTCACAAGCTTGTCATCAAGAACGAGCGGCTCCAGTCCGCCCTCCTCGCGGTATGAATTAATTATTTCAAGAACCTTTTTTATTTCGGATTTATACTTTTTGCTGTTTTCCTCTGCGGCAGGAAGCAAATCCTCATAAGTTGCATAATAGCCTATGCGGTTATACACTTCCGATATCTCAACATCAAAAACCTCTTCGCTTCCGTCCTCCAGCTTGGCATATGTAGTAACCGTTCCTCTTGTTCGTATAACTCCGTAACTGAGCATTACGGTTTCGGTATCGTTTTCCGTGCGGTATTCGGAAGGCATCGTTGTTTTTTGAGTTGTTTTCGCTATTGTTGTTACAACCTCTTTAACCGTTGTAGTCACCTTTTTGGTTGTGGTCGGTTTCGCCGTGGTAGTCGGTTTTGCTGTTGTAGCTGTCGTTGTGGGAGCAGCGGTTGTTGTAACCGTTGTTGCCTCCTCGGTTGTTGAGACGGCGGTTGTTGCAACCTGCTCCTTCGTGATTGTTTCGGGTATCTGCTCTACCTTATTGCATGCCGCAAAACCGCTTAACATTGCGACAGCAAGAACGGCAGAAATGATTTTTCTGTGCATCTTATCCTCCGTGGAAATTTTATTCTGTTATATCAAAATCAAGAATTACGCTGAATTTATTTCCCGTAACGGAAATATCCATTGTTCCTCCCTGCATTTCGGCAAGGCTTCTTGCGATTGAAAGACCGAGTCCGTGACCGTCTGTGTGTCTTGAAAAGTCGCCTCTTACGAAGCGTTCAAAAAGCTCGTTTCCTTCAACGCTGATTTCGGCATTCGAAACATTGGAAATGCAGATTCTTGCTTTGTTTTCAATTTTTTTAAGCTGAATTTCAAGGTCGGTTTCGGGCAAAGCATATTTGCAGGCGTTATTGATAAGGTTTGCAAATATTCTCCAGAGCCAATGTCCGTCACCCAAGATATAAATATCATCCATGGGTATATCGATTCTGGGGATGAGGAGACTCTGCTCAAGCTTTATTGCAAATTCCTCAACCGTCTGCTCGAGAACAATATTAAGGCTTGTTTTTTCAAGATTGATTTCAATATTTCCCGACTGTATTTTTGAAGCTTCAATAAGGTCGTTGAGAAGCATGGAAAGCTTGTCGGTATGCTTTGAAATGATTGAAACATATGTTTTGCGCTCCTCATACGTAAGATTATCGTCGTTAAGAAAGCCGACATAATTCTTGATGGATGTGAGGGGCGTTTTGATATCGTGGGAAACATTGGTTATAAGCTCGCTCTTGAGTCTTTCGCTCTTAAGCTCCTGCTCCATAGCTTTATTGATTTCTTTTCTTATCTGGTCAAGATTTTTGCCGTGGGATTTGAACGCGGCGATGCTGAGCTTATCGGTAACACCGATATCCAGAATACCGCCTGCAAGTCTTTCGCCCTCTTCTCTGATATAGTTAAGGTTGATGGCAACCATAACGAAAATCGGGATAATCAGAAGCCTTGTCATTCCCCACACAACAAGGAACAACGTGAACGCATCCGCACCCTCGCGGTCATAGATGCCCGCTCTGACCATAATGGCAAGAATGGCGGCTTCAAAAATGATGTAAGCGGAAATGCCGAGGATAATCTTGCCGAAGAACGACATATCGCCGAAAGCTTTTCTGACCTTGCGGGGTGTCTTTCTTTTGAACTTGCGGTAAATCATATAAATAAGAGTATTCTTATAGAATTTACCCATCTTGAATCTGACGGAAACCGTTGTCAGATAAGACATCAGAAGCATAATGAAGGTAACAAAGGTGATAACAACAACGAGGTTGTTGAGAACCATATCAACGTCTGCCGCCGCAGTCAGACCGATAACGGTCATCGCAACCGCAAAGAACAGAATAACGGCAACCGTGCAGACATCAAGCGGTATTTTATCAACAAATCCGGGCACGATTTCACCTGTTACGGGGTCTGTTGTGCCTGCGTTGATAGTTATGATGCAAAGAAGAATAACCATCGCAAGAAGCGCAAGGAAAAGCACAATGAACGCAAAATATTTGAGTGTGTCCGCAATATCTATCCAGTCAAACGCACTCTTATAGCGGTCATTGACACTGTCCTCATTGATGATGACGGCATAGTTCAGCTTCAGCGGAACCATCGCACCGTTTGCATCAATGCTGAAGAAATCCGAATCGCCGATATATTTTGTCTGCTCTTTCGCAAGCTCATATGTATATCCGCCGTTCTGCCCCTCAAACTGAAGATCGCCGTTCATATTGTAAACCGCAAAAATGAAGTTTGACTCGGCAGATGAAAAATAGTCACTGTAATAATTCAGCCTGTACTCATCTCTGTAAGGCTGTTCAACGAGCATACACTTATAGAAATCCTTTGCCTTTTCGCAGTCGTCGAGCGAATAAATCTGAACCGCAACGGATTTTGCGGTTTCGCCGTTATTATCCTTATCGTAAAAATCATATTCAAAAAGATAAGTTATTCCGAGAAAACAGCCGACAATGACAATAGTCAGTCCGATTATGAGAATCGAAAGCGCAGAGCTGTCAGCGGAAGAACGTAGTTTCTTTTTCGCCATAAATTCAACTCCTGTTCAGAATCAATCGATAGCTTCGGGAACTTTTATGCTCACCATTTTATAGCCGTGTCCCCACGAAACCTTGATATATTCGGGATTTGCGGGGTCAATTTCTATTTTTTCGCGCAGGTGGCGGATATGAACCGTAACGGTGTTTTCCGCACCGAGGGGGTCATCGCCCCAGACCTTGAGGTAAAGCTCTTTCGGTGAAAAAACCTTGTCGGGATTCTGCATAAAAAAGCGCAGAAGCATCATTTCCGTCGGAGTGAGGCTTATGATTTCGCCGTCACGGGTAAGAGTTTTTGTGTTGTCGTCAAGCTCAAGGCTTCCGTTGCGGAGAATTCCCGCATCATCCTTTTTGGGTGCGGAGCTGTCCGACCCGCCGAAACGGGTGTATCTGCGGATCTGCGATTTGACTCTCGCAATAACCTCAACGGGGTTGAACGGCTTTGTTATATAGTCATCCGCGCCCTCGTTAAGACCGAGAATCTTGTCGGCATCTCGGCTTTTTGCGGAAAGAAGAATAACGGGAATGTTGTTGTTTGCTTCGCGGAGCTTTGAAAGCGCGGTTATACCGTCCATAACGGGCATCATTATATCCATCAGAAGAAGATGAACTTCGTCTTTTTCGATAATTTCGAGCGCCTGCGCACCGTTTTCGGCTTCGATTATATTATAATCTTTGCCTGAAAGATAAATCCTGAGCGCTGAACGGATATCGGCCTCGTCATCACAAATGAGGATATTATACATATCTTTTTCCTCCATTTACCATTTTTTATACGGGCATTTCTGCCTTATGAATGCCGCCCTGAATTCGGGATAGCATCCGCATTTAAGACAGACTCCGCCCGAAAGAAATTCACATTCGCCGCAGACATCAAGCCGTCTGCGGTATTCCCCTCCCGTACATTTATCCTTTTCGGAGAGCCTGTCAATATGCTCTTTTATGCTTTTGTAGGTATCTTCTCTGCCGCTTTCAAGAAGAAAACAGCGCTTGCAAATATGTTCCATATTTTTTTAATGCAAAGTTCAAAATTTAAAATGCAAAATGAAGGGTCGCGTCGCTCCTGTTTTATATAACGGGTGCGGGTGAAACCCGCCCGACATTCTGCACTTTGCATTTTACCTTTTGCATTTATTTATTGATTACAAACTTAACAACACTGCACGGCGGAAGAGTTGCGATAAAGCCGTCGGCTGTGACGGAATAATCGGTGAATTCCGCTGTCTTTACGTTTTCTTTTTCTTCAAATGAATTGTAGTCCCACGGACTGCCGCCGAGAATTTCGGCTTTTATCTCTCTGACCTCGGAATCCGCAATCTGGCACTTGATTTCTGCTGCTTCGTCTGCAGAAGTATTGACTATTGTTGCATAAATAACACCGTTTTCGTCAACCGATGCGCTCTCGATGAGCTTCGGGAATTTTCCGCTTTCGGCTTCAAGGTCGGGAGTTGTGATGTATGAACCGAGCAGGGTGTTATTCTGATGGTCTTTATACATCTTGAAAACAAAATAAGTCGGAGTGAGGAGCATTTCATCGCCGTCGGTGAGCGCAACGGACTGAAGCACGTTGACGGTCTGGGCGATATTCGCCATCTTCACTCTGTCGGAATGCTTGTTGAAAACATTGAGGGTCAGCGCGG
>JAZQTZ010000075.1:0-5183 GCA_045631105.1 Acutalibacteraceae bacterium
GCCTGAGGCATACCGTTCTTATAAGCAATCTTTGCAGCCATCTTGAATGCCATTTCGTTGGAGTCAACGGGATGTGATGAACCGTCATAAAGAGTTGCTCTCAGACCAACAACGGGATAACCTGCAAGGGGACCCTTGAGGATAGCTTCGCGAAGACCCTTTTCAACTGCGGGGAAGAAGTTCTTGGGAACTGAACCGCCGACAACTCTCTCTGCAAATTCGAAATCTTCGGAATCGATATGTTCGAATTCAACCCAAACGTCACCGAACTGACCGCTGCCGCCTGACTGCTTCTTATGTCTGCCCTGAACAGCAACTTTCTTGCTGATGGTTTCTCTGTAAGCAACCTTGGGAACTTCGAGATCAACTTCAACGCCGAACTTTGTCTTGAGCTTTGTAACAACTGCGTCAAGATGCTGTTCGCCGAGACCTGAAACGATCTGTTCCTTGGTTTCTGTGTTTGTGTAGTAATTGATGGTAAGGTCTTCTTCTGCGAGTCTGTTAAGACCTGCTGCAACCTTATCTTCTTCGCCCTTCTTCTTAGCCTTAACAGCCATGGGAAGGCAGGGTGCGGGGAAGGAAACGCCCTTGAGCTTGATATCCGACTTGGGAGCGCACATTGTGTCGCCTGTCTTGAAGCCTGAAAGCTTTGTTACGATACCGATATCGCCTGCAAGGATTGCGGAAGCTTCTTCCTGCTTGCCGCCCTTGGGGAATACGATTTTACCCATTCTTTCGGATTCGCCTGTGCGTTCGTTATAAGCAGGTGTATCGGGAGTGATTTTACCCGAAATAACCTTGAAATATGACATCTTACCAACGAAGGGGTCAGCAACGGTCTTGAAGCAGATAGCTGCAAGAGGTCCGTTTTCGTCGCAGGTGATGTCGCCTTCCGATGCAACTGAAGCTGCGTCGGGAGCTGACTGAACGATGCTGTTATTGATAAGGTCAACAGCTTCAAGCTGATAACCTGAGCAAGCATAAACGGGGCAGATATCGCCTGCAAGGATACCTTCCTTGAGACCTCTGTCGATTTCGTCATCGGTGAGGGGTTCGCCGTCGAAGAATTTCATCATGAGTTCTTCATCAGCAGATGCAACTGCTTCGATGAAAGCTTCTCTCATTCTGTTTGTTCTTTCATCATTTTCGGGCATGGGAGCGTCTGAACGCTTGCCGTCTTTATATGAGAAAGCTTCGTTTCTTGAGAAGTCAACATAGGAAATAACCTTGTCGCCTTCAACATAAGGAACAACAACGGGGCAGATCTTGTTGCCGTATTCTTCCTGAAGAGAATCGAATGTCTTATAGAAATGAGCGTTTTCAGCGTCGCACTTTGTGATGGCGAACATCTTGTTGATGCCTCTTTCGGTTGCAGCCTTGTAAGCCTTTTCAGCGCCTACGTCGAGGGTGGAACCTGAAGCGAGAACGATGAGAACAGCGCCTGCTGCACGCATACCTTCGCTCATGCCGCCTGCAAAGTCGAAGAGACCCGGGGTGTCTATAATATTAATTTTAGTATTTTTCCATTCAAAAGAAGCAATTGCCGAAGCGATTGAACACTTACGTCTTTTTTCTTCTGCGTCAAAGTCCATAACGGTGTTGCCGTCGGGAACTCTGCCGAGTCTGTCTGTTGCATTGGAAATGTAGAGCATTGCCTCTGCAAGAGTGGTTTTTCCTCGTCCGCCGTGACCGGCAAGAACGATGTTTCTGATGTCTTTTGCACTGTAAGCTTTCAAAGAAATTCCTCCTTAGGGTGGTATATCATAAATGTCCGCAAATTGCACAACGGACCGAAAAAATAATTTTCTTATTTAATACTATACCGTGATAAATAGGATTATATCACAAAAGTTTTACCATTTCAATGTTTTTTTTAGTAATTTTTACGAATAACTGAATAATTATAATATGATTGTGAATATCTACAAAAATTAATTTCCGTTTTTGTATGATTGCATAAAAAGGGGATGTATCCGAGATACATCCCTATATATACCTTATTATTTCAACGATTATTCTGCCTTTTTTCGAAACGGATGAGCAATCTTTAACAATGATTCTGCCCTTTCTTCGGAAAACAACCTTGTCGCCGTCGGCGATTTTTTTGTCAGGTTTGACACATTCGAGGTCATTGACGAAAACAAGACCCGATTCAATCGCAGAGCAGGCATCTCCTCTTGAAACACGGAATGCATTTTTGATAACCGAGTCAAGGCGCATTGAAGAAACGGTGAAGCTGTCGGGAGCGCCGACGGATTTTTCGCCTTTTCTCGCTTCGGAGGAGGAAATAATCCTTGCTTTGAGAGTGCCTCTGCCTGCTTTATCAAGATTTTCAAGAATGAACGGTGCGATTTTTTCGAGCACAGCCATTTTACAGCCGTTTTCGTTGACGATGATATCGCCCGTCATTTCTCTTTTTATTCCGAGACCCATGAGTGCACCGAGATAATCACGGTGGGAAAGCGCGGGGGAGAATTTATCCTTTTCGATTTCTATTATCGAAATCGGGTCGGATTCGGGACATTCTTCAAAATATTCAAATAATTCAGGCAAATCCGAAGCCTCAACATAATCGGGCAGGAAAACCGCAACCGTTCTTTCGGAATCTTCAAATCCGCCGTAAAAGAGCATTTTTGCACCGCCGTCAAGATGTGAAGACGCAACAACGGAGCGCTCCCTCATATCGAGAAAAACGCTGTTTGTTATCATTGAATTATCATCGCATTGTCTTGCTCTGTCATGGATTTTTGCAATGAGGAGCTTATTTTCTTCGTTCATGTTTCACCTTATGATAATAAAATAAATAACATAGAAATGTATCGCGCTTGCGAGAAACACAAAAAGATGGAAAACGACGTGGAATATCTGACGCTTAACGCCGATATAACAGAAAACAGCACCGATAACATAGGAAACGCAGCCTGCGGCGATGAGTTCAAATGCTCCTTTTTCCATTTCATCAATAACGGGAATTGCGCTGAAAAGCATCAATGCACAGCAGATTATGTAAACGGCGTATGTTATTTTTTTCAGCTTTTCAAAGAAAAACAGCTTTGAAACCAGACCGAATAATGCGCAGAACCATGCCGCAGAGAGAACAGCAATTCCGTGAAAAACGCTTATATCATAAAGCGCAACCAGGGCGCAGGGAGTTGTTGTGCCTGCGATGAGAAGGGGAATTGCGGAGTGGTCAAGAAGGCGTGCAATTCTTTTTGCCTCGCCGTTTTTCAGCCCGTGATAAACGGCGGAAACGGTATAGACAGTCAGCATTGGAATGCCGTAGAGAAGGGCGGAGATAATTTCTCTTGCACCCTCGGCGGAAGTTATCATCAGGATAAGCGCCGCAACGGATAAAACCGCTCCGACGGCATGGGTCAGGCAGTTGCCGAGTTCAACACCCTTTGAATATTCAATCAATCTTACATCTTTTGCAATCATGGGAAACCTCATTATCAGGAATTTTACCTTGCCATTATATCATATTATTTATGCGGTCTCAACTATTATTATTTAACAACAGCATAAAAAACGCAGGGGAGACCCTGTCGGATTTCCCCTGCAAACTGTGAATTTACGGTCTTTTGAGCAAACCCGTTCTCAGAAGAGAGAGGAGCTTGACGTTTTCTTTTTCCGTTCCTCTGTAAAAACGGATGCCGTTGGCTTCGGCGATTTTCTTGCGGTAAGCGAATGAGCTTTCCTCACCCGTATTCTTAAGCGCATCAACGATTGAAACCTCGTCATGAGCGCATGACATGAAATAATTTCCCTCTTTCGGATAGTTAATCCACGGGCATTTGCCCCAATGAGTCCAACCCCTTTTATTAAGCTCCGTTTCCACAACTCCGTAGCTGAAGCCCCTTGCTTCAATCACTTTTTTGTTGCCCACATATACGCCGACATGACCGCTTTTGAAAACAAGAATGCCGGGCATCTCGGGCATAGTGTCAAAACTGCCTTTTTCCGTGCATTTTCTGAGCATACCGTTTGCCGAAACATCCTGCGCGGAATTGTATTCGGGGAGACTGACGAAATTTTCGCTCCAGAGATAGCCTTTGATAAGACCCACGCAATCGTGGACCCTTTCGCCGATTTCGGATTTATATTTTTCCATTCGGTTGTCTTTATAATGAGAGGGATACTGCTTCTTTTTGGCATTGAGCAGACTTTTGGTTGCTGTGTTGCCGAATGTGCCGTACCAATAAGGTTTTTCAAGCTGTGAGCGTGCGTAGTCAACAAGACCTGAACTTGTTTTCAATCAATCACTCTTCCTTTCCGCAGGCATCAATGAATCCTTCGCCGATGATGTAGGCAACAACCGCCGAGCCTGCCGTGATGATTGCGGTTATCTGCGTTGTGACGCTGTCCGAAACTCCGAAAGCGAGCAGAATCGGGGTTATGAAACCGATAACCGCCGCCCAGAATTTACGGCTTGTGAGTTTTCTTTTCCAATTTGTTTCCATATTTTCACCTTCCGTTTTCAATTTCTTTGAGCCGATAATCGAGCGCATCGAATTTTTCTTCGAGCTTACCCGTGCGCTCAATCACGCTGTTGTGTTTATCAACCTTTTTTTCGAGCTGTTCAATGCGGAAATTTGTCAGCTTCGAGTTGACCGCAATTCCCGCAAATGTACCGAGTGCCGAGCCGCCGAGAGTTATAAGAGAAACAAGAATTTCGGTTTCCATCATTCATTTTCTCCGTTTTCTTCGATGTATCTGACCCTGATGTCGGTTACGTTGAAATTTATGATGTCATAATAAGCATCGCCGACATCAAACGGAAAAGTAATTATGGCAATTGCAGGCGTATCTGACAGATTAGTCAAAAAAGGCTTATGCATATTGACAAAATAGGGAACAAAAGAGTTTTCTTTGTGAAGGTCACGGATATCCTTCCACCCTGCGTCTGAATCGTTGATAAAAAGCAGTTCAATTGAAAGAATCTCCGCACCCATGGGAACGGGCAGAGTGCCGTCACTTTTGTTGCACTCAATGAACAATATGGAATTAGTGGCATCAACGATAAAAAAACCGCCCTCCGAAAAAGAGAGGACAGATGTTTTGATATTTTGCTTGTAAGGAATTATTTTTCCGTTGCACTCAAGCTCGCCGTTCTTTTCCGCAAAAGAATCGAGAAGCGCAAGATTTTTGTGGGTGTGACCGGGAATAACGGTTTCTTCTTCGGG
>JAZQTZ010000076.1:0-68100 GCA_045631105.1 Acutalibacteraceae bacterium
TTCCACTTTTCGAAGATTGCTTTTCTTCTTCGCTTTCATAGAAGCTGATTATGTCCGGAAGCAAGTTTCGAACAGTGGTGAATATCCTAGGTACGAGTATAAAAATCATCACGAAGCAATTATTGAAATGAAATAATTTGAATTGTGCCGAGGATAAAAAGTCTTTGGCAGTTATCGTTTATATTATTAAGAATAACAATATACATAAAATTGACAAACTTATTGACAAACATATGAAGTTGTGATATTATCTGCACTGTAAAACGAACCACGGTACGGAATGAAGTACACTAAGAGGTGATAAAGTGTCAAACATAAGAAACGAAGCTGAAACAAAAGAGCTTCACAGAAAGATTCTCACAGCGGCAACTGCCTTGTTTATGCAAAAGGGCTTTGAACGGACAAGCCTTATGGATATAGCAAAGCTGTCGGGAATAAGCAAGCGTGTAATCATTTACGAAATGAACAGCAAGGAAGAGCTTCTTGTTCATCTTGTCACAAAATTTCTTGACGGTGTAACTGAAGCTTCCAACGCCGTATCAACAAAGCTTACTGATGACAAAATTCAGATTTTTATGGCAAATGAGGTTCTGCAGATTTATATGGCAGAAATGAACGAGGATATGCGAAATCTCTATATTGCAGGATACTCAATGCCGAAAACAAGTGAAGAGGTGCTCAGGAGAAGAGCTGAAATGCTTTACAAGGAGTTCGGCAGTTCATTTCCTGACTTTGAGCTGAAGGATTTCTACGAGCTTGAAATTGCATCAATGGGCATTATGAGAGCCTATATGTCGGTGCCTTGTGATATGTACTTCACGCTTGAAACGAAGTCGGAAAGGCTCATCACCACAATGCTTCATATTTATGAGCTTGACCGTAAGGTTATCGAGGAAACAAAAGAGTTTATCAAAAAAATTGACTTTGAAGCCGTGGCAAAGCATGCGGTTGAAAGTGTTTTTGAAGAACTCGGCATAAAAACCAACAAATAATCCCCGAAAGGAGAGATAACAATGAAGAAAACAACAAAGAAAACATTATCAATCATTCTTGCAATCTTAATGATTGTGACAACCGTACTCATTGCCTTTGCGGCTGATGGCTCCGAAGAAGGAAATGTTGCGATTTCTCTTGACGAAAACGGAGTTATGCTTATCAGCGGAACGGGTAAATTAACTTATAATGATACTGTAGATATTGCTGGTTTTGTTAAAGAAAATAGAGATGAAATAATTCATATCGAGTTCGGAGAGGGTATAACAGAGATACCCAAGTTATCCCAGAGTTATTTTATGATTATGGAAACGGTAGAAACTCTTTCTCTTCCTTCCACTGTCGAAACAATTGACCCTGCTTTTTTCTGTATTGCTACGGGAGTCAAAGAATATATTGTTGCACCCGAAAATGATAATTATCTTTCCGAGGGCGGAATCATTTTTAACAGTGATAAGACTGTTCTCGTTGCTTATCCTACGGCAATGAGAACTGAAGAATACACTGTTCCTGACGGTATTGTGACTATAGGAAAACGGGCTTTTTATTTAGCAAACATAGATAAGCTGATAACTCCCTCTACTCTTGTTACAGTTGAAGAAGACGCATTTAATATGAGTAGCCTTAAAGAACTGGAATTGGCTGACGGGATTGTAACAATAGCTAAAAATGCCTTCAGAATGACACTTCTTAAAAATGTAGAAATACCTGAAACTGTTGAATATATAGGTGATACAGCTTTTGCCTATATAAGTCCTTTAGAAAATGTTACTTTAAACAAAGACATCCATATCTTGGGCAGTCATGTTTTTGATATCGTGTGTAATAGAATAACAGTACATTATCCCGGAACAGCAGAGGAATGGGGTAATATCAAAAAAAGGAACAGATAGCTTAGGATACGGTGCAACTTTTCATCTGGGGGACAGTGTTACATATAAAGACGCTAAGGAAGTAACATGTGGTGAAGACGGTAACGAAGCCGGTTATTTCTGCTCAGAGTGTGATGCTTATGTTTCCGGTAAACATTTTGCAGCTACAGGTGACCACGATTTTAAAAACAGCGTATGTACTGTATGCAAATGTGTATGTGAGCATAAAAATCATACAGACGGTTTATGTCAGGATTGCGAAACATTATTATATATTATAACACATCAGCCCACATCAGGTCAGCCTTATGTAGAACTCAGTGATGATACAGATGCTTCATATCAGTGGTATGAGGGCGCCATTCAGCCGATTCCCGTTACGGATGAGAATGCTACGGGAGACTGGAAAGAATTCTCCTATCTTGCCAACAGTACCTATAATAAAGAAACAGGTTGGTGGACAAGTGCATCAGCACATTATTTTCTTATTGAGCTTAAATATGGTCAGGTTCTGAATTTTGAATTTAACCAAAATGTAAATCGGATTTTTGCGCAGTATGAAAATGAATCCGGTACAAGAGGTGTGTCGAAATATCCCGGGTCAACGGAATACACTTTTGTCGCTGAAGGAGACGGACTTTACGGATTCGAAATTCATGGCGAAGATCCCAATCCTGAAAATTTAGCAGTAAGAGCTACTGTGGAGGACTTCGTTTATACTGCTATAGAGGGGAACGGTGCTTCTATAGAAAATACCGATGGCGGTAAACATTATTACTGTCTTGTTACTTTTGCTGACGGCTCAACAGAAAAATCAGATGATTTTATTGGTAGATATGCTATAAGCGATCACCCGGACGAGTCAGAATTAAATGTAGATATAAATGCCGGTAAAGCAACATATCAGTGGTATAAGGTGAATTTAGGCGAAGAAATCACCGATGAAAATACATTTGTTACTCACAGCTTTTCAGGTCTCGGATATGAATATACTCCCGAAAAAGGCTGGGAAGAAAAGGAAATAATTAACGGTAACAGTGATTTCTTTGCAGTAAAGGTTGAGGCAGGCGAGGCGATAACCGTTTTTGTTGACGGTGTCGTTAACGGCGGCACTGTACTGATTGATGCCAATAATAATATAGTCGTAGCAGAGGCGACACCCAATGCAGAAAATATGTATATTTTAAGACCTGAAAAAAGCGGTACTTATTCATTTGCAATTATAGCAACAGGAGATGATGCTGTTACAGTAAGGGCGTTCTTCGGTGAGGCAGAATTTGTAGAAATCGAAGGTGCAACCGATAATACATATTACCCCGAAGAAGACGGTAATTATTGCTGCGAAGTAACATTTGAAGACGGCACAACCGAAAGAACCTCTTATGTTTATTATTGTCCTCATAAAGGTGAAACAGAGACATTTAATGTTGCTGATAAGACCTGCACCGTCGACGGTTATACAGGTGACACGAAGTGTACTGTCTGCGGCAAGATTATAGTTTACGGTGAAGTAATTTCCGCTTCTCACGAAACTGAAACAGCAGAAGCAAAAGCAGCAACCTGTACGGAAATCGGTTGGGATGCCTACGAATACTGCACAGAGTGTGATTACACAACATATGCTGAAAATCCTGTAGTTGACCACTCAGATGCAGACAATGACGGCATTTGTGATGCCGGTGGCGAACAGCTTATTTGCACCGACTGCGGCAGACCTTTACACGATGACAGTTTTGTAAAAAATCTTATTTGCCTGATAATGTCGTTCATCAATCTCATTAAATCGATGTTCTGATGATTAAATAAAACAGAAAGCATTACCTCCGAAAGGAGAATAAATGTATTCTCTCTATTGCTTTCGGAAGACGCGGTTGAAAGAGTTTCTAAAGTGAAAAATGGAATTGCAGAGATTTTAAAACGAAATACTTACTTGACACATTTATTTGTGGACGATATAATCTCTCAAAAGTTTAAGCGGAAAAGTTTTTCGGATTTTCGATGAAATAGCTTTCTGTGGAAAATTTTGAGAGAGTTATCGTAAAATTTTGGCAAGATGGAAAATTGCAAAAATTGTATCAAAACCGTCTACCTTTGCCATTGTCACAAATTATCATCAGATGATCTGTGATTTTTCTTTTACAGTATAATAAAAACGGTGAGTGAATATGAAAATTGAAAGAATCGGAGACACTAAAACAATAATTTCGAATAATTTCAGCCATCACGGTTATTTTGCGTGGCCTACGGTTGCTCTTTTGCAGGACGGCAAAATTGCCGTCGGTGCATCGGGTTTCAGACTTGAGCATGTTTGTCCATTCGGTAAAGCGGTTATTTCTTACAGCTTTGACGGCGGCGAAACCTATACTTTGCCTGCGCCTGTAATTGATACCCCTCTTGATGACAGAGATGCAGGTATATGTGCATTCGGTGAAAGCGGAGTTATTTTTACTTCTTTCAATAATTCTGCAGAAATGCAGAGAGAATATAATAAGGATAATAAATATGTTCAGAGTTATCTCGACACCATAACCGCTGATGATGAGGAGCGGTATCTCGGTGCAACTTTCCGCATAAGCCGTGACTGCGGAATCACCTTCGGGGAAATTCACCGTTCGCCTATTACCTCGCCTCATGGCCCCGTTCAGCTTAAAGACGGCACGGTTTTGTGGGCAGGAACAAGGTTTGATGATGTTTTCGGCGGAGTTGAGATTCACCGCTTTGATACAGAAAGCGGTGAAACCGAGTTTATAGGTAAAATAACATCGTCAGATAAAAACGTTGTGCTCAACGAACCTCATATGATTGAGTTGCCTGACGGCAGACTTATCTGCCATATCAGAGGCGAAAATGCAGAGCTTTTTGACGGCGGCGTTGAAACTCTGTTCACCGTTTTTCAGAGTGTTTCGGATGACGGCGGAAAAACATGGTCTGAACCTGTCATGCTTCTTGATAAAACAGGAGGAGCGCCTCCGCATCTTATCATGCTTTCTTCAGGTGAGCTTGTTTCGGTTTACGGAAGACGCAAACAGCCTTACGGTATTATGGCGATGGTCAGCGTTGACGGCGGTGAAAGCTGGCAGACGGATATTCCGATTTGCGAAAATCTTGCAACAGATGACCTCGGTTATCCAACAACAATTGAACTTGACAGCGGAGCGCTTCTTACTGTTTTTTACGATAATGACGGTGAAGATCTGCCTTGCAGGATAAGACAGCAGAAATGGAAGCTTATCCGTTAAAATGAATAATAATCCGAACCTTTTACCAATAGGCGAAGGGTTCGGATTTTTGTTTTTATATGTTTTCTCGTTTTTTGTTGTAATTGGAAAATAATGTGCTATAATGAAATAAAGCAAAGTTTTTAATGTAAAACAAGGAGGAATAAATAATGAAAAAAACAGTCAGAACAATTGTTGCAATTTTACTTGCCGCAATTATGATGTTCGGAATGTCATCGGTTGCTTTTGCGGCGGATGAATCAACCGAAATTATTAAATGGAATGACCTTTTTGGCGATGACTATGATTTTTATTATAGTGACATGACTCTTACAGAGGGCGAAAATGCCACTGCACTTACGGATGTCAATTTAGATATTCTCAGCGTTGACGAAAATGAAATCAGAGGACTTAATACGGTTTGTTATGAGTTTGAAGCGAAACAGAGCGGATATTATATGTTCAGTTCGGATATGGATTCGGTATATGCTTTTGCTGAAATTTATGACGGCGAAACCGCAAGCGGTTGCTGTGAGCATATAAAATACGGAGAAGAACCTTATAATACTATTGTTTATTTTGAAAAAGGGGTAAATCTGGTTGGTGTTACCTATTCGATTGAATCATTGCTTATTTCGGATTTTGTTCTGATAGAATTTCTTGGTTCGGAGATAAAAGATTATTCTCTTTCCGAAGAAAGGCTTGATGATTATATTATCGGCATGAATGTTTGGGAAGAAAATTCCGGCGAAATAGCCATGGCAACCGATTGCGAAGTAACATTCGTTCCCGAAAAAACAGTTACCATGAATGATGTTATCCTTATGGGCGCTTGCGATGCAACTCCGAAGGAAGGTAAGAGCAAAGCGAATGTTGAACTTTTCGGAATTGAAAAACAGGTTGAGTTTACCGCATATTATCTGGAAACTCTTGTTGAATCGGCAGAAATAACCAATATTGACAATCATATTGTTTTCTATAATGATTACAAGGGCAAAAAGCATTATGATGATGCTTCGGGTGAAAAAATAACCGTTAAATTCAATGACGGAACAGAATATTCTGCTGTTCTGAGCGAGAGTGTTGCGGAAATTATTCTTCCCAACGGCATCGGAATGACCGCCTATGCAGGTCTTGCTCTCAACGATGACGGTTCATATGATTTCATAATTTCCGTCGGTGATATGATTGTTGAAAAATATGATGTTACCGAAGAAGAAAAATCGTTTTTTGCCAACATCAGCACTCTGACAGATGATAATTTCGAAGCTCTTCGCAATTCTGCAGATGATTTCTTCGTCGGAATTCAGTATCTCGGAAGCGACAGCGAGTTCATGATGCAATGCTTCAGTATGATTTTTGAAGATTTTGCACAGACTTTTGTGAACTTTATTTCATTTGTAAAGTATTATATCGGATAAGATTGTTGAATTGTAACGCTTGATAGGAAGAGGTTGTAATATGATAAAGGCTGCTTTGAAAATACTTATTGCAATATTAATGATTATCAATCCCGAACTCCCTGCCGTGCTTGATCTCGGAAAGCTCCCGTCAGAAAACATGATTGATATGGATAAATTTGTCCTTGTATGGAGCGATGAATTTGACGGCACGGAATATGATAAATCCAAATGGGCGCCCTCATGGTGGGTAACCGAGCGAAAAGGCGGTTACTGGCATGAAGATATGGTCAGGGTGGAAGACGGTAATCTTATCATCAGCGCTCAGTATCTTGATGAACCGCTTGAAAATTATTATTACGAAAAGTGGAATGACGAGATTAAATTTAAAGATTATAAACCCGGTTGGTATACCGGTGAACTGACAACTCAGGGCAAATATGAGCAGTGCTACGGCTATTTTGAGGTCAGATGTATTCTTCCTGCCGCAACCGGTATGTGGAGCGCATTCTGGATGATGAATGACGGCGTTACAAAGGTTGACGGCTCTGGCCGTGACGGAACGGAAATTGATGTTTATGAATCGTTCTATTATAAAGACCATTGGTGGGGTAATGACTGCGTAACAACGGGCGTTATCTATGATGGTTACGGCGAGGATATTGTCAATTATTCAATCGGCAAATATTTCCTTGAGAATGACCCTTATGAGGAATATAACACTTATGGCGTTGAATGGAATAAGGATGAATATATCTTCTATATCAACGGCCATGAAACGGGCAGACTTAAGCCTGAAGGCGGTGTTTCGCAGAATCCCGAATATCTTCTTTTGTCCTGCGAATTTGCAGGGGATAACGGCGTTCAGCATTCCGACAGACACGGTACTGGAGAAATAGAGCTGACACCCGAAGAAAACTGGCCTGCCGAGTTCAAGGTTGACTATGTAAGATGTTATCAGTATAAAGAACTTGTATAAATGAAAATGCCTCTGAAAATTTTTCAGAGGCATTTTTTTATTCTTCTGTTTTTTCTTCCGAGTTAATCTTTTCGATTTCCTCTTCTATGATTGATATTTCATCTTCCGTGATTTCTTCTGTTGAGGCATCGTCTTCAGGAATATCAATTTCAACGTTTACGGGTTCTTCTGTTGTTTCGCATCCGATGGCTTCGTCTTCTGTTTCAACAACAACGGGAACATAAACGAAGGGGTCGTTTGCGTTGCTCTTTCTGCGTTTTGCAAAGATTATTGCGGCAAGAATGAGAGCCAGAACGGTAAGAACGGAAACTCCTGCGCCGAGAAGAAGACCCTGAGGCATGAATGAAAGTTCAACGCTGTGTTCGCCTGCGGGAATATTGAAGCAGAGATATGCATCGCTGAGCGCAACATAATCATCTTCTGCAATCTCTTTTCCGTCAACCTTTACTGTCCATCCTTTGTCATAGGGGATTGAGGTGAAGAAAAGAGAATCGTTATCAAGCGAAACTGTACCGCTTATTTTTGTTTCTTCAAAAGTTTCAACATTAAGACTCTGAGCTTTGAGAATTTCATAACCCTCGTTGAGTGCATCTTCATTGATGTAATAGGGATAGAAATCGATATAACCGTAATCGCTGTCTTCTATATTGATGATAACGATAACTTCATCTTCGGGAGTGACAATACCGAGGTCATAGATATAAGGCTCATCGGTATACTGGGTTGTTTCTGTGCCGTTTTTATTTATAAGAATACTGTCAAAATCATATGAATCAGCAAAGAGATAGCAATGCTTTGCTTCGTCGGTTGTGAGGAAGAAAGTGAGTTCGCCTGCGCCTTCGCCCGGTTTAGTGAAATAAATGTCGCCTGTTTCAAGACCTGATGTGATTTCGTCCATGTTGTAATAACGGACTTCGTCAATTGTCATCATGCCGAAAACATCGGAAACGCCTGTTGCGTATTCAAACCAGTCGCTCTGAACGGTGAATGGGTTGGTATAATCCGACTGCCAGTTTGTAACATCCGTGCCGACGCCGAAACCGATGGGTAGGCAGTATTTGTTTTCGTATGCGGTGAATTTTCCGTGAGTCATCAGCTCTGTGTAATAATCGTCTGAAACGTTTACGTTGACATCGTTGTCAACAATATAGCCGAGTGAATGCATCATGTTGTAAATCGGCGTTTGCAGATGATAGGTGTAGCTGTTAATATAGTTACCGCTCAGGCCGAGATTGCTCTGAACGTTTGACATCTTTTCGTATGCCATCGAAGAAAATGTTGAAACGCCGTTGTAGCCAAACCATGCGGGGTCCATTCTTGCTCTGTTGTAGGTTAAATCCATGCGGTAGAAATTGTTATCGCTGTAGTCGTCAAGTTCTTCCTTGAGAGCTTTGAAATCGGCGTAATCTCCGACGAAATTTGATTTCAGCTGATCCATGCTGTAACGGTCTGTGTTTGCGCATGAAACCTCGCCGATAACACAGCAGAGAAGAAGAACCGCAACTGCCGATTGCTGATATTTCTTGTCTTTCATAAGAGCGAAAACAAGGCAGTAAGTGACCGTGAAAATAATGCTGATAAGAACGGTTATTTCCTCAACATTCTTTGAACCGATTTCCTGAACAAGGATTATGAAACCGAGAACTGCCACGCCTGTGCCGAGAATTGCTCTTCCGCTGAATTCATGGAGTCTTGTGAATGCTTTGTAAGCAAGAACAAGAAGGATAAAGGAATACATGAATGACCAGCGGTAGGGAAGATCGTTGGGATAATGGAATCCATGCCAGATATAGTTGACGATGTTGATGTTGAAGCTGAAATACATTATTCCGAGCAGAGCAACATTTGCAACCTTTTCTTTGAGAGAAACTGATTTTGTGAAAAGATAAAGAGGAACAAGAATGACTGTTGCCATGCCGCAGAAAATATTGGGCAGAACATCTTCACCGCTGCTGCGGATGGTGGGTTCAACGCTTGCGAGATGGTTCGCAAGGAAATCGAAAATGGAATAATATGATTCGTAATCTTTGGGGAAGGTGCCCGATGTTGCCGAACAGCTTCTTAAAATAAGGAAGGTGGGGATGAGAGATGCTGCAACAAGACCTGCTGCCGCAACGCTTGAAAAAGCAAAGGTGAAACCGCTTCTGAGGAAAAGACTGCCCTTGATTTTATCTTTAAATTTATAAATCTTTTCCTCATTTTCGCCCATGGTGTAGGGGGTTGAAACGTGGACAGAACCTGCTTCGTATTTGCTGAAATAATAAATGAGGAAATAGATGACCGAGAATATGCAGGTCATATATCCCATGTAGTAGCTTGAAAGGAGAGTCAGCGCAAGGAATGCGATATAAACTCTCGGGTTGCGCTTGTTGATGATGTTTTCGATTCCGAGGATAACAAGCGGAAAATAAACCATCGCATCAATCCACATAACGTTCCAGTAATATGCGATGAAATATCCGCACATTGAATAAAGAACGCCGAAAGCTGCGGTTGTGTAATCGTGTCTGTTCTGCGATTTTTTCAGATAATAGGTGAAAGAGGCTGCTGCGAGGGCGGCCTTTGTTATTATCATTCCCGCAATCGCTTCAGGCATGTTTTCATGACCCAAAAGAAGCATGATTATTGCACTCGGGCTTGAAAGATAGTTGAAGAAGTTACCAAGGAACGGTGAGCCGAGACCTGTCTGCCATGAGTAGAGAAAGGACTGAAGCCCTGTTACTCTGTCATAAAATTCGGCAAAGAGAGGACCGTATTGATGATAAAGGTCCATTCTGAGAATTGTTGTTTCGCCGAAGGGGAAAAGGTCGTAGCAATAAAAAACAAGCATCATAACGCCTATTGTGCAGAAACAGGAAAGCCAGCAATAGGAGTTGCCTGCAAAAAAGCGTCTCAGGAGTGACGGCTTTTTGTCAAGTCGAGTCATAAATTTTTCCTCCGAAAGAAATTTTTTCAATACACCTTTAATATAACATATTATTATTTTCATTTCAAGTGAACATTCTGTAAATGAGATGAACAAACTGTAAATCTCTGTTCTAAACAAGGACAAGAAGCCATATATTATAAACGGAACGGAGAGATAATATTGTGGATAATATAAAACGTTTTGATATCGCAGTCGGCAGTCTTTCAAAAAGGCTTTCGGGAATGTTTCTTGCATTGGATATTGCTGATAAAAACAGAATAAGAGAAATAAGAATAAGAAACCGACGGCCCGTAACGGTTATAACCGATAAAGGAACGGAGTTTCTGACATCATCAGGAAGATTAACGCAGATTTATTCGGGTTTGGCGGTTGTGACAGATGAAAATGAGGTTTCGGATATTTTCAGGCGCTTATGCGGGTATTCCGTTCACAGCTTTGCCGATGCAATAAACCGGGGATACATAACCATAAACGGCGGTCACAGAGCGGGGGTTGCGGGGACTGCTGTTACGGAAAACGGAAAAATAACTGCGGTGCGTGATATCTGTGCCGTTAACCTGAGAATAGCAAGAGAAATAAAGGGAGCTGCGGATGAAATCATGAAGATGTTTTGCCTGAACGGTTTTTGCTCAACTGTAATTGCAGGTCCGCCGTCAAGCGGAAAAACAACCGTTCTCCGTGATCTTGCACGGCAGCTTTCTTCATCCGAGGGATCGTTCAGAAAAACATTTATCTGCGATGAAAGAGGGGAAATCGGGGCGTCGTTTTCGGGGATTGAACAGAATGATATCGGAATAAACAGCGATCTTATAACCTCTTATCCTAAAGCAGAGGGGATAATGATTGGTTTGAGGTCTTTTTCTCCCGATGTTATTATTTGCGATGAAATTTCAACTTATGAAGAAACACGAGCGATAGTTTCAGGCGTTAACAGCGGAGTCGGGTTTGCGCTGAGTATTCATGCACGGAATGAAACGGAACTTAAATCGAAGTCTATTCTTAAAGAACTTCTTCGAACGGGAGAATTTCTGAAGGTTATTCTTCTTTCGGATAAAAATGTAGGGAAAATAAAAAGGATTTACGGGGCAGGTGAGTTGGTTGCTTAAAATATCTGCCATGGTTCTTCTTGCGGCGGCATTTGCGCTTGCCGGAAGATGGGCGGCTTCGATTCAGGAAAACCGTGTTGCGGTTATGGGCAAAATAATGCTGATGATTAATATTGTGGAGTCGCAGCTTCGATATTCCCATATGCCTGTTACGGATTTGCTTCGGATACTTTGTGAAAACACGGGACTTTCTGAACTTGAATTTATAAAAAATTGCCGTGAACGGGTCTGCTTTGGCGAACCGTTTCCCGATGCATGGCGAAGCAGCATCGAAACAGAAACTGCTTTTTGCAGACTTTTGCCCGAAACCGTCGGAAATCTCGCTGCGTTCGGTGCCGATATAGGGTCAACAGACCTTGAAAGCCAGCTCTCAGGCTGTGAATATTATAAACAGATTTTTTCAGCAGAGCTTGAATTGCAGCGAGATAAAAGCATGAAATATAAAAAGCTTTTTCCACCGCTCGGATTGCTTCTAGGAATTTCGGCGGCAATAATGATTCTTTAATCTGAGGTGTTTTATGGATATTACCGTTGTTATTAAAATTGCATCGGTCGGAATTCTTGTTGCGATTCTGAACTCGATTCTTGTCCGTTCAGGCCGTGACGAATATGCAATGATAACGATTCTTGCAGGTATAGTTGTTGTGCTTATGATGTTGATTCCTCATTTTTCACAGCTTCTGGATACCGTAAAATCCATTGTTGATTTTTAACTTATGGATATAGTCAAGGTTGCATTTCTCGGAATTTTGACGGCTCTTATTTATGCGTTTCTGAGAAACACAAGGCCCGAAATTGCTCCTCTTGCCGTGCTTGGAGGTGCGGCGGTGATACTTATTGCCGTCGGAAACAGATTCTTGGGTTTGTTTGACGGTGCGGAAGAAATGATGAGTCTTTCGGGAGTCGGAAAAGAAAATGCATCAATACTTCTTAAGGCTCTCGGTGTTTTTGTCACAACTCAGTTTGCAGCTGATATCTGCTATGATAATTCGTGCTCCGCGATTGCAGCAGCAGTTGAGCTTGCAGGCAGAATGGGCGCGTTATATCTTGCAATGCCGATGCTTGAAACAGTTGCACGCCTGGCAATCGGACTTATAAACGGATGAGATATGAAACATAAAAAATTATTGTCGTTTTTGTTATTTGTGAATTTGTTGTTTTTGCTGAATATAAGCGCTTTTGCAAATGTTGACAGCTATGGAAAAGACTGGCTGGAATCAAGCGGAGCAAATGAACTTTCGGAATATCTTTCGGACGAAACAATCGGTTATCTGAAAAAAATCGGTTGTGAAGAAGTGGATTTTGAAAAAATATTCGATATATCTTTTTCATCTGTAACTGAAATGATTAAGGATATGTTTGCCGAAGGAGCAACCGAACCGCTGAAATGTCTTTTAAAAACAACCGGTGCGGTTATGCTTGTCAGCGTGTGTTCGGGATTTTTCCCTGATGATGAAAAAAGCAGAACTGTTCTCAATCTTATCTGCGGGAGCTTTTTGATAATTGAAATTTTTGTTCCTGCAATCAAAAGTGTCGGCATGGCATCCGCTGCCATGGAAGCTTGCGCAACATTTGAAAAGGCGCTGATACCTGTTTTTGCGGCAATTGTTACGGTCAGCGGAAATCCTGCAACGGCATTGTCAACTCAGGGGATGATGTTTGCGGCGGCACAATTTGTTGAGATGTTTGCAGCTGATATCATCATGCCTCTTGTCGGAATATGCGGTGCGCTTAACATGACAGGCGCTTTGTTTCCGACTTTGCGGCTTTCGTCTGTATCTGAAACGGTCAGAAAAACGGCATTGACTTTTCTTTCGTCTGTATCGGGTCTTTTTACCGGATTCCTGACTTTGAAAAATATTCTTGCGTCAACAGTTGACGGCATTGCAGTCAAAGGAGTAAAGCTTGCGACAAACACCTTCGTTCCCGTAATCGGCGGTGCAATAGGCGAGGCTTACACATCGGTTATCGGCAGTCTTTCTGTTATCAGAAAATCAATCGGAGTGTATGCGATTGTCGTTTTCTTTGTTTTGACCGTACCTGTGATAATCAATCTTGCTTTATGGGTTCTTTCGCTGAGAACTGCATGTATGATAAGCGATTTGCTTGACAGAAAACAATGTTCAGAACTTATAAGCGGAATAGCTTTTGTTTTTTCAACGGTGAATATTATTTTAATTTTATGCGTGGCTGTGTTTATAATTTCGTCAGGTCTTGTTGTGCTTATCGGAACGGATGGATAATATGGATTTTTTGAAAAATTCGGCACTGTGCCTCATAGCTGCTGCTGCGGTCGGAACTCTTGCAACCGTCATCGTGCCGAGAGGTTCTATGGATAAAACTCTTCGAGCTGTGATCGGAATATTTGTTGTTGCGGCTATCTGTTCACCGATTGCGGAAATTTCGGAAACGGATTATGTTTTGGAGGCTTTTGCGGATTCTTTTAAAATTCCGTCTGATGAACCGTATTCCGAGAATATGCAAAAGCAGATGCTGGAAATTTTTGAATCAACGATCGTTTCGAATATAAAAGAAACGGCGGAGGAACTGAACGTCGATGTGGCTTCAATAAATCCCGAAATATCCGTCGATGAAAATTGTTGTATAAATATACATAAAATTACTGTTACGGTCAGCAACTGCAATTTGTCTTTGAAGGAATATTTATCCGTAAAAATCAGCGAAAATCTCGGCGTTTCTGCAGAGGTGATTGCGGAATAAGGAACGGTATCCAAGGTGGAAAACATAACCCGAATTATTAAGGAAACAGTTGAAAAAATATCGGCGAAAAGCCGCCTGAACAAAAGGCTTCTGCTGATTGTTCTGATGCTTGTGTCGGGGATAATCCTGCTTCTTGCAAGTGAACTTTCCGATGTCGGAGAAACGGTTGATGCTGAGCTGACACAGCCGACCTCCGTTTCGGATATGCAGGAATATTCCGAGATGCTTGAACAGCGTCTTATCTCAATAATATCAAGCGTTGACGGTGCAGGAGCAACAAGGGTTATGGTTACCTTTGAAAGCGGCGGAGAGGATATATATCTTCATGATTCCGACTACGGTGAGAATGCCGCATCCGACGGAAAAAACAGCGTTGAACGAAAGGATGAATATGTTATAATCGACGGTTCTTCGGGACAGCAGGGAATAGTTGTCAGAAGAGCTGAGCCGAAGGTAAGGGGAGTTGCCGTTGTTTGTGAAGGAGGGGGGTCGGAAACGGTCCGTGCGCAGATAACCGAAATTGTCACGGCTTTGCTTGATATAAGCAGCGCAAGAGTCAGCGTTGTGAAAATGAATTAATGCATAATAATACACAAACGGAGGATATAATCATGATTATCAAAAGAAGACAGTTATTGCTTGCAACCCTTGTTATCGCTCTTGCAGCGGCGGTTTTTGTTAATTGGTATTACACAAAGCCGCAGGTTGAATCCGCGGATGCAAAGACCGAAAAAACGGAGATTCAGGCTCAGGAGGGCGCAAACCTCGGAGATGCACGCTATGTTATTTCAACCGATGCCGTGCTTGAGGATGCTGTTGCCCAGGCTCAGGCAACGGAATATTTTTCAGGCGCAAAGCTTCGCAGAACAACCGCTCATGACGAAGCTGCCGAGGCACTTAATGATATCATAAAAGACAGTTCATCATCATCGGATGCAATCTCTAAAGCGACTAAAGTTCTTGAAGAACTTGCGAATTCAATTGCTCTTGAAAGCGATGTTGAAAATCTTATCACGGCAAAGGTTGGTTGCGAAAATCTTGTTATCCTCAATGGTGGGAATGCAGAGATTATCGTTGAAAACGGTTCGCTCGATGAGGTTTCGGTTGTGAAGATAAAAGAGGTTGTTGTCAAGCACACGGGATTGCCTGTTGATAACATAACAATCATTGAAATGGAATATTAACAAATATTTTATAAAATATAGTTGTATATTTAAACATTTAATGGTATAATCAACGGGTAATATGGGTTAACCCCTACTCGGAGGAATATTATGCTTACAAGACGAGAAGAAAGAGAGCAGGCTTTTATTCTGCTCTTCGAAAAATCATTCAATGAAGATGTTGCTGTTTCTGAACTCTATGAAATGGCTGTTGAAAACGAGATTATTGCCGAAAGCGAATTTGCGAAAAATCTTGCTTTAAAGGTTATGGATAATCTTGAAGCAATCGATGCATCCGTTGAAAAGCATTCCGTTAAATGGAAGATGAACAGAATTTCCAAGGTTGCCCTTGCAGTTATGCGCCTTGCAATCTGTGAAATCCTTTTCTATGACGATATCCCTGTCGGCGTTTCTATTAACGAGGCTGTTGAACTTTGCAAAAAGTATGCTTCGAAGGATGATTATTCATTCGTAAACGGTATCCTCAGCGCAATTGCAAAGGAAGAAAAATAATGTTCACTCTCGGAATTGACACAAGCAATTATACAACCTCTGTCTGTCTTTATGACAGTATCAGCGGTGAAATGCGTCAGAAAAAGCTCCTTTTACCCGTCAAAGAGGGGGAAAAGGGGCTTCGCCAGAGTGATGCCGTTTTTCATCATACCTCAAGGCTTCATCCGTTGATGAAAGAGCTTTTCAAGGAAAACCGTGCAGAAATCGGTGCGATAGGCGTTTCGGAAAAGCCGAGAGATGCCGAAGGTTCATATATGCCTTGTTTCCTTGTCGGCGTTAATGTTGCTGACTGTATCGGAGCTGCAATGAATAAGCCTGTTTACGGTTTTTCACATCAGTCGGGTCATATAGCGGCTGCGCTTTATTCATGCAATAAAACGGAACTTATAAAAGAAAAATTCATTGCCTTTCATGTTTCGGGCGGAACGAGTGAGATGCTTCTTGTTTCACCTGACGTTGAGAGGATTTTTGCTATTGAGATAATCGGAGAAACTCTTGACCTTAACTGCGGACAGGCTGTTGACCGTGCGGGAGTTATGATGGGTCTTTCTTTCCCTTGCGGAAAAGAACTTGAAAAGCTTGCGCTGAAAAGCGATAAAACCTATAATCCTAAAATATGCGTCAAAGACGGTAACTGCAGTCTTTCAGGGCTTGAAAATCAATGCAGAAAAATGCTTGACGGCGGAGAATGCCATGAAAATATCGCGCGCTACTGCATAGATTTCGTTGCAAAAACCGTTGAAAAAATGACGGATTATGCAATAGAAAAATACGGCGATTTACCGATTATTTATGCAGGCGGCGTAATGTCAAATTCGATTATAAAAGAAAAAATCACAAGCAAATATAAGAACGCAAGCTTTGCGCATCCCGATTTTTCATGCGACAATGCTGCGGGTATTGCATATCTTGCTTCCCTGAAGGGAGGTGGCAACGATGTCTGACGGAGTTGTTTTAAGTGTCAGCCAACTTAACAGATATGTCAAATCAATTATTGAACAGGACAGAAATCTGCAGACCGTTTTTGTTCAGGGTGAAATTTCGAATTTTACCAATCACTATAAAACCGGTCATTTTTATATGACAATCAAAGACGAGTTTTCGTCGATAAAAGCGGTTATGTTCAAAACCGCAAATATGCGCCTTAAGTTTATGCCTGAAAACGCAATGAGCGTTATTATCAAGGGCAGGGTTTCCGTTTTTGAGCGTGACGGTCAGTATCAGCTTTATATTGACGATATGCAGCCTGACGGAATAGGTGCGTTGAGTTTTGCATTTGAACAGCTTAAGGAAAGGCTTGCAAAAGAAGGTCTTTTTGATTCGGAAAAGAAAAAACCGATTCCTGCTTATCCTCAGAGAGTTGGTGTTGTGACATCACCGACGGGTGCGGCGATAAGAGATATAATCAATGTTATCTCAAGACGTTTTCCCTTGACTGAGCTCATTCTTTGTCCCGTTGCGGTTCAGGGTGAATATGCCGCTCCGCAGATAAAAGCTGCTATTGAAGAATTCAACAAACAAAAAGCTGCAGATGTTCTTATCGTCGGAAGAGGCGGCGGTTCGATTGAGGAACTCTGGGCTTTCAACGAAGAAATCGTTGCAAGAGCGGTTTCGGCAAGTGAAATTCCCGTCATTTCCGCAGTCGGTCATGAAACGGATTTCACAATCTGCGATTTTGTTGCCGATTTAAGAGCGCCGACCCCCTCGGCTGCAGCAGAGCTTGCCGTTCCCGATATGTATCAGCAGAAAGAAATGCTTGATAATGCACAAAGACGGCTCAATTCGGCTGTGTTTGATAAAATCGGAATTGAACGTGCAAGGGTTGAAATAAAAAAATCCGTTCTGCAGAGAATGAGTCCGCAGAATTATATCGATAATCTCCGTGTGCGCTGCGACCGCGCTTCCATGGCGATGGAAAATGCGGTGAAACATGAAATGACGGTCAGAACAAAAGAGTTTTCTTCTCTATGTGCAAAGCTTGAAGTCATGAGCCCTCTGAAAATTCTTGCAAGGGGATACAGCGTTGCAAGCAAAGAGGGGAAAATAATATCGGATGTTTCCGACGTTGAAAAAGGCGATATGATAAATGTCAGAGTCGGCAGCGGTAATATCGAATGCGAAGTAACAAACGTAAAGGGTTGTTGAATATGGAAAAAATGACTTATGAAAAGGCGGTTGCAAGGCTTGAAGAAATTGTGGACAAGCTTGAAAACGGCAACCTTACCCTTGAAGAAATGATGAAACTTTATGAAGAGGGCACATCTCTTGCAGCAAAATGCTCAAAGAGTCTTGATGCCGCACAGCTTAAAATAACAGAACTTTCTTCAGGAGAAAGCAAATGATTGATTTTAACAAACAATTCAATGAATATGTGCGCCTTATCAATGAGGCGGCAGATAAATATGTTTCCGAAAATTCTTTTGAGGGCAGAGAATCCTCGGGTCTTTCGGAAATGCTGAAGGCTATGGCTTATTCACTCAGCAACGGCGGTAAACGTATCAGACCCATGCTGACTCTCGAATTCTGCCGTATCTGCGGAGGAGATTATAAAAAAGCAATTCCTTTTGCGCTTGCGGCGGAAATGATTCATACCTATTCGCTTATCCATGATGATTTGCCGTGTATGGATGATGATGATATGAGAAGAGGTAAGCCGTCAAGCCACAAGGTTTTCGGCGAAGCCAATGCGCTTCTTGCCGGCGATGCTCTTCTGACCCTTGCATTCGAAACCGCTCTTTCGGCAGAGGGTGTAAGTGCCGAAACAAAGGTGAAAGCAGGCCTTGAGCTTGCAAAGGCGGCAGGTTGTTCAGGCATGATTGCAGGTCAGGTTATGGACCTTGCAAACGAAGGAAAATCAGCTCCCCTTGATGATATAAAGAAAACAGATAAGCTCAAAACGGGCGAAATGATAAGAGTGTCCTGTGTTATGGGTTGCATAGCCGCAGGTGCCGATGAAGGAAAAATAAAGGCGGCTGAAATTTACAGTAATAATATAGGACTTGCTTTCCAGATAGTTGACGATATCCTTGATGTAACAAGCGATTCGGAAACTCTCGGAAAACCCATCGGAAGCGACAGCGAAAATGAGAAATCAACATATGTTTCGCTTCTGGGACTTGAAAAATCGGCTGAATATGCCGAAGAACTAACAAAAGATGCGAAAAAAGCATTGGATATTTTCGGTGATGAAGGAGAATTTCTTGCCGTGCTTGCCGATATGCTTGCGGGCAGAAAAAACTGATTATGGCTCAGACAATTCTTGAAAATATAAAGCATCCGTCGGATATAAAAAACTTTGACGATGCATGTCTTGAAACGCTGTGCAAAGAGATACGCAGAACATTGATTGATACTGTTGCATCAACAGGCGGTCATCTTGCGTCAAATCTCGGCACGGTTGAATTGACTGTTGCTCTGCATAAGAGTTTCCGTTCTCCCGATGATAAAATTATCTGGGATGTCGGGCATCAGGCATATACCCATAAGCTCTTGACGGGCAGATATTCCGATTTCTCAACTCTTCGTAAAGAGGGAGGAATATCTGGATTTGTGCGCCCCGATGAAAGCGAGCATGACAGTTTTTATGAGGGGCATGCTGGTGTTTCCGTTTCTCAGGCTGCAGGTGTAGCTGTTGCAAATGCCATGAAAGGTAACAAGAACTATGCGGTTGCGGTTATCGGCGACGGCTCGTTCGGTAACGGAATGGCTTATGAAGCTCTCAACCATGCAGGTTCAACAAAAACAAGACTCATTGTTATTCTCAACGATAATGAAATGTCGATTTCCGAGAATGTGGGCGCAATGGCGAGATATCTTGCTTCGTTCAGAGCGAAGCCTGAATATTACCGCTTCAAAGCGGGCACGGAAAAAGCTCTCAACCGCATTCCCGTTGTCGGAAAATCGCTTTCAAGGCATATTTTCAGACTGAAAAACACAATCAAGAACATTATTTATTCCAGCTCATTTTTTGAAGATCTGGGATTCAAATATATAGGACCTATTGACGGTCACAATATTTCAAAGCTTTGCGAAGCGATGAACAGCGCAAAGATGGTTGAGCGACCCGTTGTTATTCATATCAACACTCTTAAGGGCAGAGGATATGACTTTGCAGAAAATGCTCCCGAAAAATTCCATGGAATTTCAAAGTTTGATATAAACACGGGTGAGCCTCACGGAGGCGGAGATTGTTGGTCTTCACGCTTCGGAAAGGCGCTTTCTGAATTCGCTTCAAAAGATAAAAGAATCTGTGCAATAACGGCGGCTATGGCTCTCGGTACGGGTCTTGACGAATTTTCAAAGACTTATCCCGACAGGTTTTTTGATGTCGGTATTGCCGAAGAACATGCGGTGACGTTTGCAAGCGGTCTCTCTGCGGCAGGTATGCTTCCCGTTTTTGCGGTTTATTCAACATTCCTGCAGAGATGCACGGACCAGCTGATTCATGACGGTGCGCTTCAAAGGCAAAAAATGGTTGTTGCCGTTGACAGAGCAGGTTTTGTCGGTGAAGACGGCGAAACTCATCAGGGCCTTTTTGATGCGGCGCTTCTTCAGAGTATACCCAACACAACGGTTTATTCCCCCGCAACCTATTCCGAGCTTAACAAAGCTCTTTACAATGCGTTTTATAAAGATGATAATCTTATTGTTATCAGATATCCGAGAGGAAGTATGCCCGAAATTGCAGATGATGAAAAGTCGGGCGGAGATTTCGATGTTATCGGAAACGGAAAAATTGCTCTTGTGACATACGGCAGACTTTATTTCAACGCTCTTGAAGCGGCCGAAAAACTTCGTGCAAAGGGTATTGATATCAGAATCATAAAGCTTAATAAAATCAAGCCGATGCCCGTCGGTGCGGTTGAAAATGCTCTTGAATGCGAAAAAGTTTTCTTCTTTGAGGAAGGTATGCGCTCGGGCGGTGTTGCCGAAAAGTTTGCATCGCTTCTTCTTGAAAACGGATTCAGAGGCGGATATTCCGTAACTGCTGTTGAGGATGAATTTGTTGCCCACGCAAGCGTTGCAAGACTTATGGAAAAATATTCGATGGATGCCGAAGGTATGGCACGTAAAATCGAAAAAGAGGTTCAGTTATGAGTGAAAAAATGCGGCTCGATGTTGCCGTTTTTGAAAGAGGATATGCCGAAACAAGAGAAAAAGCAAAAGCTATGATTATGGCGGGAAGCGTCTATCTCAACGGTCAGAAAGCTCTCAAAGGCGGCGTAAATATAAAAGAAACAGATGTTATCGAAGTCAGAGGTGCTGTCAATCCTTTTGTCAGCAGAGGCGGTCTCAAACTTGACAAAGCGGTGAAAAGCTTCGGTCTTGACCTGAGCGACTGCGTATGCATGGATATCGGTGCATCAACAGGCGGTTTTACCGACTGTATGTTAACAAACGGCGCAAGCAAGGTTTATGCAATCGATGTCGGCTACGGTCAGCTTGCATGGAAACTGCGCTGTGACGAAAGAGTTATAAATCTCGAAAGAACAAATTTCAGATATGTCACCCGTGAGCAGGTGCCTGATGAGGTTGATTTTGCAAGCGTGGATGTTTCGTTCATATCTCTGAAGCTTATTTTACCCGTTATGCATACCCTTCTTAAAAACGGCGGTCATTCGGTTTGCCTTATTAAACCGCAGTTTGAAGCGGGAAAAGAAAATATCGGGAAAAAAGGCGTTGTCAGAGATAAAAGCGTGCATGAGGATGTTGTTGCAAACATAACGGCATTTGCTGCCGAAAACGGATTCAAAGTCCTCGGCGTTGATTTTTCTCCCATAAAAGGACCGGAAGGCAACATAGAGTATCTTATGTATATAGAAAAATGTGAAAACGGTGAAATGCTCTGGGAAGGCTCTGTTTCCGAACTCGTTGAGCGTTCACACGAAAATCTTGATAAATAAGGGGATAAGAAAATGAAAATTGTTCTTATGCCGAATTTAACACGGAAAGAAGCTTTTAACGTTACCGTCGGGATATGCGAAAGTCTTAAAAATCTCGGTGCGGAATATTGCTTTTCTTCGGAGTTCAAAAATGAATTTGCATTTACGGGTGCAGATTTTCTTCCGGTTGAAGAAGCCGTTTCGTGGTGTGATGCGGTGATTGCAATAGGCGGCGACGGCTCAATAATCCATGCCGCAAAGCTTGCCGTAACTGAGAAAAAACCGATTCTCGGAATCAATGCAGGCAGACTTGCATTTATGGCAGGGCTTGAGGATAACGAGCTTAATCTGCTTTCAAGACTCATTGACGGCGATTATACTCTCGATAAAAGGCTTCTGCTTAAAACAAAGATCATTGATGCAGACGGCAATGTAACGGATAAAGGATATTGCGTTAACGATTGCCTTATAACCAACGAAGCAAAACAGAGAATGACGGCGATTGATGTTGCTCTTGACGGAAAAAAATTCAACAGTTATCTGTGTGACGGAGTTCTTGTTTCAACTCCGACAGGTTCAACGGCATATTCGCTTTCTGCAGGCGGCCCGATTGTTGACCCCGAGCTTGAAAGCATATTGCTGACTCCTATCTGCCCTCATTCGCTCGTTGACCGCTCTTTGATTTTTAGACCCGATGCAGTCATAACGGTAACCTCTGCCGAGGATTTGCCGCTTTGTATATCCAATGACGGCGCAGAGCCGGTTGTTATCGAACCGGGCTGCCGTGCCGAAATTTCAAGAGCAGGTTTAACTGCGGATTTTATCAGAATCAAGTCGGATAATTTTATCGACATCTTATATAAAAAATTAGCTCAAAGACGATAAATATCTTTGCGTTGAAAGGATGAAAAACGTGAAAAAGAAAAGACATGAAGCGATAGTCAGATTAATTGAGGAAAACTGCCTTTCTACACAGACTGACCTCCTCGAAATGCTCCGCAAGGAGGGATTTGACACAACTCAGGCAACAATTTCAAGAGATATCAAGGATTTGCGCCTTATAAAAAAGGTTGATGAAATGGGAAGAAGCCGTTATGCGGTTGACAGCGGAGAATCAGGTGAACTTCTCGGAAAATACAGAAGTATTTTCAGCCATTCCGTTATTTCTGCCGACTATGCAGGCAACACCCTCGTTATCAAATGCTACACAGGTATGGCTCAGGCTGCCTGTGCGGCTCTTGACTCCATGCATTGGGACGGTCTTGTGGGCACTCTTGCAGGTGACGACACTATTTTTGCGCTCTGCAGAACACCCGAGCTTGCCAACAGCATGAAAGAGGCTATTGCAGATTTGCTCAGCTGATTTTTGAAGGGAACAGAAAAAGTTTATGTTAGTCGGTTTAAAAATCGAAAATATAGCCGTAATTGAAAGCGCAGAGATTGAATTCGACTCGGGTCTGAACGTCATGACGGGTGAAACGGGTGCGGGTAAGTCTATCGTTATTGACTCAATCAACGCGGTTCTCGGTGAAAGAACATCAAGAGAACTTATCCGTTCAGGTTCGGAAAGTGCAAAGGTTTTTGCTTATTTTTCGGATATAAACTCTGAAGCGGAGAAAATTCTCGACGAAATGGGTGTTGAGAAAATGCCCGATAAAACGCTTGTTCTCAGCCGTTCGCTTTCTCTTTCGGGTAAAAATTCCTGCCGTATAAACGGCACTCCCGTAACGGTTTCCGCTCTCAAGGAAATCGGTTCGGGTTTAATAAACATTCACGGTCAGCATGACAGTCAGGCTCTTTTATCGCCCGATAAACATTGCGGTTTTATCGACCTTCTCGCTGAAAACCATGAGCTGAGAGGGGAGTATAAACGAGTTTTTTCTCAGCTTGTTTCCGTAAAAAAAGAACTCGATTTACTCTATGACACAAGAGATGAAAAGGCGGCAAGGCTTGATTATCTTAATTTTCAGATAACTGAAATAACGGATGCAAATATCCGCATAGGCGAACGTGAAGAACTTTCAAAAGAAAAAGAACTTCTGCAAAACAGCGGAAGGGTTATCAAATCGCTCGAAAAGGCATATGCCGCACTCAGCGATGATAACGGTCTTCTGACGGGTGCGGAAGATTGTGCTCATGAGCTTGATACGGCATCGAAATTCTTTGAAGGCGCAAAGGATGCCGCAAAAAATATGCGTACCGTAACATATGAGCTTTCTGATATTTCCGCTCAGGTGAGGGAGCTTGTCAACAGTTTTGATTTCAGTCCCGAAAGGCTTACAGAAATCAACGAAAGACTCGATTTTCTTTACAGAATGTCGATGAAATACGGTGCAAACGAAAGCGATATTCTCGATTGCCTTGAAAAAGCGGTTGAAGAAAGAAATGCAATAGAGGTTTCCGACGAAAGAATATCCGGGCTTGAAGAAAAGCTCTATGCTCTTTCGGATGAAATAAAAATTCTTTCAGCCAAATTAACCGAAAGCCGAATGACTGCGGCGAGAGAATTCGAAAAGCAGGTTAAGGCTGAACTTGAATTTCTTGATATGCCGAAGGTTACTTTCGTTGTTGACAGAAAAGCAACTGCATTGACTTCCAAGGGTGCCGATGCGATAGAATTCCTTATCAGCGCAAACCCCGGTCAGGAACCCAAGGCGATTGCCAAAATTGCTTCGGGCGGTGAACTTTCAAGAATAATGCTTGCCATTAAGAATGTTCTTTCCGATAAGGATGATATTTCAACCCTTATATTTGACGAAATAGATACAGGTGTCAGCGGTTCTGCGGCGGAGAAAATTGCTCTCAAGCTTTATGAAGTTTCAAAGGGCAGACAGGTTATCTGCGTAACCCATCTTGCAAGAATTGCCGCTCAGGCTGATAAGCATATGAAAATCAGCAAATCCGTTGACGAAGAAAAAACTTATACAAAGATTGATACCCTTGATTTTGACGGCAGAGCCGCCGAAATAGCAAGGATAACCGCAGGCGGAAATCTCACCGCCCTGCAGATAGAAACAGCAAAAGAAATGCTTACTAACGCAAAGGAGAACTGATATGAAATTCGGAATATGCGTCGGAACAGATATTGAAAAAATGAAATATATGAAGGCTGTCGGATATGATTATTCCGAGAGTCATTGTCAGGAAATTGCGAAAAAAGATAAGGAATATCTTGACGAAATGAAAAAAACAGGTCTTCCCGTTGTTGCCGCAAACTGTTTTATCGGAATGCGTGTTGTCGGTGAAGAAAAAAATTATGAAGAGATTGATGCATATCTTGTAAAGCTCTTTGAAAACGCCGCTTATCTCGGCATAAAATATCTTGTTTTCGGATCATCGGGTGCAAGAAGAATTCCCGACGGAATGAGCCTTGAAGAGGGCAGAGCAGAGATAATAGATTTCCTTAAAAATCATGTTGTTCCCCTTGCCGAAAAATATAACATAATTATTGCAATCGAGCCTCTGCGCCCCGAAGAATGCAACGCAATAAACACTGTTGCAGACGGCGTTGAGGTTGCAAAAGCGGTTGATTCTCCTTTTGTGAAAGTGCTTGCAGACGTTGCGCATATGTTTGTGCAGAACGAAAGCATGGAGAGTCTGCTTGACCATAAAGGCTGGGTTGTTCACGCTCATACTTCTAATCCCGACCCCGATCCTTCACTCGGACGCAAAAGGATTTATCCCGTTGCAAGTGATGAATTCAGTCAGGTAAGTTTTATTAATGCGTTGAAAGAAATCGGCGTTGAATATTGCTCAATTGAAGCGGAAATTCAGAATTTCGAAGAGGATGCAAAGAATGCTTTTGAAATTCTTAAGGAGTTAAAATAAAATGAAGCTTAACAAGAATGATGTTGTTCTTTTTTCGGGAGATTCCATAACTGACGGCAACCGAGGAAAGAGCATGGACTGTAACCATATCATGGGTCACGGTTATCAGTATATAATCGCATCAAAGCTTGCGCTTGATAATGCTGAAAATATGCCGAAGTTCATCAACAAAGGCTATTCGGGCGAAAATGCAGAAGGTCTTCTTGAAAAATGGCAGGAGGATGTTATTGATAACAAGCCCACAATTCTCAGTATACTCGTGGGAGTCAATGACGGCGGTTACGGATATTTTGACAAAATCACTCCGGATGAAGCGGCTAACCGCCACGAAACAAACCTTCGTGCAATTCTCGAAAAAACAAGAAATGAACTCGGTAATATAAAGATAATTCTTTGCGAACCTTTTTATTTCCCTCTTGATAAGTCGGATTATTCTTATAAGAATTCACCTCATCCCGACGGTGTTGAAGGTCCTTTTAAAAGACCCGACAGTAACGACCCCGAAGACTCCGTTGCATATCGTGAAGCGGCAAATATAAGAATAAGAGCGGCAACAAAAAAGCTTGCTGAAGAGTTTGATTGCGTTTTTGTTCCGCTTTATGATAAGATTAAGGAAAACGCTGAAAGGTCAAGAATAGAGTATTTTATCTGGGACGGCACTCATCCGAGCATCGCAGGTCATATGATTATCGCTGAGGAGTGGCTTAAGGCGTTTGAGGGTCTTGACAAATCATGATTTAATAATGTATATTTTATAAGTTGTAAATAATACCGAAAGGATGTAATAAAATGCAGATTTATGAAGAACTTGTTGCAAGAGGACTTATTGCGCAGGTAACAGACGAAAAAGAAATAAGAGAGCTTATCAACAACGGTAAGGCAGTTTTCTATATCGGTTTTGACCCCACTGCTGACAGCCTCCATGTTGGTCACTTCATGGCTCTTTGCCTTATGAAGAGACTCCAGATGGCAGGCAACAAACCCATCGCTCTTCTCGGTGGCGGCACAGGTATGATCGGTGACCCCTCAGGCAGAAGCGACCTTCGTCAGGTTCTCACCAAAGAAACAATTCAGCACAACGTTGATTGCTTTAAAAAGCAGATGAGCCGTTTTATCGATTTCAGCGAAGGCAAGGCTATGCTTATCAACAATGCAGACTGGCTTCTTGACCTCAACTATGTTGATGTTCTCCGTGAAGTTGGCGCTTGCTTCTCTGTTAACAACATGCTTCGTGCAGAATGCTATAAGCAGAGAATGGAAAAGGGTCTTTCATTCCTTGAATTCAACTACATGATTATGCAGAGCTATGACTTCTATCATCTCTATAAGGAATACGGCTGCAACATGCAGTTCGGCGGCGATGACCAGTGGTCAAATATGCTCGGCGGCACAGAGCTTATCCGTAAAAAGCTTGGCAAGGACGCTTATGCAATGACAATCACTCTTCTCCTCAATTCCGAGGGCAAGAAGATGGGTAAAACAGCTTCGGGCGCAGTATGGCTTGACCCCGAAAAGACAACTCCCTATGAGTTCTATCAGTATTGGCGCAATGTTGGCGATAACGATGTTCTCAAGTGCATCCGTATGCTCACATTCCTTCCTCTTGAAGAAATCGACGCTATGGATTCATGGGAAGGCAGCCAGCTCAACACAGCAAAGGAAATTCTTGCTTTTGAACTCACAAAGCTTGTTCACGGTGAAGAAGAAGCAACAAAGGCTCAGGCTGCTGCAAAGGCAATCTTCAGCGGTGCTGCAGACCTTGACAACATGCCTTCAACAACTCTTGCTGACGAAGATTTCACCGATGGCGCAATCGATATTCTCGATATCCTCATGAAAGCAGAAATCACAAAGTCAAGAGGCGAGGGCAGAAGACTTGTTCAGCAGGGCGGTATTTCCGTTGATGATGCAAAGGTAACAGATTTTGCAATGAGCTTTGCTAAAGATGCTCTTAAGGAAAAACCCATCGTAGTTAAGAAGGGCAAGAAGATTTTCCATAAGATTGAGGCATAATTATGCTTAATAAAAATGAGAAGTGCGCCGTTTTTCTTGATATTGACGGCACCTTGCTTTCCGACAGTTTCATAATTCCGCCTGAAAACCTCAGGGCAATCAAAGCCGCGCAGGAAAAGGGTCACCTTGTTTTTATCAATACGGGGCGATCATGGGGCAATATTCCGCCTGTTCTTATGGAGCAGTTCAAGGATTTTGACGGAATAATATCGGGTATCGGTTCAATGATAACGATTAACGGCGAAACCGTTTTCAAGTCGTTTATGCCCGAAGACCTGATAAAAAGAATTATGGAATATGTTTTCGCTCATCCTCAATATTGGGCGCTGTTTGAAGGCGTTAACGATGTTTATTCAGTTACCAACGACAGATATGCCTTGCGTGATTATCAGATACCGCTTGAAAATTCCGATGATTACATGAAGATATGCAAAGGCGATAATATCCAGGTTGTTGCGATGGGAAAAACCGTTCCCGATGATTTCAAAGAGCTTTTCAAAGATGATCTTACCGTTTTTCAGTTCGAAACCTATGCAGACCTTGTAAAAAAAGGTCTCAACAAGGCGGAAGGCATAAAAAAGGCTATTGAAATAGCGGGAATAAAGCGTGAAAACACCGTTGCAATCGGCGACAGCAACAACGACTACGATATGATTGAATATGCGGGAGTCGGTGTTGCCATGGCAAATTCACAGCAGACAATTCTCGATATTGCGGATTATGTGACATCGTCAAATCATGAGTGCGGTGTTGCAAAAGCAATAAAGGAAATATTACTTTAAACAAAGGGCAGGATTTCAAATCCTGCCTTTTTATTTTAATGTTGCCTATATAATATTTATCTGTTATAATTTGTTTATATAACATTATAAAGGAATGCTGATATGAAAACTGTTCTGGATTTACCGATAAAACTTCATGATAAAACAATAAAAAACCGTGTTGTTTTTCATCCCATGGAGGGATGCGACGGCACTTCTCAGGGTGCAATTGACGGGCTCACCCGAAGAAGATATCTGCGATTTGCAAAAAGCGGTGCAGGTATAATCTGGTTTGAGGCAACTGCCGTTACCGAGGAGGGCAGAGCGAATCCGAGACAGCTTTTTTTGAATGAAACTACAAAAGAATCATTCAAAGCTCTTATTAAAGAAATAAAAGAAACTTCAATTGCCGAAAACGGATTTGAGCCGATAATTATCGTTCAGCTTACTCACAGCGGAAGATTCAGCAAACCCAACGGAACGCCCGAACCTATTGTTGCATATCGCAATCCTCATTGGGAAATCGGAAGGGAAAATCAGCCCTATACCGTTGTGACCGATGAATATTGCAAAACCATTCCCGAAAAATATCATGATGCCGCCATTCTCGCAAAGGAAGTCGGTTTTGACGGTGTTGATGTCAAATGCTGTCACGGTTATCTTTTCAATGAATTCTTAAGCGCAAAAGAGCGTGACGGTGTTTACGGCGGTAGCCTTGAAAACAGAACAAGACTTTATTTTGAATGCATCGATGCCGTGAAAAAAGCGGTTGGTGAAGAAGTTTTCATAACAACAAGACTCAATGCCTGCGACTGTTTTCCTTATCCTTACGGATACGGAGTTGACGAAAACAACAATATCGATTTGTCTGAAACAAAGCTTATTATAAAAGCTCTTTATGAAAAGGGGATAAGACTGATAAATCTGACCCTCGGCAATCCCTATCTCATTCCCCATATCAACCGCCCATGCATGAATGCGCCCGAAGACGGCGATGTCGGCATGAAAAGAATTTATGATGTCACAAAAGAGCTGAAGGATGAATTCTCCGATATTTGTTTTATTGCATCGGGTCTTACATATCCCGGCGAAAATGCCATGGAATATGCGGAAAAGCTTATAAATGAAGGCGTTGCGGATTTTGCAGGCTTCGGAAGGCTGACTTTTGCATATCCGATGTTTTTCAGGGATTATCTCAATAACGGAAAACTTGATAAGAGCAAGCTTTGTCTTAAGTGCAGTAAATGTTCGCTCCTGATGAGGGCGGGCACTGTTGCAGGTTGCCCCGTCAGGGATTCAGAGGTCTATATGCCGTATTATAAGAAATATGTTTTGGAGAAGGTGTGAATATGACAGCAGTTATAACAGGCTCGAGCAGAGGAATCGGTCTCGGAATTGCAAAAGAACTTCTTGAAAACGGATTTGCCGTTGTTCTCTCTGCAAGAAAAAGAAGCGAAGAGATTGATGCGCTCGAAAAAGGATATCCCGAAAAAGTGTTTTTTGTTCCCTGCGATATTTCCGATATGAATGCTGTCGATAACCTTGTTTCATTTGCAAAAGAGAAATTCGGCAAAATCGATTTGCTCGTCAATAATGCTGGCGTTGCGCCCAAAGAAAGAAAAGATATTCTTGAGCTTTTGCCCGAAGATTTCGATTATGTTACCGATATAAACCTTAAGGGAACATTTTTTGTTACCCAGAAATTTGTTCCGCTTCTTAAAGAAAACGGAAATTCAAGAATCGTCAATATTTCGTCGATGTCAGCATATACCGCTTCCGTAAACAGAGGTGAGTACTGCATTTCAAAAGCAGGAATTTCAATGATAACAAAGCTTTTTGCCGCCCGACTTGCAGAATACGGCATAAGCGTTCTTGAAATAAGACCCGGCATTATCGAAACGGAAATGACATCAAAAGTCAAAGAAAAATATGAAAAACTGATAGACGGAGGATTGACTCCGATAAAAAGAATGGGTCAGCCCGAGGATATTGCAAAATGCGTTGTTTCAATCGCAAACGGCAATTTTGATTTCTGCACGGGAACGGTCATTGACTGCGACGGCGGTTTTAATGTGAGATGTTTATGAGAAAGATTTATCATGCGATAATAATCGGAAGCGGTGCGGCAGCTTACGGCGTTGCAGACCGACTTCATAGCGAGGGAATAACCGATATTGCGGTTATAACCGAAAACAGACTCGGCGGCACGTCGAGGAATACAGGAAGCGATAAGCAGACATATTATAAGCTTTCCATGGACGGCTTTTCGTCCGACAGTCCCTATAAAATGGCTTGTGATATTTATGCGTCAGGCTGTTGCGACGGCGAAAAGATGTATCTTCAGGCAGTTAACAGCACAAGGTGTTTTCTCCGCCTTTTTGACTACGGAGTGAATTTTCCGAGAGACGAATTCGGCGGTTTTCCGGGATATAAAACCGACCATGATAACACCGTCAGAGCAACCTCGATAGGTCCGTTGACCTCAAAAGTTATGACCGAAAAGCTTGAAAATGCCGTAACGGAAAAGAACGGAACTCCGATTTTTGATAACCGTCAGGTTATTGAAATTCTCAAAGACGGCAACAAAGCTGTCGGCGTTGCGGTTCTGAATACTCAGACCGATGATTTTGAGTTGTTTTATGCTCATAATGTTATCTGCGCAACGGGTGCGCCTGCATGTATCTATGAAAATTCGGTTTATCCCGAATCGCAGCACGGCATGACAGGAATTCTCATTGAATCGGGTGTTCGCCTTTGCAACTATTCACAATGGCAATACGGCATGGCATCGGTTGATTTCCGCTGGAATGTTTCGGGCAGTTTCATGCAGGTCGTTCCCCGATTTGTCAGCGTTGATGAAAACGGAAATGAATATGATTTTCTGAATGATTATTTTGAATCGTCCTCGGAAATGTGCAACCATATTTTCCTCAAAGGCTATCAATGGCCGTTCAGCTTTGAAAGAGTAAACGCATCGTCAAGGGTTGATATTGCCGTTCATAATGAAACAAAAAACGGAAGAAAGGTTTATCTTGATTTCACCCGAAACCCCGAAGGCTTTTCTTTTGATAAGCTTAATGATGAGGCAAAGTCTTATCTTGAAAAAAGCGGAGCTGTTGAAGAAACTCCGATTGAAAGACTGAAAACTCTCAACCCCAAGGCAATAGAAGTTTATTCAAATCAGAATATTGATATTTGTACAGAAAAATTGAGAATTGCCGTTTGTGCCCAGCATAATAACGGCGGTGTTTATACCGATAATAATTATGAAACCGATGTTAAGAATCTTTATGTTATCGGTGAAGCTGCAGGCACTTTCGGTCTTGCACGACCCGGAGGGACTGCGCTTAATGATACTCAGGTCGGCGGATTTCTTTGCGCAGACCACATAAAAAACAAAAAACAATCTTCATTTGATTTCGAAATATCATCAGATTATTTTGATAGTTATAAAGACTTTGTTGATGACCCGAATGTTGATTATTCTCATATAAGAACAAAAATGAGCAAGTCTGCCGCTTTTCTTCGCAACACTGAGGAATGCATTGAGTTGCTCTGCGAAATCAACGGAATATTATCAGATTATCCCATGAGGCATAAATCCGTGAGCGCTTATTTTTATGATAAAGATATGCTCATAAGCGCAAAGGCGCTTCTTGAAACAATAACGGGTGAAATGCCGTTAACGGGTAGTCGCGGCGGCGCAGTTTTCATCAGTAAAGATGAAATTATAAGCGAAAATCCCGATTACAGAAAATATCTCACCGTAACGGATAACAGAAAAGTTTCTTTCGTTGAAACAAAACCCGTACCCATGTCAAATGAGTCTTTTGAAAAATATCTGAACAGAATCTGACGGAAGGAGAACATGGAATGAACTTTAACCGTGCGATTGAAATTTATAAGAAAAACCCCGTTGCCGAAACCCTGAATGAGGTAACGGAAAAGCTTCTCGGTGAAATGACACTCAAAGAAAAGGTTCGCCTTATGCAGGGTCACGCCATGGGAGTGACGATAAAAAACACCCTCACAAAGGGCAGATATTATAACGGAGAAGCTTATCCCGCAGGCGGCTGCAAAAGGCTCGGTATTCCTCCTGTGCTTTTCACCGACGGCCCGAGGGGAATAGTTATGGGCAAATGCACCTGTTTCCCCGTTTCAATGCTCAGGGGTGCGGCTTTTGATGATGAACTTGAATATGAAATCGGTAAGGTTTTCGCAAAAGAAGCAAGTGCTCTGGGTGCAAACCTCTATGCAGGCGTATGCATAAATCTTCTTCGCAATCCCATGTGGGGCAGAGCGCAGGAAACCTATGGCGAAGACCCGTTTCTGCTCGGCAAAATGGGTGCCGCATTAACAAGGGCGATGCAGGAAAACGGCATCATCGCCTGCCCGAAGCATTATGCTCTCAACAGCATTGAAGATTTGCGATTCAAGGTTGATGCAAAAGCAGATGAAAGAACTCTCCATGAGGTTTATCTTCCCCATTTCAAAAAGTGCATCGATGCAGGCGCAATGTCGATTATGGGTGCATATAACAAAGTGAACGGAACATATTGCTGTGAAAACAAAGAACTCCTGACGGACATATTAAGGGATAAATGGAATTTCGAAGGCTTTGCTCTTTCCGATTTCTTCTATGGCATTTATGATGCAGTGAGAAGCGTCAAAGCTGGCATGGATATGGAAATGCCCTATTATTTCCGCTATGCCGTATTGAATAGCAAACTGAAAAAAGGCGAGCTTTCGGAAGATGATATCAACCTCTGCGCAGGCAGAATTCTCAAAGCGCTGATAAAAACTCTCCCTGCATATAAAAAACAGCCTGAATCCGTTATTCTTTGCGATGAACATATAAAGCTTGCAAGGAAAACAGCAGGAAAAGGTACTGTTCTCCTCAAGAACAATGATAAGACTCTTCCCGTTGCTGACGGAAAGAAAATTGCCGTTGTGGGAAGATATGCAAACAAAGTTAATGTTGGCGACCACGGAAGCAGTAATGTTTACAGTCCCTATGCGGTTACTGCGTATGAAGGAATCAAAAACAGATTCGGAGAAAATAACGTTACGGTTTATAACGGCTGTGATACCGCAAAAGCAACTGAAGCTGTCAGGAATTCGGATTATATAATCGCCTGCGTCGGAAGCGACTGGCTTCAGGAGGGCGAATTCCTCGTCAATCTCGGCAACGTCAAAAAGAAACCCAAGGGCTCGGGCGGTGACAGAGCTGATTTGAGAATTCCTTCGGAGGATGTTGAACTCATAAAAGCTCTTTCCAAAACGGGCAAAAAGCTCATCGTCAATATTATGGGCGGAAGTGCCTATGTCATAAAGGAATGGACAGACCTTGCAGCTGCAATTCTCTTTTCATTCTACAGCGGTCTTGAGGGCGGAAACGCTCTTGCTGATATAATAAGCGGTGATGTGAATCCAGGCGGAAAACTGCCTTTCACAATCGCTTATAACGATACGGATTATCCTGATTTTCTTCATATCGCCGATAAAGAGCGTGAAATCAACTATGGTTATTACCATGGCTATACCCTTTTTGACAAGAAGAATATCGAGCCTCAGTATCCCTTTGGTTTCGGTCTTTCCTATACCGATTTCGAACTTTCGGATTGCAAAGCCGAAAAGAACGACGGAAAAATCACCGTTGCCGTTACGGTTAAAAACATCGGCGATGTCTGCGGTGATGAGGTTGTTCAGGTTTATGTTTCAAGCATGAATAAATCGGAAGACCGCCCTGTAAAGCTTCTCAAAGGCTTCAGGAGAGTTACGGTTGACTCGGGAAAATCGGAAAAAATTGAAATTGAAATTCCCATTGATGAAATAAAATTCTATGACCCTGAAAAGGGTGATTGGAAAACCGATGAGTCATATACTGTTTCGGTCGGCACAAACAGCAGAAACGCCAAACCTGTCGGCAATATTTTCGGGGTGTGATTATGAAAAAAAGCAATTATTCTCCCGATGCGTTCATGAACGGCATATATAATGAGGTGCTTGCAAAGCCTTATGAAAATGTCGCAGATAAAAAAACCGCGCTTGAAACGGGTGAAGAAATAAGAAACAAAACCAAGGCGATGCTCGGTGTTGATAAAATTCCTTGCAAAACGAAGGATTTGAAGCTCATCCCCGTTGGAAAAGAATTGGTTTATCCCGAATATACTTTGCAGAAATACTCTGCGGAAATCTGCAAAAATCTCAATATGCTGTTCTATATCCTCACTCCGAAAAAAATCAAAAAAGATGCGCCCGGAGTTGTTGCCCTCTGCGGTCACGGTTACGGTGTGAGGCAGATTCTCGGTATATCGAAAAACGGCAGGAAAAAACATCTGCGATATTTTGATAATTATCAGAAAAATTTCGGCGCAGAACTTGCAAAAAGAGGCTGTGTTGTTATTGCGCCCGAGCTTTTCGGATTCGGCGAAGCAAGACTTCAGAAAGACCTCATAAAACCTTTTTATATCAGTTCATGCGATGAGCTTTCTCATCATCTTCTGACTTATGGTCTGACGGTTGCATCAATGCGAGTTTATCAGGCAGTTGTCTGCGCAGAAATACTTTGGGGCATGGATAATGTCTGCAAAGAGAAAATCTCTTGCATGGGTATTTCGGGCGGAGGACTGACCGCTCTTTATGCTTCGGTTATCGAAGAAAAATTCAGGAAAATTGTCATAAGCGGATATGTCAACACTTTCCGTGACAGCATTCTTTCTCGCTGGCATTGTCCCGATAACTATATTCCGTCGGCTTTTGAAATCGGTGAAATTTATGATTTTGCATCTGCACTTGCGCCGAGAGAATTACTTATTGAATCTGGCACAAAAGACAAGCTTTTCCCGATTGAAGCAAGCAAAACGGCGCACGAAAAGATAAAAAGAGTTTATTCATTAATCGGTGCAGAGGATAAGCTTCGTATTGATGTTTTTAATGGAAAACATTCCGTCAGCGGAAGAAAATCTTTTGACTTTTTAAGCAAATAAAAATACCGTACAGCACTTTGTGTTGTACGGTATTATTTTTATGGAACAGGCTCAAAATCAACAATGATTTCGGCAGTTTTGACATCTTCGAGATAAACGGTCAATTTTTGAATATCGGAATAATCTGCATCGTATTCATATTTGCCTTTGAGCGCTTCTGCTTTCATAATGGAAAATTTGCCGTCACCCGAAAGAGTTGCTTTCATCTGTTTACCGTTTATGCTGAGAATTGCGGTTTTGCCGTTATTGGATATTTCAATATCCGCTTCGGTATGCATAAACCAATAAATTTCGCTTGCAAAAAGACAGCTTATGTTGTCGGTTATGCGAAGGCAAGAATTATCATACATCTCAAATTCTCTTGTGACATTCGTTGCGCCGTTCATTCTGTAAGCGTCGGTCATATCAAGAACGGCTTTTCCGCCGTTTCCTGTTTCTTCATAAGAGATGAAACTGCATTCCGCAAGAACATATTGGTCATCCAAAGTCATGTTGGGATTTATGACGAGTGTATTCTGACCTTCGGCACGCTTGCAGTAATTTTTCCATCTTCCGCCTGCGGGAGTATTGAGAAAATAATTCGGTGCATCATAGCTTCCAGCTCCCAATTCCTCTGCCCAGCGTTCACCCATGGAATCAAAAACAAAAGTTCCGATGTCAAGGTCGCCGTGGTTTGTGAAGTTATAACCGCCCTTGATTCCTGCAAAGGTTGCGTTTTTATCAAGATATGCGCTTCTGATAAGAACGAGCGTTTGTCCGACATCCGAATCAAGATAACGGAAAAGAGGTTCGCCCGAGAAATCGGAATTTGTTTCGGAGAAAGCTCTGTTATACCAGAGAGAAGAAAGCGCATCTTCCTTTCCTGCTCCGTTTCTTTCGGTGCTGTCGGAGGTGTTGATAACAAATTCTTCGGGTGCGTCGGTCATCTGATAAGCGCTCAGCAGGGGAGAATTATATTCCGATGCATACCAATGAAGAACGGGCGAAAAGCATTGCTCGGCCTTGTTATCACCAAAGTTGAACATACCTGTCGGAGTGGTTATATAAACGGGAAAATATCCGAGTTCTTTGAATCCGTGGATTTCCGACATCCCGAAATCCGAGCCGAAATAATTTTTTGAAGAAGTGATGAAATAAACGATTGAATTCATGCCCGACTGACAGTATCCCGGACCTTCCGCATAAACGCCGTCGGGTGTGAAATTCTCAAATGCAATCGGCATATTTTCATAACACATCGCAAGGAATTCAGCCGATTTCTCGGGATTGTTATCTGCAAATGTCATGCAGGCAATGCCGATTCCGCTGTAGCAAATGCTGTTCCAATTGTTCTTTGACCAGGTGAACCAATGATTATCATTAAGTGCCGATTCAATCGCATATTCCCATGTCTTTTCGGAAAGAAGAGTTTTCTGCCCGTCGTCAAGATAATCAAAAAACCAGTCATAACCGATTGAAACGGCAAGCGACATTTCCGCAGTTGCAAGGAAATGAGAATTGCACCAGTCATCATATGAGCAAACTTTTTCAAGCTCTGCCCATGCTCTTTCGGCGTACTTTTCATCGCTCGTAATCTGCCACGCATAGCCGAGAATAATCATTCTGTTGATAACTTCTCTCGAAATGGGCAGAATGCTGTCTTCTTCATCGAGAACATATTCCAAAGCGGGATAAATCTCCGTATCAAGAAGCGCATCGGCGTTTGCGATTGCAGAAAGATAAAGAGCTTTTGTATACGGTGAAAAAGAATTGTTTTTTAATTCGTTTCTTACAACATCAAAGTCCTCTTTGGTTGCAAGAATAAAAGGGTGTTCGGTTTCAACCGAATCAAGCCTGTTTATGAGTTCCGCTTTTGTAACGGCGTTTTTATTTTTATCGAGAGAAATATAATCAATCCCGACCTTTACCATATCAGGGATAACCGCAAAATAAGGAATAATGTTTGTTATTCCCAAGATGATAACAAGTGCGATTGAAACAATTATGCCGAGAAAAGTTTTTGTTCTTTTTTTCATATAAACTACCCTTTTCATATTGATGAAAGCTTATATTTTAAATTATATCATAATTATTAATTCTTTTCTACTGTTTAAAAACAGAAAAATTTCTGTTGTATTTCTTACATTATCCATAGTATACTATAACTGTTAAATATTAACGGAAGGGGATAATTATGAAAGTTTCCGAAATGCCGTATAAGAGAATTACGGTTGAAGAAGTAAAAGAACAAGCCGAAAAGATAATTGCAAAAATCAAGGCTGCAGAATCAGCAGAGGATTTGAAGGCGGCGAGGGATGAATTCAACAAAATCAGCGAAGAGGCTGAAACAGCCTGTGCCCTTGCAAATTGCCGTTTCACCCTGAACACAAGGGATGAATTCTATAACGGCGAAATGGATTATTATGATAATGCAATGCCGCTTTTCTCTGAGATTGAGAATGAATATAAAAAAGCGATGCTTGAATCACCTTACAGAGCAGAAGCAGAAAAACTGATAAATCCCAGAGTTTTCAAGGGCTTTGAGATGTCGCTCAAAACATTCTCGCCCGAAGTTATCGAGGATTTGCAGCAGGAAAATGCACTTGTAACCAAATACTCAAAGTTCATGGGTGAACTTGCATTTGAGTTTGAAGGCGAAAAAATGCCCCTCTCCGTTTTGAGGGGTAAACTCGAAGATGACAGCCGAGAAGTCAGAAAGAAAGCTGCAGAAGCAATCGGCAAAACGATGGAAGCAAACGCCGAAACCTTTGATGAAATCTTTGACGGTCTTGTGAAAATCAGAACACAAATCGCTCGCAAGCTCGGTTACAAAAACTTTGTTGAGCTTGGTTATTACAGAATGGGCAGGGTAGACTACGACGAAAAAATGGTTGCCGCATTCAGAAAGAGCGTTGAAACCGATATTGTTCCTGCTGTTGTAAATCTTAAAGAACGCATAAGAAACAGATTGAATCTCGATAAAATCATGTACTATGACGATGCAATCAGCGTTACGGGTGAAATGCCCCGACCTGTCATTGATACACCTGCAATCTTTGAGAATGCGCTTAAAATGTATAATGATATGAAACCCGAAATCGGCGAATTTATGCAGAGAATGCTCGATGCCGAAGCTTTTGATGTTGAAGCCCGTGACGGTAAATTCGGCGGCGGCTACTGCACAACTTTCCCGAAATATAAACAGCCTTTTATCCTTGCAAACTTCAACGGCACAAGCGGAGATATCGACGTTATTACCCACGAATTCGGTCACGCACTTGCGGCGGATTATATGTTCAAATTTGCTCAGCCCGATTATCCCACAGGAATGGAAACTCACGAGTGCCACAGCATGAGCATGGAATTCCTTTGCCATAAATATATGGATGATTTCTTTGGCGATAAATCGGATAAATACCGTTATAAGCATATCGTTGATGCACTTTCTTTCATTCCCTACGGAACGATTGTTGACGAGTTCCAGCATCTTGTTTATGAAAATCCCGACCTTACGCCCGATGAACGCAAGTCTGAATATCTGAAGCTTGAAAAGAAATACAGACCTTATCTTTCTTTTGAGGGAATCCCTTATCTTGAACTCGGAACACGTTGGCAGTATCAGATGCATATCTATGAAAGTCCGTTTTATTATATTGATTACTGCATTGCACAGTGCGTTGCGCTTGGTTTTCTCGGTCTTTCGAGAGCTGATTTTGATGATGCACTTGAAAAATATGTTGATTTCCTTAAGAAAACAGGCGGTATATCTCTCGGTGAATTAATCGAAGGCGCAGGACTTAAATCTCCGTTTGTAGAGAATGCTCTCAAAGAAACGGCAGAAAACGCTTTGAAAGCAATAACCGAAACCGAAAACAAAATATAACGAAAAGGGGAGCAGGCATAAAACCTGCTCCCTTGAATATTTTATTAAATTAACCAAAGTATCTCTCAAGAAGACCTGCAAATGCTTTGCCGTGTTTTGCATACCGAATATCAAATAGTTTCTTTGGGGTTGTTTCAAGAACCTCTTAAAGCTTAAAAATAACATCAAAAGAAAGTCTGCCTTGCTGAGTTCAATAGCGCTTATGTGGTTTTGTATATGGCTTGACAAATGAATATAATGCTGTATAATGCTGTTGAAGAATATGTGTGATTCGTCATATTTAGCTTAGTTAATTTGTAAAGAGAGGTAATATCTATGGAAAAGAAAAAATTGATAATAATCATAATATCTGCTGTGTTGGTTTGTGCCTTGGCTTTTGGAGTGTATTGGAAAGCGACGGAAGATGACCGTTATATAAAAGGCGAAATGAAAGATATTCAGGAACAAGTGGATGATTTTCGCTCAGGAGAAAGAGACAGCTTTCATATATTTTTTTTAGAAGAAGAAGCACAGGATCCCCGAATGGATGAATTTTTGACATCTCTTGTAAAAGAAATGTGCGAAAATGATGAGAGCGTTATGTTGAATGATTTCTTGGGTGAATTGGAATATACAGAGTTTCATTCGAAAAATGTACTTGAGGCAATGAATGAGTATTTCAGTTCTGTGAAACTGAATGATCTTATGGATTTTGAACAGGTAAGAAATGACATTGGTATCATAAATATGGGGTTGAAATATTATAAAGTTCAAGCACCTTCCCTAACTCGAGATACAGAATTTATTGCTGAGTATATAAATAAAAACGGAACAAAGGCTATTACAACCACAGTTGGAGAGGGTTACTATGCTGACAAAAATAACGAATTTTCAAGAGATGTTATAGGTTTGTCCAATAGTCCGTTACACAATTCAAAAACCATTACATATGCAGGCGATTTTAAATATGTACACAGTTATGGGGTTAGATTGAACGGATATTATGAAGAAACAGCTTATTCAAATTATAGCTATTATTTCAGAGATAATAATATAAATTTTACGCCTGATGATGGCGAACTTGTTTGGTCGGGTGACTATCTGTTCTGCTTTAGCCCTATAGGAGTGCTTCTGCATTACGTATCTGTCGAATAATAAGAATAAAAAACAAAAAGAGTGGCTTTTCAGCCACTCTTAATTTTTTATGGTGTAGGGGATTAACCAAAGTATCTCTCAAGAAGACCTGCAAATGCCTTGCCGTGTCTTGCTTCGTCTCTTGCCATTTCGTGAACGGTGTCGTGGATAGCGTCAAGACCCTGTTCTTTTGCCATCTTTGCAAGCTCAAACTTGCCTGCAGTTGCGCCGTTTTCAGCGTCAACTCTCATTTCGAGATTCTTCTTTGTGCTGTCGGTGATAACTTCACCAAGGAGCTCTGCGAATTTTGCTGCATGTTCAGCTTCTTCATAAGCTGCCTTTTCCCAATAAAGACCGATTTCGGGATAGCCTTCACGGTGAGCAACTCTTGCCATTGCGAGATACATACCAACCTCTGAGCATTCGCCTTCGAAATTAGCTCTGAGACCGTCGATGATTTCCTGGCTTACGCCCTTTGCAACGCCTACAACGTGTTCAGCAGCCCATGACATTTCGCCGCTTTTCTGTTCGTTGAACTTTTCAGCGGGAACCTTGCACTGGGGGCAGAATTCGGGAGCTGAGTCACCTTCGTGTACATAACCGCAAACTGAGCATACAAATTTTTTCATAACAATTTCCTCCAAAATATTATAGAATTTATTTTTTTATTATTTATTACTATCCGAGCTTCCTTGAGCATTCGGAACAGTAGCCTGTGAATAATACGGAATGAGAAATTATCGTTCCGTCAAAAGCCTGAGTTGCTTTTTCCGTCAGACCGCAATCGTCATCAAGAAAGATATCAACAACGCCTGAACATCCGAGGCAGGAGAGGTGGTAGTGAAGAGCAACATTGCCGTCATATCTTGCCGTACCGCCCGAGCCGATTCTGATAACCCTGCCGTCTGTTTCGAGTTGCGAAAGGTTTCTGTAAACCGTTGCAAGGCTGAGAGCCGGTATCTTGGGCTTAAGTGAGAAATACAAATCCTCGGCTGTGGGATGGTCGTATCTTGAACATAGGTTTTCAAGTATAGCATCTCGTTGTCTGCTGTGTCTTTGCATTCACTCACCTCCTTGTTGATAACGATAATCGTTATCGTTATTGTTATTATAGCGCCGAAAATTCATTTTGTCAATAGTTTTTTTGAGAAAATTTTTGGTTTTTGCCGAATACTTTTCAAAAGCGACCGAACGGCTTAAAATTCTTGAAAAATCAGTTTTGAAATAGTATTATGCAGATGTAAGGAGGCTTCTTATGAAATGCATTATCACAATCGACAAAGAACATGAAGAGGAGGTTTTGATTTTTGCCCATGAAAAAACAAAGCTTGTTGAAGATATAATAAACCTTATTAATAATGAGAATATGTTTATCGGATATTCCGAAGGGGAGATTCATCGGCTGAATTTATCAGAGATATGCTGTTTTACGGTTGAAGATAATAAAGTATATGCCCTGACCGATAAAGATAAGCTTCAGATAAAGAATCGCCTTTATCAGATTGAAGAAAAACTTTCGGATGATTTCGTTAAAATCAACCAGTCATGCATAGCAAATATCAATAAAATCAAAAAATTTGATACGTCGGTTTCGGGTATGCTCACCGTTACATTCAAAAACGGCTACAGAGATTATGTTTCAAGAAGAAACCTGAAATCAGTCAAGGAAAGGTTAGGTGTTAGATAATGAACAGATACTTGAAAGAATTTTTGCACAGAGGTCTTGTTTTTGCAGGCTTCGGTCCGATTATACTCGGAATAATATTTTTTGTTCTGTCAAAAACGCTCGATGACTTCAGCGTAAGCGGAGGACAGATTCTGCTTGGCATAGTTTCAACCTATATTCTCGCTTTTGTTCAGGCAGGTGTAAGTGTGTTCAATCAGATTGAGCATTGGTCTCTTCCGAAATCACTCTTCTGCCATTTCGGAATGCTTTATGCAGTCTATGTAATCTGCTATATTCTTAATTCATGGATACCATTTGAATGGGGCGTTATAGGAATATTCACAGCGATTTTTGTTGTGACATATTTTGTTGTGTGGTTTACGGTTTATTTCATCGTAAAAGCAACGGGAAAGAAACTTAACGCAACGCTGAAATAACGGAAAACGGACTGTATCATCCGATACAGTCCGTAATTTTATTTTGCAAAATTTTTGAGTTCTTCGCCTGTCATACGGTAGATAGTCCAGTCATCAAGAGGTTTTGCGCCAAGTGAAAGATAGAAATCAATGCTTGGTTTGTTCCAGTCAAGGCAACACCATTCGAGACGTCCGCAACCTCTTTCAACTGTGATTTTTGCGAGTTCCTTGAGAAGAGCTTTGCCGTGACCCTTGCCTCTGTATTCGGGCAGAACAAACAAGTCTTCAAGATATATTCCCGATCTGCCGAGAAAGGTTGAAAAGTTATGGAAGAAAAGAGCAAAGCCGACTTCTTTTCCGTTATCAAGGGCGAAAATAACCTCTGCCTTTTTCTTTTCGAATATCCATTCTTTTAAAATTTCAGGGGTTGCAACAACCTCGTCCGCCAGCTTTTCATATTCCGCAAGACCTTTTATGAAATCAAGGATTAAATCAGTATCTTTTTCCGTTGCAAATCTTATATCTGTCATCGGTTTACTCCTGTATATTTATTGTAATTAATTATAACATATACTTTTATATTATCAACTTAATATTTTTCTTTTTTTCTTAAGAAAATCTTAAAGATTTTCCTGCTTTTTTATTAGGAATTAAAAGGCTATAATATGGTTGTAATAAAGAAACGGAAAACAGGGGACAAACAATGATTATCTTAAAACTTACAGCAATAGCAGCGCTTCTTGCAATGACAGTTACGGTATGCATTCTTTCGGGTAAAAATAATCCTTTGGATAACAATGCATAAACGTAGAAAAGTTAATTTTGCAAAAATCCCGCCGATTGATTTCGGCGGGAAATCTTTTGTTTTGATTTGGGTGGATAGGAGTTCTTTCGTCTGTTAAATCCATAAGAAAATCGTGACTTGTATTATAGAATTTTGCGAGGATGATTAATTTTTCGGCACTTGGCATTAAATCACATTTTCATATTTAGAAATCATGCTTTGTGGAATTCCTTTTTCCGTTTGCACCTTTAGTTGAGTATAATCATTTATCACTCTGATAAGCTTTAGATTCTTCATTATATTCACCTCGAATATTCAATTAATCATGCTTGACATTTATATTTTGCCTGAATATAATATTCATATAAAGAATAAAACACATATTCATTTTTTGTGTTTTTCAGGAGGAATGCTAAATGTCAAAGAAACATGTAAATTGCAAATCATGCAATAGTGAAATTTCATCGAAGGCTAAAGTATGTCCTAATTGCGGAGTGAAGAATAAAAAGCCAATTTATAAAAAATGGTGGTTTTGGCTTATAATCGCATTTATTCTTATTGCGATAATAAGCGGCGGTGGTGATGAAGAAAACACAGCAGAAACAGGAGAAACAACAACTGTTGCAGAAGAAGTAAGCAATAATATTATTGAAAAAACAGAAATACAGATAGAAAATACAACTCAAAAAACAACTGTTGCAAAGACGGAATCAAAAGAAACAATGGGTCAGAAAAATGCCCGCAAAAAAGCAGAGTCATATCTTGATTTTTCAGCATTTTCCCGTGAAGGATTAATTGAACAGCTTGAATTCGAAGGGTTTTCAAATGAAGATGCAGTTTATGCGGTTGACAATGTAGATGTTGATTGGAATGATCAAGCATTGAAAAAGGCAGACTCGTATCTTGATTTCTCTGCTTTTTCTGAAGAGGGATTAATTGAACAGCTTGAATTTGAAGGCTTTACATCTTCTGAAGCAAAATATGGCGTGAAGAATTGTGGGGCAGACTGGAATGAACAGGCTGCTAAAAAAGCAGAGTCGTATCTTGAATTTTCATCGTTCTCAAGAGATGGTCTTATCGATCAACTTGAATTCGAAGGATTTACTTACGAACAAGCCGTTTATGGAGTAGAAGCGGTAGGATATTAAAACAAAAATCCCGACAGCTGTAAAAAGCTGTCGGGATAATTTTTTTCAATTAAAAATCTGCAGAACCTGTTGTTCTGGGGAATGGAAGAACATCGCGGATATTTGAAATGCCTGTTAAATACATAACAAGTCTTTCGAAGCCGAGACCGAATCCGCTGTGTTTTACACCGCCGTAACGGCGAAGGTCGAGATACCAGTCATAATCTTTGGGGTCAAGACCGAGCTCCTTGATTCTTGCTTCAAGAAGGTCAAGGCGTTCCTCTCTCTGGCTTCCGCCGATGATTTCGCCGATACCCATAACAAGGCAGTCGCAAGCGGCAACGGTTTTTCCGTCATCGTTAAGACGCATATAGAAAGCCTTGATTTCCTTGGGATAATCAGTAACAAAAACGGGCTTTTTGAAAATCTTTTCTGTAAGACAGCGCTCGTGTTCGGTCTGCAAATCACAGCCCCATTTTACTTTATATTCGAATTCATCGTTTCGTTCTTCGAGAAGTTTTATTGCTTCGGTATAGGTTACTCTGCCGAAATCTGAATTCGCAACTGCAGTCAGTCTCTCAACGAGTTCCTTATCAACGAATTTGTTGAGGAATTCAATTTCCTGCGGACAGTTGTCAAGAACATATTTGATAACATATTTAATCATCGCTTCCGCAACATCCATATCGTCGGAAAGCTCTGCAAATGCCATTTCGGGTTCAATCATCCAGAACTCCGCCGCATGGCGCTGTGTATAGGATTTTTCAGCTCTGAAGGTCGGACCGAAAGTATAAACCTTACCAAATGCAAGAGCCATTGTTTCTGCCTGAAGCTGACCCGAAACGGTAAGATATGCAGGTTTCTGGAAGAAGTCTTCGCTGTAATCAACCTCACCGTTTTCTGCTTTCGGAAGATTTTCCATATCAAGAGTTGTTACCCTGAACATCTCGCCTGCGCCCTCGCAGTCAGAGCATGAGATGAGAGGCGTGTGTGCATAAACAAATCCTTGGTCGATAAAGAATTTATGAATTGCATATGCCGCAACGGAACGGATTCTGAAAGCGGCGCTGAAAAGATTGGTTCGGGGTCTGAGATGAGCGATTGTTCTCAGAAATTCAACCGAATGTCTTTTCTTCTGCAAAGGATAATCGGGAGTTGAGGTTGCTTCGATTGAAATCTCGTCGGCATTGATTTCAAAAGGCTGATTAGCCTGAGGGGTGAGCAGGAGGGTGCCCGTAACCTTTACTGCCGCACCTACGTTGAGCTTTGCAATATCTTTATAGTTTTTAAGCTTTGAAGCTTCAAAAACAACCTGAACGCTTTTGAAACAGCTGCCGTCGTTGAGCTCAATGAATCCTATTGCTTTTGAGTCGCGCAGAGTTCTTATCCAGCCGTAAACAGTAACGGATTGGTCTGCGTATTTTTCGGGGTTTTCAAAAAAATTTTTTATTTCAAGTCTTTCCATGTTTTCACCTTACACCGTGAGTTTATCGAGATTTTTTTCGAGAATGGTAACGCTTATTCCGTTAACATTCATGATTTCTTCAACGCTTCGGAATTTGCCGTTTTCTTCTCTGTAATCAACGATTGCCTGCGCCTTTTTTTCACCTATAAGTTCAAGCTGCATCAGTTCTTCAACAGTCGCAGTGTTGATATTTATTTTGCCGATTTGAACGGTTGTCGTTCTTAATGTTGTTTCTGTCGGTATCGGCAGAGCTTCAAGACTGTTGTATTTCGGAGAATCGAAGACCGAATAAAGAAGTGCGCATGAAGCAACGATGAGTGCGGCGGCAATCAGAAGAATTTCGTGTTTTCTGTTACTCATATCAGAAGTTGGTTCCGTTCCAACCCCAATGATTTGCTTCTTCGTATTTAATATAGATATTTGCTCTGTCTATGCCGAGTTCTTCGTTGACTATCTCGGAAAGAGCGGCTGTGAGTCTGTCATATGCGGCATCCGATGTGGTTCCGAAGAGGCTGACTTCAAGATATGCATAATCTTCGCTGCAGTCACCTTTGAAATACATATCGATGTTATCTTCGAATGCAAGCATAAGCCATGCTTCTGTTTTTCCGGGGATGAGTGCAATTGCCTGACCGAGCTTTGATTTGAGATTATCTTTGTTTTCAGCGGTGAGTTCTTTGCTTACAGTAGTTCTGATATAAGGCATGATTATTCCTCCGATTAAATTAATTTACTCTCAAGAAGTTTCTTGCTTCAACAACAACACCGAGAATTGAAAAATCGGTGTTGGTATAGTTAACATAAATTCTTGCACCGGTATCGTATTCCGTGCAGAAGATACCGTTTTCAACCTCATAGTGGTCGGTTATTCTTGCGTCACGAAGGTCATTGAGAGCTTCGTTTGCTTCGGTATAAAATTCCGCAGCGGCATTGATAGTGTTATCGTAATAAAATCTGTCGTTTTCCGTTCGGCCGATAACGGGTTCGTAGTTCCATTCGAAATGAGGACAAGCGCCGTATTCTATATTTTTGAGAAGGGTCTCACGAAGATTGATGCCCGTGTTAATGGGCTCGCCTGCATAGTCTGCAATTCCGTGGAGAATGAGCTGAACAAACGGAACCGCAAGATAAGCACCGCTTTGTGCAACGCTTGTTCCGAGGGGGATATTGATAACAGAGTCAACATTTTTGAGCATATAGAAATTGCCTTTGACAGCCATAACCGAATGTCCTGTTGAAAGAGGAGCGATAGCGGAATTGATAGTTTTTGCGGCTTCATCTCTGAGCATTCCGTCGGTTGAGAAATCCGAATAAAGAACGGAACCTGCATCGTTGAGACAGTAGCCCGAGAAGGCGTAATATCTTGTGTCGCTGAGTACGGTTGCAACAACATCCTTAAGCTTTTTAAGGCTTCTGAGCTGTCTTTCTTTTACTGTTTCCTCCATGAAATCAACAAGATTATTTTCGGGAGTGAATAAAGAGGTTCGTTTATGAATGTTCGTTGCGGATGCACCCGAAAATCCTGATGATGACGAAAGAAGATTGATATCAAGGAAAAGATTCATCTTCTGCGATGAAACATAATCATAAAGTTCGCTGAGCTTTTTTGTTCCGCCAAGACGGAGCATGATATCTGAAGAAGAAATATCTTTCGAATCAAGACCGCCGTTGAATGCACCTGTATATCTTATGCTGATATTGTTGATGCCTTTGTTTTTCATTCTTGTGAGCATGTCTGTTGCCTGCTCAAAGTTTGTGAGGTTTGAAAGATAAGTGACAGGTCCGAGAGTTTTCTTTGCGCTGCCGGTAAGCGTAAGATAGAACGGCATATATTCTCCGATTTCAATCGTTTTGGTTGTGAGAACAGAGTTTCTTATAAGCTGTTCACGGCATGCGGATGCAAGACCTGCATAAGTTGCGTTGCTGCCGGCAAGAAAACGGTAGCAAAGCGAGATTTCATTTACTGTTGATGATTTTGAAATATAAAGTGTATCGCCGTCATAGTTTACGGGGGTGATGTTGAATGAGGGATAAACTATGTTGTATTCGCTTATATGAGTAGCTTTTTTTGCATTGACCGAAGCAACCGCATCTCCGTTCTGAATGAGAGAAACGAAGGCTGTTTCGCCGTGTTTTATTCCGAATGCAGGAACAATTGCGCTTTCTGTTTCTTCTTTTTCTGCTGAGGGGTCACTTCCGTAAATGTCAAACGAAAGCGATTCAAACGATTCATCATAGATGGATGTTCTGATTATCGCACCGCATCCGTCGGGAACAAGAAGAAAATCGCCGTCACGGGTATCGTTATATGCGCCGAAATAATTGAGAAGCTCAATGTCTTCGATATATGCATCGGGATTTCCTGTTATATTGGTGTTTGTGCAGGTAACGTTCATGCTGCCGTCTTTAAGGGTGACGGTTACCGAAACATTGAAGCCGATATCTGTTTTGTCATAAGAGGTTTTTGCGGCGGTTTCCTCGTTTGCAAAAATATCAAAGAGGAATGTGATGCCGTTTTCAACGGGAATATATGATGCTTTGTTATATGCAACGGAGTTATCCTGCGAATTGAGATAATAGATATCCGTACCGCCGAGAATTTTCAGCGAAACCATGCTTGAGTCCGTAACAAGTTTTTCACCGTCAGCAATTTTATTCAGCAGGGGAAGGACACTCCAAAGCTGATTCTGAGTTGTTTCTCTGATGCCGAATGAGTTTGTCGAAGGGTCAACAAGAAGCTCGATAAGACCCGATGTTGCCGCTTTAACGGAAAAACTTTCTTCGCTTTCCGAATAATGAATTTCGGCATTGTCGGAAAGGTTGGTTATTGTGTTTCTCTCCGCTTCGGATTTGACTGTTTTCACTCCGCTTTCATCCTGCTTTGAACATGAAGAAAGACAGCCTGCGGCAAGGCATATGCACAAAACGAGTGAAATAAGCCTTGTTATTATTCTTTTTGAATTACTTTTAATTATCATAGTATCCGGAATCCTTTGAAACTTCAAAAGTGAAAATAACGCCGTTTTCAAGATTTTTAACGCCGTATTTGCATGCGTGGGCGGTCATGATGCTTTTAACGATTGAAAGACCGAGACCGAAACGGTTTTCGCTTCTGCCGTGAGCCTTATCCGCTCTGTAGAAGCTGTCCCAGAGCTCGGGGAGGTCATTCTCGGCGATATTATCGCCCGTGTTGAAAATACCGATTTCGATAAATCTGTCTGTTTCTTTTGAGGTTGCTCTGATGATTTTTTCACCCGAACAATGTGAAACAGCGTTTGTTATATAGTTTTTCAGAACAATTTCAATTTTATCCTCCTGAGCATAACACATAAGATTTCCGGGGATTTCATTTATGACCGTTATGCTGTTCTGTTCAAACAAAAGAGAAAGATGGTTGAAAAGTGACTGTATTTTTTCACCGAGGCAAAAATAATCGGGAGTGAAGGGCTGTGCACCGCTTTCGAGCTTTGAAAGTTCAAGAAGCTCAACTACCAGAGAATTCATTTTGCGGCTTTCATCGTTGATAATCTGACAGTATTCTTTGATGACATCAGGGTCATCGCTTATGCCTTCGCAAAGACCCTCCGCATAACCCGAAATGATTGCGATTGGAGTTTTAAGTTCGTGGGAAACATTGTTTATGAATGATTTTCTTGCATTGTCAAGCTGATGACGTCTTTCAATATCTTTTTCAAGACGGGCATTCTTATCTTTGAGATCCATCAGAGTAGTGTTAAGCGTTGTTGAAAGAGTGTTTATGCTTGAACCGAGTTCTCCGATTTCATCCTTGCCGTAGTTATCGCATTTGCGTTCAAAATTGAGCGCCGCCATATCTTTTGTGATGTCGTTCATTTCTACGAGCGGTTTTGTGAATTTTGCAACCAGGAGATAAAAAAGAACGGACATTAGAATTATCATCAGTATGCTTATGAATGAATAAACATTTCCTGCAACGCTGACGATATTTTCAACGTCTGCGACCGCCGAATAAACATAGAGTGTTTCGCCCGAATCAACAGGTTGATTGAAAACAAAGTATTCTATATTGGAAATAGACTGCTTCATTATGCAGAAATTATCCGACTCAATTGAATAGTTACGGTTTTTGACAGATTTGAGCGATGAGCGGATTGAATTTGAAGCGCCCGCTGAAAAATGTTCGCTTCCGTAAACCGTGTTTCCGTTGCTTGACATGTATGATACCGAGCCGTCAGGATTGATAAGCTCAAAATCAATGTTGTGGTTTCCTGCTATGGAATAAAGGTCAAAATAATAGGTTGAAGAACCGGGAACACAACTGTTTATTTCTTTGGCAGCAGTTTCCATGGTTCTGTATGTGTGGAAAGAAAAAACTCTGAAAAGAATAGGAGTGCTGAAAATAGCAATCATCGTCAGAAACAGAATAAGAACAGCGGTTATCATCGCAAACAGTTTTATTCTGATTCTGCTGAGTCTGAAAAGAGGAGCTTTCCGTTTCAAGATTTCTCCACCTCAATTTTATATCCGACGCCGTAAACGGTTTTAAGATGGGATTCGCCCCATTCGCCGAGCTTTGTTCTCAGTCTTGCAACGTGAGAGTCAACCGTTCTCGGGTCGCCGACAAAATCAATGCCCCAGATGCTGTCAAGAAGCTGTTCTCTCGAAAAAATTCTTCCATGATTTTTTGCAAGCTTAACAAGAATGTTATGCTCTTTGATTGTGAGCTCAACAGGGGAAAGATTGTTTGTTACCGTATGGGCAGGGATATCAATAACAAGACCGTCTATGGAGATTATATCGTCGTTTTCAGTCTGTGATGTTTTCGAACGTTTTAATATTGCCTCAACTCTTTTGACGAGAACACCGGGGCTGAAAGGCTTTGTAACATAATCGTCAGCGCCGCTTTCAAATGACATAAGCTCATCGAATTCCTGGCTTCTTGCCGTGAGAATGAGAATGGGAACAGAGCTTGATTCTCTGATTTTTCTTGTTACTTCCCAGCCGTCAGCTTCAGGCATCATTATGTCGCAGACTACAAGGTCGATGCTTCCCACGGAAAAGAATTTTTCAATTGCTTCTTTACCGTCAACAGCTTCAACCGTTTCGTATCCTGCATTTTTAAGAAAGTCGCAGACGAGCCTTCTGATGCGGGCTTCGTCATCAGCAACAAGGATTCTTTTCATGTTTTCACTTCTTCCGTAAAACTACAAATATATAAATATAATATCATACTTTATATATATAAATCAATAGTGAAATTCGCAGATGCCTTTGCTTGAGAATCTGTTATGTTGCTTTTGTAAAAAAGATGAAAAATATTCAACATATGTTTATCTTATTTGGGAATTATATAAATTTTGATAAAACTATTGTTTTAATCGGATAAATTTAGTATAATACATAAGTATTTATCTTGGGTCTTAAGGACCTTCTGAAAGGTGTGGTTAAATGCTCGGCAAATATGTCAGAGTAAGGGTTACCAACCCTATCCGCTCCGTAAACAGGCAATTCGGATTTGTCTATCAGCTTAATTTCGGCGCCATAGAAGGTAAAAAGCGTTATGACAGCATGTCTCACGGCGCATACATTATGGGTATCAACCATCCCGTAAGAACCTTCGACGGCAGAGTTATTGCCGCAATAAAAAGAGCAGACGGAAGCCCCACGGTTTATGTTGTTGCTCCGAAAAGCATGAGATTTATTTCTTATCAGATTGAAGATGCCGTTGCATTTGCGGAAAAAGGAAGAAACTATAAACTTGAATGCCTTTATGAGCGTTCATGCGGTGCGGTAGTTTATCGCATTATCAACAACGAAGTCCGTTATCTGCTTATCAAAAACCGCCGCAGTACCCACTGGGGTTTCCCGAAGGGCCATATTGAAAAGGGCGAAACCCATGAGCAGACGGCGATAAGAGAAGTGCTTGAAGAAACAGGCATCCATATCCAGATTGTGCCTCAGTTTGCTTCTAAATCGGAATATACCATTCAGGGCAGGGTTGAAAAATCCGTAACAATTTTCCTTGCAAAAACCAAGGATACTCAGACAACAATCCAGAGAGAAGAAATTGAGGATTATGTCTGGCTGAATTTTGATAAGGCTATGGATACACTTCGTTTTATCAACGACAGAAATATACTTCAGAGTGCTCATGATTTTCTGATTGAGCAGAATCTTGTTGAGGAAGGTATACTGCAATGACAGAAGCCATTACAGATTATCTCGTAGGAATATTTCAAGGTGCAATTCCGAAAGAACTCATAATATTTATTATTTCAATGTTTCCCGTTCTCGAGCTCAGAGGCGGAATGATTGCCGCAAAGCTTCTTGATGTTGAACTTCTGAAAGCATTTGTTATTTGCTATCTCGGAAATATCCTTCCTATACCGTTCATCTTGCTTTTCATAAGAAGAATATTTCAGTTTCTTAAGAAATTCAAAGGAATCGGAGGACTCATTGAAAAGCTTGAAGTCCGTTCCATGAGAAAGAGCGAAAAGGTTCAGAAATGGAGAAACTGGGGTCTGCTTGCATTTGTTGCAATTCCTTTGCCCGGCACGGGAGGTTGGACAGGCGCATTGATAGCAGCTCTGCTTGATATAAGAATAAAAACATCATTCCCGATTATTGCTCTCGGCGTTCTTATAGCTAATCTTATTATGAGCGCTTTTTCATACGGTCTTCTCGGACTTATCGGATTATAAAAAAATCAGCACGGTGCATTTTTGATGCACCGTGCGTTTTTATTATTTTTCGAAATAAGTTTGCGAAAGCATAATAAGCTTTCCGAGTCTTTCTCCGATTTCTTCGGGAGTCCCTTTGATTTCTCCGTTAAGCCAGCTGAGAATAACTGTTTTTGCGCCGGAAGTGATATATATAAGATATAATTCAGCTTCATTTCTGTCAATATCCGGCTTGAGTGTCAGAACTCTTTCAAGCAGTTTTTCATAATAAACATTTACGAGACGCCAGATGAAGTTGTTGAGTATGTTTGACATTGCAAGCATACGGTAATATTCAATATCACGCATCATGTATCCACAGATAGCGGCAATGAAATTCTTGGGCTTTATGCTGATGTTTTCAAAGCCGTATTTATCAACGAAATCCATGAGGCTGTTCATTTCTTCAGTTTCAATCTGGGTTACAACGGAATTGACATCCGAAAAATGAGCGTAAAAAGTGCCGCGGCTTATATCTGCTTCTCTGATGATATCTGAAACGGTAATTTTTGATAAATCTTTTTCGTGAATGAGCTTAGCCAAAGCTTTTTTGATGAGATTTTTTGAGCGTATTGAGCTTCTGTATTCTGCCTTTGCCATAATTTTTCTCCCTCATTTTTATTTCCAAAATACAATTTAATATATTTTTCTTTAAAAGTCAATTAAAAAATTGTTAACAATTAACTTGTAGAAAGGGATGTTAACTGCTATAATGTTTTATGACCTTATAATTAAGGAGGCATTTTTATGAAGCTTGTTAACCAGACAGAAAGAATTTCTGAGCGTCTCGGCGATGCTCAGGCGGTCCGTATTATCTGCGAAAGCGGTTTTGACGGAATAGACTATTCGATGTTCAAAATGGATGATGATAACGATGTGCTCAATACATCAGCTTATAAAAACCATGTCAATGCTTTAAAAGAGATTGCCGATTATTACGGCGTAACTTTTGAGCAGGCTCATGCTCCGTTCCCCAGCGCAAAGGAGTTCGACAGTGAGTATACCGCACAGATTTTTGAAAAGCTTAAGAGAGCGCTTGAAATTGCAGGCATTCTTGATGCAAAAATCTGCGTTGTTCATCCTGTTCAATTCAGTTCCGACCAGTTCGAACGCAACATGGAGCTTTATCATTCACTTGAACCCTATGCAAAGGATTACGGAGTAAAAATCGCCCTTGAAAATATGTGGGGATGGGATAATAATCTCAACAGAATCGTTCCCAATGTATGCTCCGTTGCAGAGGATTTCAACCGCTATGTCGATGCTCTGAATCCCGATAATTTCACCGCTTGTCTCGACCTCGGTCATTGCGGTCTTGTCGGCGATAATGCAGGCGCAATGATTCGTCAGATGGGAAGCAGACTCGGTTGCCTTCATATCCATGATAACGACCATGTTAACGACAGCCACAATCTTCCTTATATGATGAAAATGGATTGGGATGATATTCTTCATGCACTCGGTGAAATTGACTATAAGGGTAACTTCACCTATGAGGCAGACCGTTTTCTTCATGGTTTCCCTGATGACTTGCTTCCTGCCTGTGAGAGATTTATGCATGATGTCGGCAGGTCGATGATGAGAAAAATTGAGAAATACAGGGTTAAGAAATGATTGATTTTATTTGTCCCGTATGCAAAAACGAGCTTTCTGAAGAAGAAAGACTTTATCGTTGCGGAAAAGGGCATTGTTTTGATAAGTCAAAATTCGGATATGTGAATCTTTTGCAGTCGCAGAAATCTTCCGCAAAACGCCACGGTGACGACCGTTTGATGGTTAGGGCAAGACGTGAATTTCTCGATTCGGGATACTATGCTTTTCTTCGTGATTTTCTTTGTGAAATCTGTGAAAAGTATCTTCCCGACGGCGGTAATATTCTTGATGCAGGTTGCGGAGAATGTTATTATTCTTCGGGTCTGATACAGTATTATTCCGAAAAGGAGAAAGAGATTTTTGTTTCGGGCGTTGATATCTCAAAGGATGCGCTTGAATATGCGTCAAAAAGAAAAAGCGGAATTCCTCTTGCAGTTGCAAGTCTTTTTGATTTGCCGTTTGCCGATGAAAGCTTTGATGCGGTGCTGAATATCTTTTCTCCCGATGCAGATGAAGAATTTTACCGTGTTTTAAAAACAGGCGGGTATCTCATAAAGATAATTCCTCTTGAAAAACATCTTCTCGGACTCAAAGCTGCAATCTATGATAAGCCTTATCTGAATGATGTGCCTGATGCTCAAAGTGAAATTTTTGTTTGCATAAAAACGAGTCAGGTTAAAATGAATCTGTGTCTTGACAGCAATGCTGCAATACAAAGTCTTTTCAAAATGACACCGTATTATTATAAAACAGGCATTGAAGACCAACAAAAAATAAATAATCTCGATTATCTCGAAACTCAGGCAGAGTTTGAGATAAGGGTTTATCGAAAGGAAAAATAAATATGCATAAGAAACTTGCACCTACACCTCCCATGGGTTGGAACAGTTGGGATTGTTACGGCGCCGCTGTTAATGAAGAACAGCTTCTCGGAAATGCCGATTATATGGCAAAACACCTCAAAGACTACGGTTGGGAATATATCGTCTGCGATATTCAATGGTCTGAACCGACAGCTGACTGCTATTATTATCACAATTTTGCACCGCTTTATATGGATGAATATTCCCGTCTTATTCCTGCGCCCGAAAGATTTCCTTCGTCTGCAGGCGGTAAGGGATTTAAACCCATTGCTGACTATGTTCATTCTCTCGGACTTAAGTTCGGTATTCATATAATGCGAGGAATTCCCCGTCAGGCTGTTCATGCGAATGCAAAAACAATAACCGAAGGCGTAACCGCAAAGGATATTGCACAGCAGTTTTCCGTATGCCCCTGGCAGACCGATATGTACGGTATTAACCCCGATGCAAAGGGCGCACAGGAATATTATGATTCTATTTTTAAACTCTATGCCGAGTGGGGCGTTGACTACATAAAGTGCGATGATATTGCAAACACCGAATTCTTAAAGGACAACCCCTATTCAGCACGCCGTGAAATTGAGATGCTCAGAAAAGCAATTGATAATTGCGGCAGGGATATGGTGCTGAGCCTTTCACCCGGACCTGCACCTGTTTGGGAACACGAACATCTTGCTGCAAATGCCAATCTCTGGCGTATGACGGGCGATTTCTGGGACGAATGGAGCAAGCTTTATGCAATGTTTGAACGCTGCTATACATGGCAGGATTATGTTCAGCAGGGCGCATGGCCCGATTGCGATATGCTTCCAATCGGCAGAATTCAGAAAACCGAAAAACTTCCCGAATACAGAAACAGATATACCCGTTTTACCCACGATGAGCAGATAACAATGATGACGCTCTGGGGAATTTTCCGTTCACCTCTTATGATAGGTGCGGAGATGCGTGAAAACGATGAATTCACCCTTTCTCTTCTTCAGAACAGAGAGCTTATCGATATGCTTAAAACATCGTTCGGAGCAAAACAGTTCAGCAGAAAAGAAACTGACGGCAAGGGCGAAATCATCTGGACTTCCAAGGGTAAGGATTGCAAATATGTTGCACTTTTCAATACCGATGACGAAGTCAGAACTATTAAATTTGATGTTACCGATATCGCCATGGGCGGAATGAATTATTCCGTGTGGGATATGTGGAAGCATGAAGAGTATACAGTAACCGACGGCGAATTTTCAGCCGACGTCAATTCCCACGGCGCAAGATTATTTAAAATTAAGGTGAAATAATTATGGACAGAACTCCGAATTACAGATTTGCAACCGAAAAACCCGACCATATCATGGTGAGCATTTCGGGAGATGCAAAAAATTCAATGACAGTAACATGGCGTTCATCGGCAGATGTTACCGAGGGCTATGTTGAATATTATGAAAAAGGCAGAGAAAAAAAGCGTGCAGATGCAATCGTGAAGCCGTTTAAAAGCGATGTTAACACGAGCAATATTTTCTGGGTAACTCCGTCGGATCTGAAACCCGGAACAAGATATTATTATACCTGCGGAAGCGCAGAAAACCGAAGTGAAGAGTTTTGGTTTGATACCGAAGAGGAAAATCTTACAAAGTTCAGATTTATCGCAATTTCCGACCATCAGAAAGACGATGACCACTATAATCCCGATTATTCAAAACTCAATAAATTCCTCAAAGATGTTCTTGCAAAATATCCCGATGTGAAGTTTATTCTTACTGCGGGCGATAACACAAACTGCGGTCAGCATGAAATTCAGTGGAACGCCATGTTTGAAGGCATGAAAGGCATAATCGAGCATCTGCCATATATGATGACTTGCGGAAACCACGATAACAGAGGTTTTGAGCGGTATTTCCCCGATGAAGTGAACAGATATTACGCCGAGCCTGCTGAATTTTTCAACACTCAGCTTGAATATTCTTATCCGAAAAACGGTCCCGAAGGTTGGCAGACAGAAATTTATTCCTTTGATTACGGCAACGCTCATTTCAATGTTTTCGGAGTTAACGAACCCGAGCTTATGAATGAATGGGCAATAAAAGATATTGCAAAAAGCGATAAAACATGGAAACTCGGCGTTCAGCATTTTCCTGTTTATTATGCAGGCCCCAACCTTGCAAATGATGATACCTATCCCATGATGCGTGAATCAATGGAAATGCTTGATATTCTTTTCTCGGGTCATGAGCATAATTTTTCCCGTTCATTCCCGATAAAGAACGAAGAAATTTTCGACAGACCCTCGCAAGGAACGGTTCACTATGAACTTGGTAACGCTCATTTTAATCCTCCCGGAACAAAAACAACCGACAAGGTGTGGCATGCTTCTTTCTATCCTCATGAAGAAAATGTTGCTTCCTTTGCGCTTGTTGAGATTGACGGCGATAAAATCTCAATCGTTTCCGAGCTTAACGACGGCAGAATTATCGATGAATTCTCAATCGACAAAGCAAAGGATGAAATCAGGCCCTACAGAGTTGCTCCGATTTTCGGCGAAGGAAGAACGAGAGTCTATTATAAAGGCGTTGATCTCGGCCTTTGCAATATGGCAACTCCCGCAGTTTGCAAGGACGGAGAATGGTTCATTCCTTTTGCAACGATGATTAGATTTGCAGGCGGTGAGGATATCCGTGAAGAAGGCAAGGTGACCCTTAAAATTTACGGAAAAGAAGCAACCTTTACGGAAGGAAGCAGAATTGCTGTGATCGATAAGGGTGAACTCGACCTTGGTGCTGAAGTTTTCAGAGGCAACGAAGGTCAGCTTTATATTCCCGTTGACGGCGCATGTAAGGCGTTCGGAATGAAATGGGCATATGCAAAGAGAAATAACTTTATAACGATTGAACACGTCGACGAAAGTGTTCCGATTGTTCCCCAGCCATAAATTAAACCCGAGGTTTCAGAACCTCGGGTTATTTTTATAGTTTATTAATTTCAACAACGGTTAAAACAGATTTCTCAACCTTGAATCTGATATCATATCCTGCAAATTCTATTCCGTAAATTCTGTCGGGGATATCCTGATAGCCGGGGCGTGGGTCTTGCGCAAGAACAGCAATGAGAGCAGATTGTTTTTCGGGCGGAATGATATTTAAAAGTTCTTCGGGAAAATCAACGGTCAGTCTGCCTTCTTTTTCGTTAAGTGCAAATCCGTTGCTTGCTTCGGGATGTGAGTCAACATAAGGCAGATAAGGTTTTATATCATAAATCGGAGTGCCGTCAAGCAAATCTGCGCCCGAAACGCGGAGGATACAGCCGTGTTTTTCTGTTTTTTCAACTGCGATAAGCTTTACGCATGAAAGACCTATCGGATTCGGTCTGAAAGGGGAGCGTGTTGCAAAAACACCCATTCTTTTATTTCCGCCGAGTCTTGGTGGTCTTACAGTCGGAGTCCATTCCTTATCCATGCATTCCGAAAACTGCCACAGAAGCCAGAGGTGCGAATATTCTTCAATTCCGCGAAGCGCATCGGGATTGCGGTATTCGGGTTCAAAAATAATCGTTGCTTCAAGCTCATCAACAAGTCCGCTCTGACGGGGAATACCGAATTTTGATGAAAAATCGGTGTGAATATGAGCTATTATATTGATTTCGGTTTTCATTTTGTCACCTTTTTTAAAATATTTCTTCAAAGCGGTCGGTGTCATAATTTTTATCAAACAAAATATATTTCAGATTATGCTTTTTACACATTTCAAGCGAATGATTATTATCAACAATCAATTCTGTTTTTGATATATCATCGCATATTCTGTTTTCGATAATATTGGCGTGGCTTATGATGTCATCGAAATGTTCGTTTATATATTTTTCCGACATAATCAGGCAGATATATCTGATATGTTCAAGATATTCAGCGGAAAAATCCTTTGTCCAGTCAAACGGAATATAACAACCTTCAACGATGAGATTCTGTTCGTTTTCAATTGCGGTTTTAATCATTTCTTTAACGATATTCCATAAGTAGGGCGTTAACGCATCATCGTCCATAGGTGTGAGATTTGTGTTGCCGCTTCGGATAAGACCCATTTTCAGATGGTCAATTGAAAGGTACGGATATTTATATTTTTCAAGCATTCTTTGCGCAAGTGCGGTTTTGCCCGTGTGAGTTGCACCTGAAATAAGAATTATCATTGTATATTTCCTCTTTAATAAAACGGTAATTAAGCTGAAAAAGACGGTAACTTTTGTTACCGTCTTTTCTGGAGCTGCTAGGCGGAATTGAACCGCCGACCTCATCCTTACCAAGGATGCGCTCTACCGCCTGAGCCATAGCAGCATATCAACATACGTTCATATCGAACGTATGTTATAATATCATAATGTTTTGCTTTTTGCAAGCCTTTTTTCGGATTTTCTTAAATTATTTTTTCGTCAACTGCTTTTTCAACAAGTTCCGCAAAAAGTGCGCATGACCAGCTGAACCAGCTTCTTGTGAATTTGTTCGGGTCGTTTGCATCAAAGCCTTCGTGCATATAGCCTGTGTCACCGTCGGTTGTTTCAAGAATATGAAGAATCTCTCGGATTTCATCGGCATTGTCGCTTGAAAGACCCTGCATCGAAAGGGCGATATGCCAGATATATCCTTCGGGAGTGTGAGGGCTTCCGACGCCTTTTCCGAACTTGCCTTCGTAGTAATAGGGGTTATCCTTGCTCAGGATAAATCTTCTCGTGTTGAGGTATGTTTCGTCATCATATGCGCAGAATCCGAGATAGGGTGCGGAGAGAAGGCTCGGCACGTTTGCATCGTCGAAAAGGAAATAATCGCCCTTGCCGTTAACTTCGCAGGCGTATATTTTGCCGTATTTTTCATGTTCAACAACAGCAAATTCCGAAATACCTTTTTCAATATCAGCCTTGAGCGAAACGCAGTCTGCGATAAGCTCTTTTTCTTCGGGATATGCTGCATTGAGCATCTCTTCAAGATATCCGAGAGCAACAACCGCAAACATATTTGATGCAACAAGATAACCGTATCTGCAGGCGTCGTCGCTCGGTCTGAATCCCGACCATGTCATGCCTGTGTAATTAACGGGATTGCCCATGCCGTTGTTATGAATTGTGTCCTGCTCGGGGCAGTTTTTTCTTGTGAAACGGTAGGGTGATTTTTCGAAATGATGCTGCTCGGTTTTCCAAAGATTAACTGTTGTTTTTGTGCTTTCAAGGAAATCCTCGCCGAGAATATCATTATCTCCGGTTGCTTTCCAATAAAGATAAGCAAGTCTTACGGGATAGCAGAGAGAGTCGATTTCATATTTTCTTTCCCACACAATGGGGTGATTCTCGGGATAATCATCGAATTCCTTATGGTCATTCGGCTCTTTTTTATATGCGTTTGCATAAGGCTCAAGAGAAATATACATTCTCTGCCTTTTGATAACGCCTTTTATGATATCTCTTATTTCTTCATTTTCTTTTGCGAGGGGGATGTAGTGAGAAACCTCAGCCGTTGAGTCGCGGAGCCACATTGCAGGGATATCGCCTGTCAAAACAAAAACAGAGCCGTCGGGCATGAATTCGGTTGCGGTTTCGAGAGTGTTGGGATAGCAGTTTCTGTAAAGCTTTGCAAGTTTGGGACTGTATTTTTCAATAACGGCACAGTATTCGTCCATTCTTTTTTCAACGCAAACGGGGAGTTTCATAAGAATAACCTTCCTTATTTTCAATATAATAGAATGATATAACGCGATTAAAATAAAGTCAACATATTATTGCAAAAAGTATTAAATATGATAAAATAAAATCAGAATAGTAAATGGAGGGAGTTTTGTGAAAAAATACGGTCTTGTGCTCGCAGGCGGAGGTGCAAAGGGCGCATATCAGCTCGGTGCATGGCAGGCAATGAAAGAACTCGGAATAAAATTCTCGGCTGTTGTCGGAGTTTCTATAGGCTCTATCAACGGTGCACTTATTGCTGCCGACTTATTTGAAAATGCAAAAACTCTCTGGGAAAGCGTATCTGTTGATAAAGGCGTGAAAATAACAGAAGAGCTCCGTGATCCCGAAAATCTTTTCAGCTTCAGGAATTTTCCTGCATTATTCAAAGAGATTGTCAGAAACGGCGGTATTGATGCTTCTCCAACGAAAGAACTCATTGCGCCGTTTGTTGATGAAGAAAAGGTGAGAAAATCCGATGTTAAATTCGGAATGGTAACCTTTCATCTTTCCGAGTTTACCCCTCTTGAAATATTTGTTGATAAAATCCCCGAGGGTCAGCTTGTTGATTATCTTCTTGCGTCTTCAAAGGTGCCCGGAGTGAGCAAAATAGGTCCGGAGGGTGAGAGATATCTCGACGGCGGAGTTTATGACAATGCACCCATGAATATGCTTATCCGCAACGGCTACAACAGAATGATTGTTGTTGATATTTCTTCGATAAAGGGGATAGGTCATAAAAACGATATAACCTGCGCCGAGATGATTTATATCAGACCCTATGATGTTGAAGATTTGGGCGCTGCATTCGATTTCAGCGAGGAAATGCTTGCCAAAAGAATGAAAATGGGTTATCTTGATGCAAGAAAAGCTTTCGGTTATCTTTCGGGGGTAAGGTATTATTTTGAAGGCGATATCATGCGTGAAATGGCAGAAGAATACGGTTCTCAGGCTGTTGAAGAACTTGAGGAACTTGCCTTCGAACTTGAAGTTGAAAGATTTAAGGTTTATACAAAAGACGAATTCCTTTTTGCGTTGAAAAAGAGGTTTGAAGAGTATAGAGCAGAGGAAGAAGCAAAAGAAACCGAAGAAGAACCGAGATTTTATGATAACATTCTCAAAAGAATAATACGTTTCAAATCCGAGAAAGATTATTCTCAGGCATTTGCGGTTCTTGATAATATAATAGTTTAAAATAAAAACGGCAGTTTCGTTTTGAAACTGCCGTTAATTATTTTAGTTGAAAGCTTTGTCAGCTTCGATGAGTGAAATGCCTGCCTTGCCGAGAACGTTTGCTGCTTTTGCATTATCCTCAACTCTGATGATAACGCAGGCTGCACCTTCGTGGCGGGTGATGAATGCGTAGGCATATTCAACTGCAATATCAGCATCGGAAAGAATTTTTACCGCTTCGGAGAAACCGCCGGGAGTATCGGAAACTTCAATGCCGAGAACATCCGTTACGGAAGCTATGATTCCTTCAGTCTTAAGAGCTTCAAGAGCTTTCTTATGGTCGCTTACAATAAGTCGGAGAATACCGTAGTCTGTTGTATCCGCAATTGAAAGAGCACGGATATCAACATTTGCTTTGTTAAGAATAGAGGTTACCTCGTAAAGTCCGCCTTTTTTGTTTTCAACAAAAACCGAAATCTGTTTAACGCTCATGATATTTCTCCTTTCCGATTAATCGTGAAGTTTTCTCTTATCAATAACTCTGACAGCTTTGCCCTCGCTTCTTGTTATTGTTTTGGGTGCAACAAGATGAACCTTGGGATTGATGCCGAGCATTGTTTTGATTGCGTTTGCAAGAGCTTTTTCTTTTGCTGCAAGCTCTTTAACTGTATCCGAGAACTGGTCGGGATTAAGCTCAACGGAAATGTCAAGAGTATCAACATTATTAGCTCTGTCAACCTCAATAAGATAGTTGGGTGAATAACCCTCCTGAAGAAGTACGGTTTCAATCTGTGAGGGGAACACGTTAACACCGCGGATAATCATCATGTCATCGCTTCTGCCCATAGGCTTTGCCATCTTGATGAGAGTTCTTCCGCATGAACATTTCTTTCTTGAAAGAACGCAGATATCTCTTGTGCGATATCTGAGAAGAGGGAAGCCTTCTTTGTCAAGATTTGTGAAAACAAGTTCACCTTTTGAACCTTCGGGAAGAACTTCACCGGTGTCGGGATTAATGATTTCAGCGAGGAAGTGGTCCTCGTTGATGTGCATACCCGTCTGTTCTTCGCATTCAAAAGCAACGCCGGGACCTGTTGATTCTGTAAGACCGAAAATATCATACGCTTTGATTCCGAGAGATTTTTCGATGTCACGGCGCATTTCTTCAGTCCAGGGTTCTGCACCGAAAATGCCTGCCTTGAGGCTGATGTCATCGGGAGTAAGCCCCATTTCTTTGAGGGTTTCACCGATATATGCCGCATATGAAGGTGTGCAGCAAATGATTGTTGATTTGAGGTCCTGCATGAACTGAATCTGGCGTTCTGTATTACCCGAAGACATGGGGAGAGTCAGACATCCGACTTTCTGAGAGCCGCCGTTAAGACCAAAGCCTCCGGTGAAAAGTCCGTAACCGTATGCCACCTGACAAATATCTTCGTTTGTACCGCCTGCAGCAACAATTGCACGAGCGCAGCAATCCTCCCAAAGGTCAATATCTGCCTGAGTGTAGAATGCAACAACTCTTTTGCCTGTTGTGCCGCTTGTGGAGTGAATTCTAACGCAGTTTTTGAGGTCTGTTCCGAGCAGTCCGTAAGGATATGCATCACGAAGGTCTGCTTTTGTAAGGAACGGAAGCTTATGTAAATCGTCAATGGATTTGATATCGTCGGGTGTTACACCTTTTTCATCCATGAGATTGCGGTAATATTCGACGTTTTCATATACACGTTTAACTTGTTTAACAAGTTTTTCGCTTTGGAGAGCCTTCATTTCTTCAACCGACATGGTTTCGATTTCAGGCTGAAAATATTTGCTCATTTTAAACACTTCCTTTTATACGCCGTAACCCATTTCGAATGCCTTCATGTTAAGGTCAAGGAACTTGGGAGGAACACTTTCTTCAAGTGCTTTTAACCATTTTTCTTTTGAAACAACTGTCATATTCTTTGCCATTGCGCCGATAAGAATAACATTGACAGCCTTTGAGTTGCCTGCTTCAACAGCCATGGGAAGAGCATTAACTGTTTCAATGTCTGCGCCCGAAGCTTTAAGAGCTTCGATGATTCCGTCGGGATATTCAGCCGCACCCATAACAACGGGCATGGGGTCAATCTGCTGAGTATTAACAATAATTTTGCCGTCGGGCTTGAGATATTCAAGCCATCTTGCAGCTTCAAGCTTTTCGAATGCGAGAATGATATCGGCTTCGCCCTTTTCGATAATGGGGGAGGAAACCTTTTCGCCGAATCTGACATATGTAACAACGGAGCCGCCTCTCTGGCTCATTCCGTGAACTTCGGAAACTTTTACGTCGTAGCCGCAATCGAGAAGAGCTGCGCCGAGAATACGGCTTGCAAGCAATGTTCCCTGACCGCCGACGCCGACAATCATAATTGATTTATTCATTTTGTCCAACCTCCTTATTCAATAGCGCCGAACTTGCAGAGCTGGCTGCAAACGTTACAGCCGAGGCACTGAGTGAAGTCAATCTGTGCTTTGCCGTCCTTCATGCTGATTGCGGGACAGCCTATCTTCATGCACATTTTGCAGGACTTACACTTGTCTGCATTAACTTTAAGGGGCGGATTATGTTTAACTGTTTTGAGAAGAGCGCAAGGACGTCTTGAAATAACAACGGCGGGACCGTCTGCTTCAAGAGCGTTTTTGATGCCTTCTTTTGTTTCTGCAAGGTTGTAAGGATCAACAACGATAACATTTTCAATTCCGACTGCCTTTGCAAGAGCTTCAAGGCTTACTGCGTTTGCGGGTTCGCCTTTGATGTTTTTGCCGGTTGTGGGATTCTGCTGATGACCTGTCATGCCTGTGATTGAGTTATCAAGAATAATAACAACAGAATTTGTTGCATTGTATGCGATATCGATAAGACCTGTTACACCCGAATGGATGAAGGTTGAGTCGCCTATAACAGCAACGCTCTTCTTTGCGTTTTCGGGATTTGCAAGGTTTCTGCCGTGAAGAGCTGAAACCGATGCACCCATGCAAAGAACGGTGTCAATCATACCGAGAGGCTGTGCAAATCCGAGAGTATAACAACCGATATCACCGCTGACGGTAACGTTGAGTTGCTTGAGAGCGTAGAAAAGTCCTCTGTGGGGGCATCCTGCACAAAGCACGGGAGGTCTGGGAACAATGTTGACATCGGACTTGAGATTTTTGTTTTCTGTGCCGAGAATAACTTTTGCAATCATGCTCTGTGAATATTCGCCCTGAAGAGTGAATGCTTCTTTGCCGATAACGTCAATTCCGTTCTTGCGGCAATGTGTTTCGATATAATCGTCGAGCTCTTCAAGAACATAAACTTTTTCGCATTCTGCAGCAAACTTTTTAATCATTTCAACGGGAAGGGGATATACGCAGCCGAGTTTGAGATATGATGCGTTTTCGCCGAGAGCCTCTTTTGCATACTGATAGCAGATGCCTGAGGTGATAACGCCGATTTTCTTGCTGTTGTATTCAACTGTGTTGAGACCATCTGCGCCTTCTTCGCAATATGCAATCTGGTCAAGAATACGCTGTTCAACAACAACATGCTTCACCTTTGCGTTTGCGGGAACCATAACATATTTCTGAGGGTTCTTTGTGTATTCCTTAAGACCGTTATCAACTCTTTCGGAAAGCTCTGCAACGCTTCTGGAGTGAGCAACTCTTGTTGTGAGTCTGAGGATAACGGGAGTATCGAATTTTTCTGAAAGGTCAAATGCACGTTTTGCATAATCAAGGCATTCAGCTGAATCGGAAGGTTCAAGCATCATTGTTTTTGAACCCATTGCATAATGTCTTGAATCCTGTTCGTTCTGTGATGAATGCATACCGGGGTCGTCCGCAACAAGGATAACCATACCTGCATTGACACCTGTGTATGATGCGGTGAAAAGAGGGTCTGCAGCAACGTTGAGACCAACGTGCTTCATTGCACAGAATGAACGTGCGCCTGCAACCGAAGCGCCGAATGCAACCTCGGCGGCAACCTTTTCGTTGGGTGCCCATTCAGAAGTTATTTCATCATATTTTGCAGCGAATTCCGTAACTTCCGTACTGGGAGTTCCGGGATAGCTTGATACAACACGGCAGCCTGCTTCGTAAAGACCTCTTGCTACCGCTTCGTTTCCTAAAAGAAGTTTCAAGGGATTTCCTCCTAATCAGTTATATAATAATCAATATATTATAATACTTTTATTAATAAAATACAAGAGCTTATTTATCAAGTTTCATTTCAACCTGAGCAGCAACAAGGCTTTCTCCGCAATACATCTTGCGAAGTTTGGGTTTTTCAATCTTGCCTGTGGGATTTCTGGGAACATCTGCGAAGATAATCTTGTGGGGTCTCTTATAACGGGGAAGGTCACGGCAGAAATCGTTGATGTCTTCTTCGTCTGCAACGCAGCCTTCTTTAATTTCAATGATTGCAGTAGCGATTTCACCGAGTCTTGCATCGGGAAGACCGATAACCGCAACGTCTTTTATTGCATCGTGCTTACGGAGGAAATCTTCAATCTGAACGGGATAGAGATTTTCACCGCCTGAAATGATAACGTCTTTCTTGCGGTCAACAAGATAGATGAATCCGTCTTCATCTTCCTGAGCCATATCACCCGTGAAGAGCCATCCGTCATGAAGAACATCATTTGTTGCTTTTTCATCTTTATAGTAGCAAAGCATAACGCCGTCGCCCTTGACTGCAAGTTCACCGACTTCGCCTTTTGCAACAATTTCACCGTTTTCGTCAACGATTTTGGTTTCCCAACCATAACCGGCTTTACCGATTGCGCCAACCTTGTGAACATTATCAAGGCCGAGATGAACGCAACCGGGGCCTATTGATTCGCTCAGACCGTAGTTGGTGTCATATTTGTGATGGGGGAATATCTTAAGCCATCTCTTGATAAGGCTGGGGGGAACGGGTTGTGCACCGATGTGCATGAGTCTCCATTGTGAGAGATTGTATTGGTCAATGTCGATGTCGCCTCTGTCAATCGCATCAAGAATATCCTGAGCCCAAGGCACGAGAAGCCATACGATTGAGCAGTTTTCTTCGGAAACAGCCTTGATAATCCATTCGGGTTTAGCACCCTTAAGTAGAACTGCTTTGCTTCCCGAAAGAAGGCTGCCGAACCAATGCATTTTTGCGCCTGTATGGTAGAGAGGGGGAATGCAGAGAAAAACATCGTCTTTTGTCTGTAAATGATGGTTCTGTTCAACCTTGCATGAATGAACGAGAGCTTTGTGAGCGTGAAGAATAGCTTTCGGGAAACCTGTTGTGCCCGATGAGAAATAAACAGCAGCCTCATCTTCATCGGAAAGTTCGATTTCGGGATTTTTTGAGGTGCAGTATGTAACGAGTTTATTATAGCTTTCTGCAAATGTAGGGCAGTCTTCACCGAGGTAGAGTTTGAGATGAACATCGGGAATTCTGTCGCAGATCTGCTCCATTCTGCCTGTGAATTCGGGGCCAAAAACGATAGCATCGCTGTCTGAAAGCTTGAGGCAGTATTTGATTTCATCTGCTGTGTAACGGTAGTTGAGAGGCACTGCAAGAGCACCTGTCTTGAGGATACCGAAATAAATGGGGAGATATTCGATGCAGTTCATAAGGAGAATTGCAACTCTGTCACCCTTTTTGATACCTCTTGAAAGAAGGAAGTTTGCAAAGCGGTTTGCTCTTTTATTAAAATCTTCCCATGTGATTTCACTTCTGCCTGTTGATTTTGCACCCTGTTCAATAAGAGAATATTCTCTCCATGTAACACGGCTCTTTTCCTGAACCTCAGGATTGATTTCAACAAGGCTTATGTCGTCTTTGTAAAGAACGGCATTTTTTTCGAGAAATTCTGTGATTGGCATTTTATATCATTCCTTAAAATTATTTGCAGATTTCAAAAGGGATTTTGCTTCATCTCTTTTAATTAGTACAGCTTTAAAGCTTTTATGTGTTAAAGTATATACATAATACAACACAACTTGCGGTTTGTCAATAGTAAAATGGATTATAATTATATTATTATAGTAATAGATAAAGCAACGAAAAAAATAAAAAACTTTTGAAAATTTGAAAAAACTTCTTGACATTTTAAGTTTCTGTGTTATAATAGCATTCGTTGAGTTGATAAACCTCAACGAAAACAGAATATCCGGGTGTGGCGCAGTTGGGAGCGCGCTTGACTGGGGGTCAAGAGGCCGTGAGTTCAAGTCTCGCCACTCGGACCAAAGGACGAAAATCCGAACTATCTCTTTAAAATAGGAGATGCGTTCGGGTTTTTTCTTTTA
>JAZQTZ010000077.1:0-6939 GCA_045631105.1 Acutalibacteraceae bacterium
CAAAATCGCTTATATTCTTGTTGCGGAGATTTGCGCAAGTACAAGCTTCGTCAAGAAGGTCAATTGCCTTATCGGGCAAAAATCTGTCATTGATATATCTTTCGGAAAGGTTGACCGCCTTTTCAATAAGAGTATCGGTAACTCTTACACGGTGGTAATCCTCATAATAATCCTTGACACCGATGAGCATTTCGGTTGTCTGCTCAATCGAAGGCTCTTCAACCTTGATGGGCTGAAGTCTGCGTTCAAGTGCGGCATCTTTTTCGATATATTTTCTGTATTCGGTGAAGGTTGTTGCGCCGATAATCTGAATTTCACCTCTTGAAAGCGAGGGTTTGAGAATGTTTGCGGCATTCATTGAGCCTTCCGCATCACCCGTGCCGACAAGTGAATGAACCTCATCGATAAAGAGGATGATGTTGCCCTCGGAACGCACTTCCTCAACAAGACCCTTTATTCTGCTTTCAAACTGACCTCTGAACTGTGTGCCGGCAACAAGTGCGGCAAGGTCGAGCATATGAATTTCCTTATCACGGAGCTTTGCGGGAACATCGCCAACGGAAATTTTGAGCGCAAGACCCTCTGCGATTGCGGTTTTACCGACACCGGGTTCACCGATAAAGCAAGGGTTATTCTTCGTTCTTCTGCAAAGAATCTGGATTGCTCTGTAAATCTCGTTTTCTCTTCCGATAATACGGTCGATATTGCCCGACTTTGCCTTTGCGGTAAGGTCGGTACAGAACTGCGAAAGATACTTGCGTTTTTTATCTTCCTGCTTTGCGTTCTTATTCTTTCCCCATCTTTTTTTCTTTTCTTCGCTGCTTGTTGTTTCGGAAGCAGTGTTTTCTTCTGCGTTCTGAGAATTACCCATAGCACCGAAGTTCTGAAGGAAGGGCATTGTTCCTGCTCCGCCGGGTTCAAAGCCGCCGTCTTCGCCGAACATGGCTTCAAACTGTTCGCTCACATCTTCAAGTTCATCCTCAGAAATTCCCATGCTCTGCATAATCTGCTTAACGGGGCCGATATTCATTTCCATGGCACACTTGATGCAAAGTCCTTCCTGAGTTGTTTTTTCACCCTCTACCTTTGTCACAAAGAACATGGCAGGGCGTTTCTTACATTTTGCACATAAAACCTGTTTCATTGAAATATATCCTTTGAGTAATTATTATTTTGCGTTTTTCTTTTCCTTGATCTGGCTGATAACTCCGGGAACATAGCTAAAGAATGCAACAAGAGTTAAAACAACGCTTACACCGACAAGAACAAGCATTGCTGTTGCAGGAAGAGTAAACAAGTTTCCGAGAATACCGATATCAGGGCCGAAAGCCATGATTATGCACATGATGAAATAGAAAGCAAAGGTTGCTATCTTACCGGGCATTTCAGCAGCAACGGGTTTGAGACCGAACATAATCATTATTGCACCGCCGACAACCATAACTGCTTCCTTGATAAGAAAAACGAGGAAAATCCAGCTGAATGTTTTAACTGTTTCATCAGCGCTGTTTTTGAATGTGAGATAGAAAACAATTGCGATTGTTATCTGGCTAAGCTTATCGGCAATTGGGTCGAGAAGCTTACCGAGAGCACTTATCTGGTTGAATTTGCGGGCGATTTTACCGTCGAAGAAATCGGTAAGACCCGAAATTGCAAGAACGATGATTGCCCACACATAGTTACCGTCATTGAAAAGAACGGCAAAAACGGGAATAAGAGCTATTCTGATGAGTGAGAGAAGGTTTGGGATTGTGAGACATCCCGTAAAATATTCTTTTAACAAAGCTTTCATAATATCCTCCTTAATATATCTTGATTGAAATTTCTTCAATGGCATTCGGTATTATTGATAAATTGACCGCTTCGCCGATTTCCTCAGGCAATATCGGTGCAACAATCACAAGCGCAATGCTTAAAATTGCAACGATAACAAAACCCTTTACCGCCCCTAAAACTCCGCCGAAAAGCTTGTTGAGGCCTTTAAGCACGGGAAGTTTGAATATGTTGTTCAGGATTTTTGTTCCGAAGGAAAGAACTGCGTTTGACATTGCATAGATAACGATGAATGCAATGATACAAAGAATCGGGAAAACAACAATTGAATAAACTCCCGCATAAATAAGTTCTGCTGCATGAACTGCATCAAACGAAGAACCGACATCAGAAACTATACCCGAAACAGCAATGCCGTTTGCTTCTGCAGCTTTTACTATGTAATCGGGAATCGCCTCAACCATAGCCTGAGTGCCGCTGCTTAAATGTGCAGAAATTGAGCTGGCTAATGTGTTGACTGCTGCTTTCTGAACAAAAGTCTCGTTTACCCATTCGGCAATCGGCGCTGAATATTCATAGGCAATTATTACGGACACGGCAGTTGCAACAAGAGAAAACATCGTTTTGAAAAAACCTTTTCTTCTGCCGTCCAAAACCGTTGCAACAAAGATAAGAATGAGTATCGCATCAATAATAAAGGAAAGTGTGTTCATTTTCATCCTCCCTTAATATTTATATATCGAGCCGCCCTCGATGGTATAAACCGTACCTGAGCAGATAAATATTCTCGAAACAGGATTTTCGGTTGTGATGTTCTTTGATTTTTTGCCGCTTGAAGAATAAAGGGTTATGCTGTTGCCCGAAGCAACGGCAATTCTGCCTGAATAAGCGGCAACGCAATCAGGCAAGCCGTCAATAACGATTGAGCAGGTTTTTTTCCCGCCGTGCGAATATCTTACAATACCTGTTTTCGAACCGCCGAATTCTTCGTAGCAAACGGTTGTGTTTCCGTCATCATCAACACAAATTGCAATGAGACTGTCTTCCGAATAAACATGTTCATCGGTTACCACACCTTTTCTGTTGTGAACAACCGTCTTATTATCACCGACGGCTATAATTTTATTCGATGCAGTATAAACAACCCTCAGGAACATTGTTCCTTTATATTTTATATCTTCAATGGGGTCGGGCGAATCAATATCAAAAATGATTATACGGGTATATATTTCGGCGTTTTCAACTCCCGTTGCTGCAACTGCAACTTTTTTTCCGTTTGAAGAAAGCGAAATGTCCGTTATGAATTCCTGCGAGCAGTTCCATTGGAAAATCTTCTTGAATCTGCTGTTATAAACAGAAAGAATGCTCTGATTTTCATTTGCCGCATGAGAGGTTGCAAAGCTTCCATTTTCTGCAAGAGCTGCAACGGTTACGGGATTCTGCTCCGTTATGCTTCCGAGCTTTTCCGTTTTGCTCTGAATAACAACCTCGTTTGAAGAAGGACTGTAAATCAATGCGCGTCCATTTCGTGTCACAGCCTTTGAGTCTGCATGGCTGAGCTGCATTGAAAATATTTCGTCTGCCGATGCATTCATAACAAGCGTTGAATCATCATAAATAACCAGCGGTCCTCCGCCGATGGGAACGGCATTTCTGAAATTGAGGGTTTCAAGCGAATAGGGATAACCTTCGCTCTTTATGAAAATTGTTTTGATCTGTCTTATGCTGTCGGTTATGTTTGATACGGCAACATTACCCATAAGCCTTGCACTCAGGAAAAGAGCCGCTGCAACAACGAGAACAACCAACGGAATGCGAAGCCATCTGAAAATTTTCTTGGCTGTCAGAGCATTTCTTTTTTTATTCAGATTTATTATCTTCTTTTCTTTGGAAGACTTTTTCTTTGCCATATATCCCCCTCCCGTTTAATAATAAATTTTGTTGAGGTAAAGACCGTGGGCAGGTGCGGTGTGACCTGCGGCAAAACGGTTCTCTGCCAGAATAATATTTTCAATTGAATCAGCAGGAATTTTACCCCTTGAAATATCAATGAGAGTTCCCGTCATTATACGAACCATATTATATAAAAATCCGTTTGCTTCAACTCTGAAAATAACCATATCACCGTCACGCTCAACGGCGGCGTTCATAACAGTTCTTTCTGTGTCACAAACGCTGCTTCCCGCTGCACAGAACGAATCAAACTTATGCGTTCCGATATAAGCCTTTGCCTGCTCGGAAAGAAATTTTTCATCAAGCGGATATTTATAATGGAGAGAATAGTTATAAAGGAACGGGTTTTTATTGGGTGAATTCCAGATTTTATAGATATATTCTTTTGACTTGCAGTCATATCTTGCATGAAAATCGTAGTCAACCTCACGGCAATCAATTGCGGCGATATCTCTGGGCAAAACGGCATTGAGCGCGCCGACAAGCTTTTTGCAATCAATGGCACTTTCCGTTCTGATGTTGCAGCAATACATATTCGCATGAACACCCGAATCCGTTCTTGAACAGCCGACAACATTATCGCGCTTTGAACAGATATGCTGGAGCGCATCCTGCAAAGTCTGCTGAACGGTCACGGCGTTTTCCTGAACCTGCCAACCGTGATATGCCGTTCCATCAAATGAAATTGTAAGAAGTAAATTTCTTTGCATCAAATCACCGCATTAAAAAACATATTGAGAACTATAACCCCTGCCGTTACAGCAACGCAGACAGCGATTGCAACAATATCTCTTGCCGCAATTTTCATCTGCTTCATTCGTGTTCTGCCCTCGCCACCCGTATAACAGCGGCAAGTCATCGCAAACGCAAGCTCATACGCTCTTCTGAACGAAGACACCATGAGGGGGATAAATATAGGAACAAGAGCCTTCGCTCTCTGAACAATGCTTCCCGTTTCAAGGTCTGCACCTCTTGCTTTCTGCGCATTCATTATTCTGTCGATTTCTTCAATAAGGGTCGGGATAAATCGAAGCGCAAGAGTCATCATCATTGCAAGAGTATGAACCTTGATTTTGAAAATCTTAAGCGGAGAAAGAATTCTTTCAAGCGCATCGGTGAGCATTGTGGGGGTTGTGGTATAGGTTAAAAGAGAACTGATAACAACAAGGCTGACAATTCGCACCATGGTGAAAATCGCCGTGTTGACGCCCTTTTCGGTTATCACTATTTTCCACCACTCGAAATAGGTTTCGCCGCCCTGAGTATAGAAAATATTGAGTATCGCCGTAAAAATAAGAATAATCACAATCGGCTTTAAGCTCTTTAAAATCATTTTTGCGGGAACTTTTGAAAGAGCCGCAGAAACGATTGCGGTAAGAGTTATCAGACCGAGAGAAAAGAAACTCTTACAAAGGAAGATAACAACGATAAGCCAGAATGTTGCAATAAGCTTTATTCTCGGGTCAAGATTATGAAGCACGGATTTTCCGGGATAATACTGACCAATGGTTATATCTCTTATCATTCTGCACTCCTCCTCTCCATGAGACCTCGGAGTATCTCTGCGCCCTGCTCAACGGTATAAACATTCGCAGGAACGTCAATTCCTTTTGCACGGAGTTTTGCAAAAATCTCCGTTATTTCGGGCACGTTAAGTCCCATTGAACGAAGCTCATCCCCTCTTGAATAAACCTCGTCAACGCTTCCCTGCATGGCAACGGCAGATTTATTCATAACAATAACCCTGTCTGCCATTTCAGCAATATCTTCCATGCTGTGGGAAACTATGATAACGGTGCTACCCGTCTGATTTCTGTAATTCTTTATAAGATTTATCAAATCGGCTCTGCCTCTCGGGTCAAGACCTGCGGCAGGCTCATCAAAAATAAGAACCTCGGGTTGCATGGACATAACGCCCGCAATCGCAACTCTTCTTTTTTCGCCGCCCGAAAGGTCAAAGGGTGATTTATTAAGATGCTCTGCCTTGACGCCTGTGAATTCAGCCGCACGCAGAACTCTTTCTTTGATTTCAGCTTCGGAAAGCTTCATGTTTTTCGGTCCGAAAGCGATATCTTTATAAACAGTTTCTTCAAAAAGCTGATATTCGGGATACTGGAAACAAAGACCGACCTTGAAACGGGAATTCTTGAGAGTTTCCTTATCCTTCCAGATATCAACGCCGTCAACAAGAATTTTTCCGCTGTCGGGTTTTAAAAGTCCGTTGAAATGTGAAATAAGTGTGCTCTTTCCCGAACCCGTATGACCGATAATACCCACAAGCTCGCCTTTGTTAATCTGCAGATTGACATCGTTTATTGCGGCAACCTGAGAAATCGTACCTTTGGAATAATAATGGGTAAGACCTATTGTTTCAATTGCAAAACTCATAAGGCACCTCCCATTGCACGGGCAATTTCTTCAACGCATTCGTCAACATCAAGAACGCCCTCTTTTATTCCGAGAACATGACAAAGCTCGGTTGACTGTGGGACATCAAGTCCGTAAGAACGAAGCTTCTCAACATTCGAGAAAACCTCTTTCGGTGTTCCCTGCATAACAACTCTGCCGCCGTCCATGATAACAACTCTGTCCGCCTGAACAGCCTCATCCATGAAGTGAGTAACGGTAACAACGGTTATTCCCATTTCTTTGTTAAGGCGTTTGACTGTTGTCATAACTTCCTCTCTGCCCTTGGGGTCAAGCATTGCGGTCGGTTCATCGAGAACAATGCATTCCGTCTGCATTGCAATAACGCCTGCAATCGCAACTCTCTGCTTCTGACCTCCCGAAAGCTTATGAGGTTCTCTGTGGCGGAATTCATACATATTCACACACTTGAGCGCATCATCAACTCTTCTGCGGATTTCCGAGGGCTCGATTCCGAGATTTTCGGGACCGAAAGCAACATCATCCTCAACAATCGTTGCAACAATCTGATTATCGAGATTCTGAAAAACCATTCCGACAATTCTGCGGATTTCATCTGCCTTTTCTTCGGTATCGGCAACAATGCCCTTGACCGCAACCTCGCCCTTGGTCGGCTCATAGATTGCGTTGCAGAGCTTTGCAAAGGTGCTCTTGCCCGAACCGTTGTGGCCAAGCACGGCAACGAACTCACCCTTGTTGATTGCAAGGCTGACATCCGAAAGTGCAGGAAAAGCCTTCACCTCTGCCGTTTCGTCATCCGCATCATATATAAATGTTACGTTTTTG